>JAZULN010000097.1:0-16677 GCA_045603125.1 Clostridia bacterium | reverse complement strand
CTGCTAAAAGAAGTAATACGATGGCAATTAAAATTATATCGTCAAGCTGCAGATTTGAAAGAAGCCCTTTGTTTTCAAAAAGGCTTTTTTCACATTTTTGGGGTGTATTTAAATCCGGTTTTTCGCATTTTTCTTCGTATCTTATAGGCTTTGGCATATCGTTTATGCTATAAAAATTTCGGTACACCTATAGTCCCTCCCGGTTACCTAAAAAGTCCTGTAAGTTTACTTATATTTAGGAGCTTAATTGCACTGTCAATGCTTTTTTTTCTGCCTTCACGCATATAGGGTTTTAGAGCTAAAAGAAGCGATGAACGTGAGTCATTAGCTCTTCCCATATCGTCAATTATGCCTTTGAATTGGCTCACGTATTGAAGCATTTCGGGAGTAATTTTAGGTGATGCAACAGGTGCCGGAGAAAAATCCTCGTGAGCATTTTCATCGGGTGGTGGAGATGCCTTTGAGTTGCCAAGGGCAGATAATACCGACTGGATTTTATCTTCGGCATTGTCGCCTAAAAGTCCTTTTAGTGTCCCCATCATATCTTCCGCCATTTTTATCACCTCAATTTTTTAAAGATGTCTTCGGCTTTTAATCCGGATAATCCGGATAAGCCCTCGGATTGCAGCTTTCTTTTGATTTCATTTTGGTCCATACTCATAAATTTTTTTAAAAGTTTTTCCTTATCTTCATCTTTCAAGTTGGAAATAAGTTTTTTTCCCTCTAGGGTGGTGAGAAAGTTTTCCACCTGCTTTTTGCTTTTTTGAAGCTTATCTTTATCAAGAGTATTTAAAATGTTCTGAAGTTTTTGACCTAAATCTTCCTTCATAAAACTCTCCAATCTGCTAAAAAGCAATTAATAAAGAATATTTTGTGGCAAAACTAAATAATGCAGCACCCTGACGAGAAATTAGAGCAGATGCCGTTTTTTAGGTTCTGGCATATGCTAATCTCTTTTGTGCTGCATTTTCTTTCGTTCTTACTTACTTTTACATAAACTGTGCGACAAAGCACCGGACAATAACGTTTCTCCATAATGAAAAATCCTTTCCTTTTTGGAGTTAGTTTTGCCCCTTTACTATATTATATTCAGGAATGCTTTGAATCTTTACAAAATTTTAGTTCCAACCATCAATATTGCTTGTTTTTATGGCGGTAAAAAGTCTTCTTTTAAAGCCTGGATTTGTTTCTTTGTCAATACGGGATATAAGCTCCTTCATATCCTGGCGTTTGGTGTTACCGTTGGCAGGACAAGAACTTGCTAAAACCGGAATCTCATGTCTTTTAACAACCCCTTTAATATCACCCTCACGGGCGAAAATCAGAGGTCTTATCTGATAGATGTCGGTCCGGTCAAGGTAGGTAACAGGAGAAAAACAGTTGATGCGTCCTTCATATAAAAGACTTAGGAAAAAGGTTTCTAAAACATCGTCATTATGGTGCCCTAATGCCACACGATTACAGTTATTTTCGATAGCAAAATCGTTTAACGCACCACGACGCATTTTGGCACAAAGCGAGCAGGGGTTGGATTCTTTTCGGTCATCAAAGATAATTTCTTTAATGTTTGTGTATTTAACCTTGTGTTCAACTCCGAAACTTTCGCAATACGCCTTGATTTTTGAGTAGTCGGATTTATAACCCATATCAAGGGTAAGTCCCAAAACCGAGAATTTTTTTGGATAAAACCGGCTAAGGGATGCTAAAGCTCCCAACAACACAAGACTGTCCTTTCCGCCCGAGACCCCAACGGCTACCCTGTCACCATCTTGGATCATATCGTATTCTTCAACAGCTTTTCTTACTAAGCTTGTAATTCTCTTCATTTATATGTCCCTTTACTTATCCTTAAAAATGAATTTATTCTTTACTATGTAGTCTATACCGGATACTACGGTTATTGCGGTAGATACCCAGACAAGGATGTTCGTAATTAAAAGTGCAGTCGCCTGCTCGGGGAAGAAATTAGTGTTCATAAGAAGGATTGATGCCACAATTGCAACCATCTGTGATACAGTCTTGATTTTTCCGAGCATACTCGCAGCTATTACCTTACCATCAGATACTGCAAGCATTCTAACCCCCGATACCATAAATTCACGGGCAAGGACAATCATAACAGCGATTGAGCTGATTCTTCCGTGTTCTAATAAAACCAAAAACGCTGAAGTAGTGAGCATTTTGTCAGCTAGTGGGTCCATGAATTTGCCAAATGTTGTGATTTGGTTATAGTGGCGGGCAATGTATCCGTCAATGCCGTCTGTGGCAGAGGCAATAACGAAAGTTATAAGTGCAATCACATGGCATATAGCGTTATCTATAAGCAAGAATGCCATAAATAAAGGTACCATAATAATTCTTAAAATTGTTAGTTTATTTGCTGTTGTCATAATGTTTTTCCTTTCTATTCCTGAACTGTTTTTCCGGTAAGGTCATATTCTCCGGCATCAAGGATTAAGACCTTGACAATTTCGCCGATTTTTAATTCGTCCTCCGATGCAACATAAATGGTAGAATCAATGCCGATGCTGTCGCCGCGGGAACGGCCGAAATACATGAAATTATCAATATCGTAGCCTTCAATTAAAACATCAAGTGAGCTGCCGATTTTTTTCAGGTTTTTCTCAAGTGAGATTCCCTGCTGAAGGGTCATTAGTTTGTCGAGTCGGGCTTCCTTTGTGGCCTCATCAATCTGGTCGGGAAAATCCGCTGCCGGCGTATCCTCTTCCTGAGAGTACGAAAAAACGCCCATTCTGTCAAATTTTATATCCTCGACAAAGTCATATAGCTCTTGGAATTCCTCGTCGGTTTCGCCCGGAAAACCTACAATCAGAGATGTTCTTATAACGCTGTCGGGCATATATTTTCTAATTAGTTCTATTTTTGAGATAATTTCGTCACGGTTAGTTCTTCTTGCCATTCGGCGAAGAATTCTGTTATTGATGTGCTGGATAGGAATGTCGATGTAGTTGCAGATTTTATCGTGTTTTGCCATAACCTTTACAAGGTTTTCGGTAACGGCTTCGGCATAGAAATAGTGGGTTCTTATCCACTCGATTCCCTCAACCTTTACAAGTTCCTCTAAGAGTCTGTCAAGGGCGAAACCGCCATATATATCTTTTCCATAACGGGTGGTGTCCTGAGCAATTAGGATTAGTTCTCGAACACCGCTTTTTGCCAATTCCTCTGCCTCTGAAACAATATCCTCGATTTTTCGGCTCCTGTATTTTCCACGAATCATCGGGATTGCACAGTATGTGCAGTTATTGTCGCAGCCGTCTGAGATTTTTAAGTATGCAGTGTATGAGGGGGTGGAAAGTATCCTAGGGAGGCCTTCTTCCGGGGTGTAGTCTTTATGACCGAAAAGCACAGGCTTTTCACCCGAAAAGGCATCTTTTATCACCTCGGAAATTTTATGAAAATCTCCTGTTCCCACAATTGCATCTACCTCTGGTAGCTCTTTTAAGATATCGTCGTGATATCTTTCTGAAAGGCAACCTGTTGCGATTAAAAGCTTGCACCGTCCGTTTTTATATTCTGCCATCTCGAGAATGCTATCGATAGATTCCTGTTTTGCAGGCTCGATAAAGCCACAGGTATTTACAATTATCACGTCTGCATCTTCGGGATTTGCCACGATTTTGTGTCCTTCATCGGCTAAAATTCCAAGCATTATCTCGGCATCCGTCTGGTTTTTTGCACAACCAAGTGAAACCATTCCAATGTTATATGTCATATTCTTCCTCCGTTTTGATTTTGTCTATAGAAGCTTTTATTTCATCGAAGCTGTAGCCTTTATAAAGAAAATATCGAATACATCGGTCGATAGATTTTTTCTGAAAATCTCCCGATAGCTTTTTTAAAACTAAGGGAGTGAGGACGTCCTCAGATTCCCAATCAAAAGTTTCTAAAACATCGTCTATAATATCCGAAGATATTCCTTTTTTAAAAAGCTCCGATTTAATACGTATCTTGCCGAACTTCTTTAAGGTCTTAAGGTCATGGGCATATTTTTCGGCAAAACTTTTATCGTCTATAAACCGGTATTCTTTTAAAAACTCCATTATAGCTAAGATGTCTTCCTCTTTTGCACCGGCACGGTAGAGTTTATCCCGTAATTCTTTCTCCGAATGTGAGCGGAACTCTAAGTATCTTAGTGCTTTTTCTTTTGCCTCATGAAAATTCAATTCGCCTTTTTTTTGCATAATTTTACCCCTTAAATGCGGAAATAATCAAAGAGCTGACCAAAGTCGATGCCGGCAATGACTTTGTTTTCATATTTAGCAGAAAGGTTATGATATCCCGATTGCATCTGCTCCGACTGAATGCCGTATTTTAGCGACATATATGCCTCAATGTAGGCAGAAAGATGGTCACAACCTCTGATAATCTCACCGTCGATGGGGAGGTAGATATCTTTATTATACTTTTGGTTTATCTCGTCAGATGTGATATAAATACATGAATTTCTGTCGGTAATTCGTGATAAAAATTCATTTTTAGTGTAGTATTCCAGTTCATCCTGCCAGCTTTCGGGGATGAGGGGGTATATGATTTTTTTCATCTGCTCATCTTCAATCTCGGCGATAAGTTCATCAAGCCCCGATACCGATGCCTTTACCGGAGATACGATATCACGGGTTAAAACCTCGGGAAGGTCGTGGAAAAGTGCGGCGAAGAAGTTATTTTCCAACCGCTTATCACACGCTTCAATTTCCAATGAACAAAAATATGATAAAATCGCAACGACTAAAATATGACCCATAACCGAAGTCTGGGGAAGTCTTACAGCCCGACTCCAGCGTTGCTGATATCTTAACTTTCCAATTAAGGATAAAAGTTTTTGCAGTTCGTAGCTTTCGGAGAAAACCTTAAACCCGTCGAAGGTGTTACAGTCCGAAAGCCCTTTTGCGGTTTCAAATTTAACCTGTTCTATGCCATAGGTTGTCTGGTTTTGCGGGTAGATTGTATTAAATTCCCAGTCTGTTGCGTAGTAATGGCCGGCTTTTAAGATTTCCTTTTCCTTTTTTGCATACTCGGGATTTAAAAAATATTCAGTCATTTTTTCGTAAAAATTGCCTTTTAAATCCTTGAGCTTTCCCTGAAGCTCGTTTAATACCCATTTGTTGATTTGAGCACCCTTTTCCTTCATAAGGCTGTGGTATACAGGTGGCTTAATGTCAGTCAGGATGACTCTGTGTAAAAATTCAAACACACCGCCCTCTAAAAGGAGAAGCCGGTTACAAGAGTCGTTATCACACCTTGATAGAATGTATGAATAAAACATTTTGTGAGCCTGTTTGTCAAGCTCTGTAAACCCAACATGGGGTCTTATATGGTCATTCCATCTTTGAATGGATGCGGCTTCATAGATAAGTGAAATAAGTGATTTTCTGATCATTTTACCACTCCTTTTTAAATAACACTATCCACTCTAATTATAACATTATTTAATATTAAATACAAGACCATAATTTGTGAAATTTAAAAATAATTAGTGAATAAAATAATGAAAAAGTATTGACAAAAGAGATATCTTATGGTAGAATGTATCACGTGGTTTAAATAACCCAATGTGTGCTAGTAGCTCAGCTGGATAGAGCGTCTGACTACGGATCAGAAGGTCGGGAGTTCGAATCTTCTCTGGCACGCCAGAAAATAGTATGCCTTGAGGCATACTATTTTTTTATGAAAAAATATCTTATTTTTGCGTATACGGGAAGGCTAATTTAGATTTTGTAAAGAAAAGTTTATTGACAATCGATAATATATCCTATATAATTTTCATAAAATGAGGTAAATTTGTTTATTTATGGAGGGTGAAAAAGTGGTTGAAAAAAACGACTCAAAGTACTTATTAGAACTTGCAAAAACATATCCATCCCGCAGTGCGGCCATGTCTGAAATAATAAACTTAAACGCCATTTTGAATTTGCCAAAAGGTACAGAACACTTTATGAGCGACCTGCACGGTGAACACGAAGCCTTTTCCCATATAAGACGAAATGCTTCAGGAGTGGTCAGGAAAAAAGTGGACTCTTTATTTGAAAGGACTCTGACCCAAAAGGAGCGTGCGGAGCTTGCTACACTAATTTATTATCCTGAAGAAAAACTTGAGGAATTATCTAAAAAAACAGAGCTTACCGATGATTGGTATCATATAACATTAGTAAAGCTTTTAGAAGTTTGCCGATTGGTAAGCAGTAAATATACACGTTCAAAGGTTAGAAAACATCTTTTGAAAACTGCACCGGGGTACGATTATATAATAGACGAGCTTTTAAATAATGACTATGATGCGGTAAATAAACGACAGTATTATGATAACATTTTAAAATCAATTATAGATGTAGATGCCCAGGAGGATTTTATTATATCTCTCTGCTCTGCCATAAAAAGCATGGTAATAGACCATTTGCATATTGTAGGAGATATTTTCGACCGTGGTGCCAGGGCAGACATGATTATTGACGAGCTTATGAAAGAAAGGTCAATCGATGTTCAATGGGGAAACCACGATGTTTTATGGATGGGTGCTGCTGCCGGTTCCAGGACTTGTATTGCTACGGTTTTAAATAATTCTATTACATATAAGAATCTGGATGTTGTGGAGATTGGATACGGTATCTCACTAAGACCTCTGACCCTGTTTGCAAATGGGGTTTATTCGGGAAGTGATGTATCAAACTATATGCCAAAAGGCAACTCTGACGGGGATATATACTCAGATGATGATATTATGGTTGCCCGTATGCATAAGGCCATAAGTATTATCCAGTTTAAGCTGGAAGGTCAGACTATTTTGAGAAATCCTGATTATAATATGAATGACCGTCTTCTCTTGGATAAAATCGACTGGGAGAAGGGGACAGTTAAGATAGACGGGAAAAGCTATCCTTTGAAGGATAGGGATTTTCCCACTGTTGATAGGGAAAATCCGTATGAGCTGACAGATGCAGAATTTGAAGTTATGCAGTATTTAAAAAATGCATTCATGAGGTCGGAAAAACTTCAGGCTCACGCAAAATTTCTGTTTGAAAAGGGCGAAATATATACGATATATAATAAAAATCTACTTTTCCATGGCTGTATTCCGCTGGAGGATGACGGTACATTTATGAAATTCCCTCTTGCTCAGAATAAAAGCGGAAAGGAGTTTATGGATTTTTGTGATAAAGCTGCCCGTCGCGGATATTTTGCAAAGGAGGGTTCGCCTGCTCGCAGCTATGGTAAGGATTTTTTATGGTTTTTATGGTGCGGCAAGGATTCGCCACTTTGTGCAAGAAAGAAAATAGCCACCTTTGAGAGGCTTTTGGTGAATGATAAATCGACATGGGAAGAGCCGAAAAACGCCTACTATAGAAGCTGGAATGATGAACACGTTGCTAATATGATTTTAGAGGAATTTGGCTTAGGTGGAGAACACTCACATATTGTAAATGGTCATATTCCTGTTAAAAAGAAAAAGGGTGAGGAACCTGTTAAGGCAAACGGAAAACTCATACTGATTGACGGCGGATTTTGCCGGGCGTACCAGGAAACTACCGGAACTGCCGGATATACTCTTATATATAATGCTGACGGCATGAGGATTTCAGCACATGAGCAGTTTTTGGGGATAGATGACTCGGTTAAGAATAATTCAGATATTGTTTCTGAAACTGTAATTTTTGAGCATGTGACCGATAAAATCAGAGTGCGTGATACCGATACGGGAAGGGCAATTATTGAAAAGATTAAAGATTTAAAAGAACTTTTGGAAGGCTATGAAACAGGCAGAATAAAAGAAAGATAAAAAAAGGGCTGTAATTTTTTTACAGCCCTTTGAATTTTGGTATTTATATTGAAATTATTTCAAGAGGTATGCACATTGCCCAAACTTTGTTGAATATTGGTGGTTTTTGACTTGGGAAACCTTGATTTTTAAAACCTTCTTTGCTATAATGTGCTAGTATGGAAAAAATTTGTTTTTGGGAGAGATATTATGGAAAAAGTTGAACAAATTATCAAAGCCATTGATGGCGTGGTATGGGGTCCTGCAATGCTTGTATTTTTGATAGGTATGGGCTTATACCTTACAATCAGAATGGGATTTTTCCAGTTCAGACGCTTTGGTTACACAATGAAAAACACGCTGTTTTCTATGTTTGATAAAAAGCAGCACCAAAAAGATGCATCGGGTGTAAGTCCGTTCCAGGCAATGGCAACTGCAATGGCAGGTACCATTGGAACCGGAAGTATAGCAGGTCTTGCAACAGCAATTGTATCAGGCGGCCCCGGTGCAATATTCTGGATGTGGGTAAGTGCACTTTTGGGTATGGTTACAAAATTTTCAGAAATAGTTCTATCTATAAAATTTCGTGAAAAGAATGAAAAGGGCGAGTGGGTCGGAGGACCTATGTATTACCTTCAAAATGGATTAAAGCAAAAATGGCTTGCGATACTTTTTGCAATCTTTGCAATGTGTGCATGCCTTGGTACCGGTAATGCAACTCAGTCAAATTCAATCGCTATGGCAATAGAAAGTAACTTCCATGTCCCTATGTGGATAACAGGTATCGTTTTAACGGTAATTGCAGCAGCAGTTATACTTGGCGGTATGAGAAGAATTGCATCGGTAAACGAAAAGCTCGTACCGGTTATGGCAGTATTTTACGTTGTATGTGCAGTTGTGTGCTTGGCTTTAAATATAACTAAGGTTCCTCAAGCGTTTAAGCTAATTTTCCAAGAGGCATTTAACTTTAAGGCAGCCTTTGGTGGCGTGGCAGGATTTGGTATTATGAAGGCTATGCAGTTTGGTTTTTCACGCGGCGTATTCTCAAACGAAGCCGGTCTTGGTAGTGCTCCTATGGCACACGCAGCATCAAGTGCTACCGACCCTGTTAAACAAGCTTTATGGGGAATGTTTGAAGTATTCTTTACAACAATTATTATCTGTACCTTGTCAGGTTTAATAATAATTACAGCAGGTTTATATCAAACCGGCTTAGATGGTGCGGCACTAAGCAGTGCATCATTTAATGAGATTTTACCGGGAGTTGGTGGAATCGGAGTTGCTATTGCGACAGTATTCTTTGCATTATCAACTATCCTTGGCTGGGCATATTACGGTGAAGTAAGTATTGGATATCTTACAAATAAATCTAAGACCGCAGTTATGGTTTACCGCGTTATCTATGTTATGTTCGTATTTATCGGAACTGTTGCAAGTCTTGATGTTATCTGGGGATTCTCATCGATCATGAACGGCCTTATGGCAATACCGAACTTAATCGGTGTTGTAGGACTAATTAAGGTTGTAAAGGAAGCAACAAAAGATCATTTTAACGCTTTACCTAGAAAATAATTAAATACATATAATAAAAATCCATCGGCAGAGCCGATGGATTTTTTGTGTGCCAAAAATTCTTTTTGTAAAAAATTCTTGATATAATGTGAAATATGTGATATTATAGTTGTGCGAAACATAACTTAATATAGTCAAACTGGGTATTCGATAGTGGATAGCTGTATATTTTTGTGTGCTTTAGTACATTCTACGAGTGAATTTAGTAAAAAACGCAAGTTCCATTTAGTAGAGTGTACGTATTTACCCATTCTATTAAGTTATGTTTCGCGACTATCGGGATTTGCGTTTTTATGCGTCTATCTCGGTAGGCGCATTTTTTAATTTACGGATAAGTTGGAGGTGGGGAGGATTGCATCATAAAAATGCGCAAATTCATTCGAAAGAGTATAGAAAGGAAGAAAAATTATGAAAAAAATATTGTCGTTACTATTGGTAACTTTATTATTCGCATTATCTGTAACCCCTGCCATAGCAAGCAATGTTAAGGTTAAAGTAGGCGGAGAGCTTATTAAGTTTGATGTAAAACCCCAAATTATAAACGGAAGA
This sequence comes from Clostridia bacterium, assembly GCA_045603125.1. Taxonomy (GTDB): domain Bacteria; phylum Bacillota; class Clostridia; order UBA1381; family UBA1381; genus CAKSFT01. The sequence continues at coordinate 6,782 of JAZULN010000097.1, read as the reverse complement.
ACCATGGTGCCACTTCGGAAAATTTTTGAAGCCCTCGATGCAACTGTAGATTGGAACGGAGAAACAAAGACGGTCACGGCAACCAAAGATGATATAACCATAAGCCTAACCATTGATAGCCCCACAATGTATGTAAATGGCAAGACTGTTACTCTTGATTCTCCTGCTTGCTTAGTGGATAACAGGACATTAGTACCTGTCAGGGCAATCTCAGAAGGGTTTAACTTAAAAGTAGAGTGGAATGATAACGCTCGTACTGTAAGGGTGAGAAAACCTGTTTCGCTTTTAAGTGAAACTTCTTTTGGAGAGATATATAAATATGATATAAATGGGAATAAGATATACGGAAAAGAAAGAGAGTATCAAAATTATTTGTATGAAGGTGTCTATACATATGATGAAAATGATAATGAAATATATCGTGAAACGAGTAGCGGTTATTGGAGTAAATTCGAATACGATAAAAACGGAAATATGATATTTTGGGAAGATGTCAATGGAGAATGGCACAAAATGGAATACAACGAAAACGGGGTTAGAATTTATCATGAAGACCGCACTAATGGTTATTTGACCATATCGAAATATGACGAAAAGGGAATTTTAGTATATGAAAATGACGAAGGAAATATAAGAACTGCGGAACGTACATATGATGAGAATGAAAACTTAACATATATTAAATGGTCTGATGGAGGATGGGAAAAATACCAATATGACAGCAAGGGAAATGTGATAGTTTATGAAGATGACGAAGGAAATTGGTATAAATGTGAATATGATGAATTTGGAAATTGGATTTACTGTGACACTTCTGAGGGATCCGGGCATAGGGAAAAGTATAACGAAAATGGGATTTTGATCTATAGAGAAAGCAGTCAACTTTCGTATTTGACCATATCGAAATACGACGAAAAGGGAAATATAATATATGATAAATATAATAAAACTGTTCGTACTGCAGAAAATACATATGACAAAAATGGAAATTTAACATATGTTAAATGGTCCGATGGAAAATGGGAAAAGTACGAATATGATTCTAACAATAACAAAATACTCAAAGAACAATCTGATGGTTCTTGGACAAAATACCAATACGACTCCAACGGTAACCTAATATACGAAGAAAATTCCAATGGCTATTGGAAAAAATACATTGTAATGGAAATATAAAAAAGGGTCGAAGCAATGCTTCGACCTTATTTTTGTCTTACTTCTTTTAACCCCTCCATAATGAATGCTTTAGCTTTGATAGCGTCGTTCTGACTAAGAGGTGATACACCCTCTAACGGATAAGAAATACCTAATTTCTTGTATTTTTCAACCCCTAAAGTATGATAGGGAAGAACGTCAAGGGCGTGAAGGTTCTTAAGAGTTCCAATAAACCTGCCAAGATTTTTCAAATCCTCGGGGTTATCGGTGTATCCCGGCACAACCACGTGCCTGACCCATAGGTTAATATTTTTTTCTTCTAAGTACTTTGCAAAAAGCAGAATGTTTTCATTGCTTTTGCCGGTAAAGTTTTGGTGTTTTTCACTGTCGATGTGCTTTATGTCTAACATTACCAGGTCGGTATATTTCATAAGTTCATCTAACTTTTTTAAATATACGTCATTTCCCGGATTATAGGTGATACCTGAGGTATCAATACAGGTGTGGATGTTTTCATCCTTTGCCGACTTAAACAGTTCGATTAAAAAATCGGTCTGCAAAAGTGGTTCGCCGCCTGTAACGGTTATTCCGCCATTTCTATAAAAAGACTCGTTTTTTTTGTATTCCCCAATTAGCTCATCGGCTGAGATTTCATCTCCGCCTGATGTTGCCCATGTATCGGGATTATGACAGTATAAACAACGCAAGGGACAGCCCTGCATAAAGATTACAAATCTTATGCCGGGGCCGTCTACTGTGCCAAAACTTTCTGTTGAATGAATATGACCTATCATTTTAGATTTTGTCGTGGAATGTTCTTGAAATAACTTCGTCTTGTTGTTCCTTTGTTAGCTTAATGAAGTTAACTGCATAACCGCTTACACGAACAGTAAGTTGAGGATATTTTTCAGGGTGTGCCTGAGCATCCAACAATGTTTCTCTTGTGAAAACATTAACGTTTAAGTGATGTCCGCCTTTTTCTACATAACCGTCTAATAATGATACTAAGTTATCGATTTGATTTTGTGTTGCTGCCATAATAAAATCCTCCTTATTATTATATAATTTAATTAAAATTTAGTTATCTGCGTCTAAACCTTCAAAAAGTGTTGGAGTAGAACATGCACCATTTGAACAGTCAAGGTCAACTTCAATGTCACCTGCGAAGATTTGGTCGTCTTTACCAAGTGAACCAGGGATGATTGAGAAGGTATTCGAAATACCGTCTTGTGCATCTATAAATGGTAGTTTTGAAACTGATGCTAAAGATGCTACAGCACCATGGGTATCACGTCTGTGCATTGGGTTAGCACCCGGTGCGAATGGTTCGCCCTTCTTACGACCATCTGGGGTTGAACCGGTGTTTTTACCGTATACAACGTTTGATGTAATTGTAAGAATTGAAGTTGTTGGAATACCATTTCTATATGTGTGGTTCTTTCTTACGTGCTCCATGAATCTGTGAACTATATCATATGCGATGGAGTCAACTCTGTCATCGTCGTTACCATATTTAGGGAAGTCGCCCTCTACTTCGTAGTCAACAACTATGCCTTGATCGTTTCTGATAGCCTTAACCTTAGCATACTTTATAGCTGAAAGGGAGTCGGCAACAACCGAAAGGCCGGCAATACCTGTTGCGAACCATCTTGTAACTTCCTTGTCGTGAAGAGCCATCTGAATCTTTTCGTAGCAGTACTTGTCGTGCATATAGTGATTGATATTTAGTGTGTTTACATAAACATTTGCAAGCCACTTCATCATATCATCATATTTTGCCATAACTTCATCGTAGTCTAAGTACTCAGATGTAATTGGACGGTATTCTGGACCAATTTGTTTGCCTGAAATTTCGTCTATACCGCCGTTGATAGCGTATAGAAGACACTTAGCAAGGTTAGCTCTTGCTCCGAAGAACTGCATTTCCTTACCAACTCTCATTGAAGATACGCAACATGCGATTGCGTAGTCGTCGCCGTGAGTAAATCTCATCAAGTCGTCGTTTTCGTATTGTACAGAAGATGTTTCGATAGAAATCTTTGCACAGAAACGCTTGAAGTTGTCAGGTAGTCTCTTTGACCAAAGAACAGTTAGGTTTGGTTCAGGAGCAGGACCTAAGTTTGTTAGAGTGTGTAGGTAACGATAAGACATCTTTGTTACCATGTGTCTGCCGTCGATTGCAACACCACCGATTGATTCTGTTACCCATTGTGGGTCGCCTGAGAATAAATCGTTATATTCAGGTGTACGGGCAAACTTGATAAGACGCAACTTCATGATGAAGTGGTCGATAAATTCCTGAATTTGGTTTTCTGTGAATGTGCCATTCTTAAGGTCACGCTCAGCATATATATCAAGGAAAGTAGAAGTTCTGCCTAAAGACATTGCAGCACCATTTTGTTCTTTAACAGCTGCTAAGTATCCGAAGTATAGCCATTGAATAGCTTCTTTAACGTTTGATGCCGGCTTTGAAATATCAAAGCCATAAGATGCAGCCATAACCTTTAGTTCTTCTAATGCTCTTATTTGTTCTGATAATTCTTCTCTTGCTCTTATAACATTTGAGTACATTGCAGAACGTGTTGTTTCCTTTTGTTCAGCTTTATCTTGAATAAGTCTATCAACACCGTATAGAGCAACTCTTCTGTAGTCGCCTATGATTCTGCCTCTGCCGTAAGCATCAGGAAGACCTGTTATGATATGGCTTGAACGACAAGCTCTCATCTCAGGAGTGTATGCATCAAAAACACCGGCATTGTGAGTTTTTCTGTGAGTTGTGAAAAACTCTTTAATTGTAGGGTCGATTTCATAACCATTGTCCTTTAACGCTTTTTCAGCCATACGGATACCACCATAAGGCATAAGTGCACGTTTAAATGGTTTGTCGGTCTGGAAACCTACGATCTGTTCTTTGTCTTTATTCAGATAACCGGGGCCATGTGATGTGATACCTGAGATAATCTTTGTATCCATATCTAAAACTCCGCCGGCTTCTCTTTCCTGACGAGTCAAATCAAGCACCTGATCCCATAAATCTAAAGTATCTTGGGTAGGAGCTTCAAGAAAACTTTCGTTGCCGTCGTAAGGAGTGTAGTTATGTCTTATAAAACTTCTTACATTAATTTCTTTTTTCCAGGTTCCGCTTTCAAAACCTTTCCATTCTTCAAACTCATAATTCATCTTGAATTCCTTCTTTCTGCAATTTTATCCGTATAACATTATACTACAGAAATTTCAAATAAACAAGAGAAAAAAACAAATATTTTAAAATTTTAGCATTTGTTTCAACAAATGTACGATTTATATAAAATTTTTGATAAAAAGTCACATAATTTAATGAAATGAAAATAGTAGATGAACATAGTAAAAAAGAACTATAATTATGAAAAATGTCTTGAAAAGTCGGATACATATGAAAATGTAAAAAATAAAGCCAAAACCTCTTGACCTTTCCTTAAATTTCTGCTAAAATGAAAGATGTGTAAGCAAAATCAGGGGATTTTGATTGCCAGATTGATTAAATGAAAGGTGATAGCTTTTATGAAGAACACAGAAAAAACAATGGAAAAAATTGTTTCACTTTGTAAGGGAAGAGGATACATCTATCCGGGAAGTGAAATCTATGGAGGCCTTGCAAATACTTGGGATTACGGCCCTCTTGGAGTTGAATTTAAGAATAATGTAAAAAAGGCGTGGTGGAAAAAATTCATTCACGAATCAAAATATAATGTAGGGGTTGACTGTGCGATTTTGATGAATCCGCAAACTTGGGTTGCATCAGGTCATATCGGTGGTTTTTCTGACCCGCTTATGGACTGTAAGGAATGTAAGGCAAGACACCGTGCCGATAAGCTTATTGAAGACTATGCATTCCAGAACGGCGAAAGCCTTACAGTTGATGGCTGGAGCAATGAAAAGATGCTTGAATACATAAAGGAACACAACATTGTGTGTCCTGAATGCGGCAAGCAAAACTTTACCGACATCCGTCAGTTTAACCTGATGTTTAAGACATTCCAGGGTGTTACCGAAGATTCAACATCGACAGTTTACCTAAGACCTGAAACTGCACAAGGTATCTTCGTAAACTTTAAAAATGTTCAACGTACATCAAGAAAGAAGGTACCGTTCGGTATAGGCCAGGTTGGTAAGTCGTTCAGAAACGAAATCACACCGGGGAACTTTACCTTCCGTACCCGTGAATTTGAACAGATGGAACTTGAATTCTTCTGTGCACCGGGAACAGATATGGAATGGTTCTTATATTGGAAAGAATTCTGTATGAAGTGGTTGAAGGATTTGGGAATAAAGGAAGAAAACGTACGTTTCAGAGACCATTCACCTGAAGAACTTTCTCACTATTCAAATGCTACAACAGATATCGAGTTCGTATTCCCGTTTGGTTGGGGCGAACTTTGGGGTATTGCTGACAGAACTGACTTTGACTTGAAGCAACATCAGGAACACTCAGGCGAGAGCATGGAATATATCGACCCAATTACAAACGAAAGATATGTGCCATACTGCGTTGAACCGTCACTTGGTGCGGATAGAGTTACCTTGGCGTTCTTAGTTGAAGCATATGATGAGGAAGAATTAGCAGAAGGTGATACAAGAGTAGTACTTCGCCTGCATCCGGCTTTAGCACCTGTTAAGGCGGCAGTATTGCCACTTTCTAAGAAACTTTCAGAAGGTGCTACAAAGGTGTATGAAGAATTGCTTAAAAAGTATAACTGTGAATATGATGAGGCAGGTTCAATTGGTAAGAGATATAGACGTCAGGACGAAATCGGAACACCGTTCTGTATCACATACGACTTTGATTCAGAAACTGATGAGAGCGTGACAGTACGTTTTAGAGATTCTATGGAACAACAGAGAATTAAGATAGCAGACCTTGATAAGTTTATAGAAGAAAAATTAGAATTTTAAGAGGTGTTAAAAAATGAAAATGTTTGATGAATTTAAAAAGTTTATTGCACGTGGTAATGTAATAGATATGGCTGTTGGTATCATCATCGGCTCTGCATTTACAAAAATCGTAACATCTTTGGTAAATGATATAGTTACACCGGTTATCGGTATCATAACAGGAAAGGTAAACGTTAAAGAATTAAAACATGTTATAACTGCTGCGACTGCCGAAAAACCTGAGGTTGCAATTTTATACGGAAACTTTATTCAAACCGTTATTGACTTCCTTATAATTGCATTTGTGGTGTTTATGATGGTAAGAACTATAAATAAATTCCACGAAAAGCTAAAGAAAAAGGAAGAGGAGGCACCAGCAGAACCACCAAAGCCAACAAAGGAAGAAGAACTTTTAAAAGAAATCAGAGTTTTGTTGAAGAAATAATAAAAACCCCGTCTTTTAAAAGACGGGGTTTTTTATTATTGTATAAAGAAAAACACGCGATAGTCGCGTGGTTCAGTAAAGGTTAACCGATGAACAGAAATCCTCCAATGTGATATAATAAAATCTGACGTGCCAGTCAAAAGAATAAAAATCACATTGGAGGATTAAATCTATGAAAAAAGAAAACATAGACACAAATAGTTTAGCACATACAAAATGGGATTGCAAGTATCATATAGTGTTTGCCCCAAAATATAGAAGGAAAGTATTT
>JAZULN010000096.1:0-6149 GCA_045603125.1 Clostridia bacterium | reverse complement strand
GGGTATTTTATTCATTTCTTTATTATGTTTTTCTTAAAATGTAATTTTTTATAGTCTGCATGGAAGAGTTCTGTCTTCTGCATTTTTGGCAATAGGAGTTCTGTAGTCCCCACGGAAAACTTCTCTTGCTTCTTTATCTCTAAAATCAGGAATTTCCATTTCCTTACTGCCTTCTAAAATTGAGTACCATGTAAGAATTGCCGCAGCAGTCATAGATGCCGCACGGTATACATCGAAGAATATTTCCTTTTCGCCTTTTACGTATTTAATAAATTCTACCATTAAGATAAAGTCGATACCGCCGTGACCAACGCTGTCAAATCCCGGAGAATTATACTTCTTCTTATCTTCCGGTGTTAAATACCAGTCAGGGAATGACTTTTGGAAGCCCTCACCTTCGCTCCATCCTGCTTCGATAAGAGATTCTTCTCTCCAATCGTAACGCTCGGTTTCTAATGTACCATTACTGCAACCAAGTCTGAACCATTTGCTTGTTGTACCGCAGCCTACAACACCTGTTGTGTTAAATACAGTGCCGTCGCTCATTTCGGTTATTGCAAAAGTCTTTGGAGTATTGTTAACACTTGTGTCACGCTCATATTTTACTGCCTTACCGATTACCTTTCTCGGTTCGGATTCTGCTATAAACATAAGTGGGCCTAAAGAGTGCATATTATAGTAGCAAGGCGGCATGGTCTGACGCCAGTGAAGGTTATGAAGGTCAATTTTTTTACGCTTCTCAACCGGAATCGGTTCATGAGTATGTACATATTCAGCATCTGCATAAATAAGGTCACCATATTCACCCGATGCTAATTTCTTCTTCATCGCTGTTATTGACTTAAAATATTGACAGTTTGCGCCAAGCATATATTTTCCATTGGTTCTTTCAACTGCCTCAACCAAGTCGATAAGTCCGCCAAGGGTAGGTGCTGCCATAAGCTCACTCATTACAGCAACTCCGGCTTCCATTGCCTTTATAGCATATTCCACATGTTCATGGAAAAAGTTGCAAAGCACAATCGCATCAAGACCTGATGCTAAAAATTCGTCAAAATCTGAGAATACCTTTGTTTCGGGTGCGAATAAGTGTTTTACATTTTCTATTTGCTTTTCGCTTGTTTCACATACCGCTGATAAAACTACATCATCTGTCATAAGTTGTGCAGCTTTTAAAGCAAATTCACCTCGAATAAGTCCCATAACTCCAAGTCTGATTTTTTTGTTCATAATCATCTCTCCTTACCCTGATATGTTAGTTTGTTTTCGTGTAATCACACCTACACACAATGTAATTGTAGCATACCGATTTTGTTTCAGTAACCGCACATTTTGACTAAACATCCACGTTTTTTCACCCTATATTTTTATTCATATTGTACATTTTATCATTCCCAACGAATTATTCAAAAAAACTTAGGAAATACATCGCAAATTATCCATTTGAGTTGACAGTCAACACTCTGCAATCAACCCGAGGTAACCGAATTTTTATATTCACTTGGCGTCATACCCATTATCTTTTTAAACACCTTCGAAAAATATAGAGGATTTGAATAACATAGCATGTCGGAAATTTGCGTAAAACTATATATATGTTCACGAATCAGACTCTTAGCCTCCCACATTTTCAAAATCGTTACATAGTTATGGATTGTATAGCCATATTCCTTTATAAAAATCTTCGACAGATAAGATTTTGAATATCCCATCTCCCGACAAAATTCTTCTACATTAAATTCCTTATAAGCACACGCATCAAGGGTTCGTTTCATTTTCTCGGCAATGTTTTCACCTTCTGTAGGCTGGCCTTTCAACGAATCTATGGTTCCATGTTCCTGACGAATCAAAAGAATCAAAAGCTGTTCAAGATATGTTTTTATAAGCTGCTGACCGCCAATGGGTTCATTTGGTGAAAATTCCAACCTCTTTTCTTTGGTAGAACTCCATGATATTTTAAAAACATGGCTTATCTCTTCGATGATATTTGAAATAAATTTCTTTTGTTTTTCAGTAAGATTAAATCGCTTTTTTTTGAAAACATCCATATAAGCCGAATTACAAACAAAACAAATCACAAAATAATTAGGTGCCAAAACTCCGTTGGCTTTATGTATATGAAATTCACCGGGCTGGTGTATGGCACATTCCTCCCGTCCCAAAGTAAATGTTTCGGTATCGGTTTCTACTATAAGTTCACCTTTATCCACATATACCATTTCCCAGAAATCATGCTTTTCGCCCTTATATTGAAAATTTCTCCCAACCTCAAAATAGTTTGCCGTTACAAGTTTATGTACGTTTATAACATTAACTAATTGATATTTAAAATACTCAGGATTTTTATCGTCCATACCTTCACCGCCTTCCGAATCGGAATATACATTATTGTATCATATATATGTAATTTTGTAAACAAATTTTAACTTACCTTTCTAATTAAAAATCCAAAACATCAAAATAATGCGTGTTTTGGGTTTTTAATCAAGAATTCATATACTATCAAAATTATTTAAAATCCTCGCAGGTAATGAAGGTAAAGCCAAAGTCATGCAGCATTTTCGCCATGGTTGTAATTTTTTCTTCCATCTCCGGCTGATATCTATAGTATTCAGGATAGAAATATTGTTCATGGTTTGAAATACCAACATATTCCTTGTCTTTTATCGCCTCAAGTCTCTCTTTAATTTGCTCAAGTTTACGATTATTTAAGCAACATCCTCCACCGAATAATTTAAAATTAATGCCTGTTTCTTCATCCGGCATAGAGACGTTCTTAAATCGCAGAGTCGCTGCCTTTTCTTCCGACAGATGATTATATGCGCAAATAGATACTTCCTTCCACATTCCCACATCTTTGGTATAAATCTTTGTTTCAGGTTTTCTGTTATTAAGCACACGAATACGGTCACTGAGCGGTACATTTGCCGCCTCTTGTTCAAATTCCGCAACATCGTCACCAACAGAGCAGGACAAAAATTTAATACCGCAATCAGCGAGTGCCTGGCAGCCTTCCTTACTGATAGGTAGCCAGTGAGGAACTATAACGTTGGAAATACTTTTTTCTCCCGCAAAACGTTTAACTTCGTTCATGGCACGTTCATATCCGATTTTTACATCTTCGTAGTCGGCATTTACATAAGGATAATCCGGGAATTCCTGAGTTGCATGGAATGCAAACTTCAACCAGTGGGCATTCGCCTCAAATTCTGCCTTATATGTGTCAGGAACTTCTGATAAATTAAACTGGTCTTCACCATAGAAAAAGTCTGTGCGGTAGAAAAGATTCAGTTGTACTGTCAAACCATACATATCATGGTTTTTCTTTAAAACTTTAAAATACGGAACATCGAAAATCGAAGCGGGCTTTGTGCGTGTTAAATCACGCAATGTCCATAAAACATCATCGATAAAAAAGAATGCTTGTTTCATAGTTTATTTCTCCTTTTTGTTAAGATACATAGCACGTTGTTCATCTAAAAATCTATCTTTTACTCTTCTCATAGCGTCACCCGTTATCTGCCATACTAATTCACAGTTATCGGCACGATAGTCACATGCCTCACCGCCGCGGTAACTCCACGCAAGAATAGAACGGGCACCCGAGTCGTACGCCGCATCGGTCGCAAGATAAATTTCATCTTCACGTCCGGCAGGGACTTCGTAGGTTTGAATCCATGCATGAGTTGTTTTATTTTTCGCCTTTGTCGCATCTATAAATTGCTTTGTTTTATCATATACATAAGGATATGCCTCTTCCTTAAATACATACCAATAAGGGTCTATACCAATGTTTTCAATGTTCGGTAAATCCAATAGTGCATCCATAAATGCAAGGGATGTCGGCATCAGACACGCATAATTTGTCATACCATATTTATGTGAATAGTCTGTTATTTCACGGAAATAATCCGACATTACATCGATTCTGTGTTGTTCCACATCAGCATTTACCGTCTTTGGCATTTCGTAACCATATTTTTCACGGAATCGCTTTTTACATCTGTCACAACAACATGCGTATGTACCATCAGCTTTTGTTACATAATGGGGTTCATCCCAGAATAGTTTTCTACCCCCTACTTCCCCTACCATGTCAATCCACTGTTTTGTGAATTCTATAAATTTTTCACTGGCAAAGCACACACCCACAGGGTCAACAGTACCGTCACTCAACACTCTGTGACTGTCAGGTGAATATCCTAAAAAGTGAGACGGATCTCCCGGCTTTCCCGCCAAGCCCCAGTTATCTACCCAGAAATCAAGTCCTGCGTCACGGGTCACGTCAAATATGTCCTTCATGACATTCTTATGGCGTCCCATGTCGTTATGGGTAAACATGTGGACAACAAGATTCATGTTGTGTGCTACAATGTCTCTCATATCGTCCTTTACATGTTGCAGCATTCGGTTACCATGGTAGGCAACACCCAATTCCAATTTTTCCATATTAACCTCCTGTTTATATCTGTCTTTACCACTAATTATACACACATCCATTTATTTTTAAATACAAAATCGTATTCTAAATATGTCTTTTTGTATTCCAAAAAAGACAAAATACAAAAAATCGAAGCAACATAAACTTTGCTTCGACCGGTGCGAGTGTTCATAACGTGTCAAAAATAGAAAGAGTGTCCGTCACATACGTTACGAACACTCAAACTGGTGCGGATAACAGGACTTGAACCTGCATGAAATCGCTTTCACATGGACCTGATGGTTCCGCCCACTCGGTGAAAAATCAAAAACCGCATAAAATCAGGGGGTTCAGGCTAATACAAGTCTTGAAAATCTCTGATTTTTTATGCAAATTTCATTCTATAGAATTGGTAGAATGAAATTGAAAATGAAATAGAATTAAAATTAAAGCAAATCAGTCGTATCGAAATGATGCGACTTTTTTGTTTACAGAAACGGAGGAAATACAATGCCAAAATTAAACAACAATTTTACAAATATACTAAACAAGCTTATTACAGATAAAAATATTTCTGCAGCGGAATATCGAATGCTGTGTTATTTGCTTATGAGAGCCGGAAATCAAGATGTTTGTTACCCTTCTCTTAATACAATATCCAAAGATATAGACATTAGTTTAAGTACGGTTAAAAGAGCGATTCCTGAACTTGTGGATAAAGGTTATCTTAAAAAGATAAATCGAAAAAGGAAAAATGGTTCTTCTACATCGAATCTCTATAAATTTACAGGTAAGGTTTACGGAACTGATTAAAAATATAGTGGCTCAAATTTGACTGAGGTGGTGTCAGAATGGACTGCAAATAATACTTAGATAATAATACAATATGGGATATTGCAAAAGAATAATATAAGCAACAAAATAAAGTGATGATTTGATTGATTGCTTCCGCTTGTTGAGAAATATGAATTAATTATTTTTTATTCCAATATCCCTAAATATAAACCTCACGATTTGACTAAAAATTTAAGGAATTTGAAGCAATAACTTTTGAGGTAAAGTCTTAACACTACCGGAAAATTTTAGGTCGAGAATTAGCTGAGAATTTAAAGAGAATTGGACCCTTAAAATCGATTCTGAGTGATTATATCAAATAGATATATCCGCGTTTGAAAACAAAACATATTCGGAAAAGGGTTTACCCCTCCCGAAAAGATACACCTCTCAAATACGACATATATATTGCCATTAAAACAATATAGATGTTTGACAAGGGGTTAAGCAGGGGTGTTCGACATGTAACTATTCGAGGTAAGGTAGGTACACCACCTAAAAAAGTTACCCTCTCGTATCCGCAATACAAACCGCATAGTCAGACCTTAAAATAAATTTTGAAAGTAGTTCTCAACAGAAACACCATAAGAAACAATAAAAATAGCACTATGAAAATGATAAAACCAGCAAACTGAAATGTCGCCGATTTGAACAAAAAATTGAAAAAATAAATTGAAGCAGGAAAAAGCACAGGTGCATTTTGATGCCCCTGTGCCTCTAACACCGCACGGCAGAGCCGTTCGGGATGGTGTTATTGTAGGCGATTTGGTGTCATATCGGGTGCTATGTAAGGTGAAACACAGGATTAAAGCGATAAATATCGGGTGATTTGCAATGTGCAACCCCAAAAAGGAGGATTTTTAATGAGTAAACAAAAAGAAAGTAAACACATAAG
>JAZULN010000095.1:0-17888 GCA_045603125.1 Clostridia bacterium | reverse complement strand
TAATCTTTTCATTTTGTTAAAACCCTTTCTTGTTAATTATTTTTACAGTTGTTAAGTATTGTTTATGTATTATTTCTATCCCCCTTGTAAAAAAGTGCATAACCCATATTTCAGAGTTATGCACCGAAAAACATATAACCCTGACAATAGGTTGTTACACCATATTTGCTATCTGTATATTACTACAAGATTTTATCTGTCAGAGCGTACGCTTCTACCAATAGCGTGTATGTTGTAGCAAAAACAAATAAATGAACACGGCAAACCCATTATAGTAAATATAATGCAGTATACCAAGTATATCACATATTTTATGTTTTATCAAGAGAAAGTGCAAAAAATACGTAAATGAAGAAAATTGCCACATATGTGGTGGCGGAGTTTATATATTTACCCTCGGGGTAACATCATTTTAAACGATGTTCAGCTTTGCTGAAATGATGTTAGAAACTGTGTTTCAAAAAGATGTTGTATCCTTGTGGATACAAATGAAAAAAGGACTTCTGTTGAAGTCCTTTTTGTGGAGGTGCCACCCAGATTTGAACTGGGGAATAAAGGTTTTGCAGACCTTGGCCTTACCACTTGGCAATGGCACCGAGCATATATAAGTTGCCAAAAGGCAACTTTTTTTACAAACGGCGCTTAAAAAAGCGCCTCTTGATTTTATGGAGCGGAAGACGAGATTCGAACTCGCGACGTTCACCTTGGCAAGGTGACGCTCTACCACTGAGCCACTCCCGCATATGGTGCCTCCGGGTGGAATCGAACCGCCGACACAGGGATTTTCAGTCCCTTGCTCTACCGACTGAGCTACAAAGGCATCTAAGCTTTTTAAAAAAGCTTGGCGACCCGGATGGGGCTCGAACCCACGACCTCTAGCGTGACAGGCTAGCGTTCTAACCAACTGAACTACCGGGCCATACAAAGGAATTTGTGGTGGGAGTAACAGGGCTCGAACCTGTGACATCCTGCTTGTAAGGCAGACGCTCTCCCAGCTGAGCTATACTCCCATATTACAAATTCCTGTGACAACGAAAATTATTATAGCAGATTAAAAGGACTTTGTCAATAGTTTTTTTGCAATTTTTTTTTAAAATCCACCACTTTTTTTAAAAATACAAAATATTGTATCCTGATTTTTTAAAAGCTACAATATATATTATTTCCGTTTTAATAAATTAAGAACCTTTTCGCCCATAGGAAGCATTTTTATTTCTTCATCATTCAAAACCTTTAATAGTATAACCATTGTAAAGTAAACTATAACAGCTGCCAAAATTGATATTGCAAGCGAAATTAAATTACTGCCGGATAGGGTAAATAACAGAGAGTATACACCCCATGCAGAAATCCCCATCACTAATGCACAACTAAGAGGTTTTACGATATATTTTATAAGACCAAGTTTTACCGACATATTCTTTGCAAGGATAGTAAACCCGTAGCTAAAGGATATCACCTGACAGGCTATTGAACTGATTGGTGCACCATATATGTGAATATTTGGTTGACGGATTAACACGATATTTAAGATAAGCTTTGCGATACATCCGATAAATAGCCCTGTTGCCGGAGCAAAAACTTTGCCTAACCCCTGAAGTGAACCGGAGATGGTCTGGTTTAGTGCAATAAATATAAGTGCTATGGAACTTAACTGCAAAAGGTCATAGCCGTATTTTGCGTTAGGGTAGATAAGACCGTAAATCGGCTCTGCCAAAACGATATATCCAACAGCACAGGGAAGTATCAAAAGTATTGATATTAAAAGGGAGTAGGATACATGCTTTGACGCGGTTTTCTTGTCACCAACGGCTAATGCCCCCGAAATTGACGGCACTAAAACTGTGGCAAAGGCTATATTCATAGCAATTGGCAAATTAAGGAGGGTGTCACTTTTAGAAAGAATCCCCGCCAACCGCACCGCTTCGTCGTTTAGTTGTGCCATGGTCGGATTTGCAATAAACTTTCCATAGGCATTTATCCCGCCGGCAAAGGCGATTTCTATACCTCTTGTTATGGTTGCGGTATCAACAATTCGGTTGATTGCCGAGATGATTGAACCCAAAGAAATAGGGATAGATATCATAAGAATACTTATAAACATCTTTTTCATAGGGATAGAAAGAGTCTCGGCAGTTGATAAAGAGATTTGCTCCTTTATGCCTTTTCGTCTTTTTCTATAGAAAAGAATCAAATATATGAAACTAAACACCGTTGCCAAAGATGTGGCAAAATTTGCCCCCGCCGCCATTGCTGCCGAGTTTAAGTCAGCGTCGTTGGGGAATAAGACAAGTCTTGACATTATAAATACGATTATAACGGTTAAGAGACATTTAAAAATCTGCTCTATAATCTGGGAGCTGCTTGTGGCCTTCATGTTGTTCATGCCTGTGAAATAGCCGCGGATAACCGAAGATATGCAGACAAAAAAGATTGAAGGAGAAAGTGCCATAAGTACATATTTTGCACGGTCCATTTTGATTACACTCGATGCGATAACGCCGGATGATAAAAATAAAAGCACCGAGCAAACAATTCCGACCGCACCAAAAAGAACTAGAGCTGAGCGAAAAATTTTATGTGCACCCTTATAGTCACCAAGGGCTGTCCGTTCCGATGTCATTTTGGAAATGGCGTTAGGAATACCCACAGAGGATATGGCAAGAAGCAGGGTATAGACTTGAAATCCTGCATTATAATAGCCATTTCCCTGATCGCCAAAGCCGTTTATATTGGTAATTACCATTCTGTAAACTAGGCCCAAAATCTTAACGGCGACCTGAGAAAACAAAATTATCATAACATTCACCATAAAGGAATGTTTTTTGTTGGTATCTTTCATATCATAACCTTCTTAAAAGTTTTATTTCCTATTTATTATAGACCTATTTTTAAAGATAATCAATAGTAATTAGGATTTTTTGTCGTAAATCACTCATTTTTGGCAAAAAAATCTCTAAATTCCATTAAATTTTCGGAAAAAGACTTGCAATTTTAATCCCATTATGTTATAATTTCCCCGTGAATATGAAATGCTATGATGAAAGTCAGTAGGCTGCAATTTCGCCATAAGAGAGTAAGGGTCGTCGGCTGTGAACCCTTGCGGTAAGAGTGCAAGCTGAACCTTCCTTTCGGAGCAGCAGGGGTGAAGTTTTTATGTGTAGTCTCTGTCGGGTTGGCCCGTAATAGCCGAATTTTGAGTGCCTCTTTAATTAGAGGAATTTGGGTGGTACCACGGATTAGTTCGTCCCGAGTTTTCGGGACGTTTTTTTGTGGCGGAGTCCAAATCTCTGATTTGGCAAACGACACCCATGCAACAACTCTCCAAATCTTTGATTTGGCAAGAGTTGACTGCAATATATTCTTGATTTTTCAAAAGTTATTTAAGGAAGCTGTTTTTGAGAATAAATTATGCACATGGGCAAACAAAGCGTTATCGCTTCGACTGTCGCTTGCGGCGAGCAGTGAAGCCGCTTTGTTCTGCGGCGGAGTCCAAACCTCTGATTTGGAAAGAGTTGACTGTGTGACTGTTCTCATTTTTAGAATAAAACAAAATCAAATTTGTTTATATATAATTAGTAAATCAAAGAAAGGAAGAATAAAATGAAGGAAAAACTAAACCAAATCAAGGCGACAGTTGAAGAACTTTTGGCAAGTTGCGAAAACTTAGAGGGCCTTGAAGAATTAAGAATTAAGTACCTTGGTAAAAAGGGCGAGCTTACCGCCGTTTTAAAGGAGATGGGAAAACTCTCGGCCGAAGAGCGACCGGTAATCGGTGCTTTGGCAAATGAGATAAGAGATTTCCTAAATAAAGAAATCGACTCTAAGAAAGAGGAAATGGAAAGGGTACTCCAAGCGGCAAAATTAAAGGAAGAAGTAATAGACGTTACAATGCCGGGAAAAACTCCTGAGATGGGGAATCTTCATCCTCTAACAAAGGTTATGAATGAGTTAAAAGAAATATTCATCGGCATGGGCTTTGAGATTGCCGAAGGCCCTGAAGTAGAGTTTGATTACTATAACTTCGAGGCGTTGAACATCCCGAAAAACCACCCTGCCCGTGACACTCAGGATACATTCTATGTTGAGGATAATATAGTTTTAAGAACCCAGACATCACCTATGCAGGTAAGAGTTATGGAAAAGCAAAAACCACCGATTAAGGTTATCGCACCGGGTAGAGTTTACAGAAGTGACGCAGTTGATGCTACTCACTCACCAATTTTCCACCAGATAGAAGGTCTTGTTGTGGATAAAGGTGTTACAATGGCAGACCTGAAAGGCACATTGGAGGAAACCCTGAAGGCACTTTATGGCGAAAAGACAAAGGTACGTTTCAGACCTCACCACTTCCCGTTCACAGAGCCGTCAGCCGAGGTTGACGTATCCTGTTTCGTGTGCGGTGGAGAAGGTTGCAGCGTATGTAAAGGCGAGGGTTGGATTGAAATCCTCGGCTGCGGTATGGTACACCCGAAGGTTCTTTCTAACTGTGGCATAGACCCTGAAGTTTACTCAGGTTTTGCCTTCGGAATAGGACTTGAGAGAATTGCTATGGGAAGATACGATATTAACGACTTAAGACTGTTCTTTGAAAATGACAAGAGATTTTTAAAGCAATTCTAATTTGACTTTTAAATGAAAGGAATGAGTGAATAAAATGAAAGTACCAATGAGTTGGTTTAATGATTATACCGATGTTTCGGGAATAACTCCAAAAGAATATGCCCATGCCTTAACTATGACAGGTTCAAAAGTTGAGGGAATAGAGAATATGGGAAAAGATATAGAAAATGTTGTAACAGGAAAAATCTTAACATGTGAGGATCACCCTGACAGCGACCACTTACACGTTTGTACAGTTGACGCCGGAACGGGTGAGGCTTTGCAGATTGTCTGCGGTGCACCAAACGCAAAGGAAGGTTTGATTGTGCCTGTTGCACTCTCGGGTGCAAAGCTCCCGGGCGGAATTACAATAAAGAAGGGAAAATTAAGAGGTGTTGAGTCAAACGGTATGCTATGTTCTCATGAAGAACTCGGAATCTCCGATGCAGACCTTGGCTATACCCCTGAATACGGAATTTTAGCACTTCCTGAGGACACCCCGATAGGCATGGACATTAAAGACTATTTCGGCATTAACGAAGATGTTGTTGAGTTTGAAATCACATCAAATAGACCCGATTGCTTTAGTGTAATTGGTTTGGCAAGAGAAACTGCCGTAACCTTCGGCAAGAGCTTTAATGTGAAAAAGCCGACTTTTTCTGAAAACAACGAAAAAATTACCGACTATATCTCGGTTGAGGTTAAAAACCCCGAAAAGTGTATGAGATATTCGGCACGCATGGTTAAGAATGTAAAAATCGGTCCGTCACCTAAGTGGATGGTAAACCGCTTGAAGGCGGCAGGTATCCGTTCTATCAATAATATCGTAGATATAACAAACTATATCCTTTTAGAATACGGCCAGCCTATGCACGCTTTCGATTTGAGGGATTTAGCAGGGGGTAAGATAGTTGTCAGAGATGCTATCGACGGCGAGGTTATAAAGACATTGGATGAGCAGGATAGACTCTTAAATCCTAACGACCTTGTTATTGCAGACGGAGAGAGAGCCGTTGCCATTGCGGGTGTTATGGGTGGATTTAATTCGGAAGTAAAAGACGATACCACAACAGTTATCTTTGAATCGGCGACCTTTGAGGCATCAACTGTCCGCCTGACCGCTCAGAAGGTGGGACTCCGAACCGAGGCATCTTCAAGATACGAAAAGGGGCTAGATACTCAAAATACAATTCCTGCCGCTGAAAGAGCATGTCAATTGGTCGAGATGCTTGGCTGCGGCGAGGTAGTCGGCGGTGTGATTGACGTAATCGGAAAGGAATATGAAAAAAGAGTTCATAAGTTCCGCCCTGAAAAAATTAACGCATTTTTGGGTACAGATATCCCGACAGAGGATATGAAAAATTACTTAGAAGCTTTAGAATTTGAGGTCTGCCTTGATAATATGACCCTTGTGTCACCGTCATTCAGACCAGACATCGAGGGCGAGGCCGATATTGCCGAGGAAGTGGCAAGAATCTATGGTTATGATAAGATTCCGGTGACACTTTTATCGGGTGCAGCAACCCGTGGCGGCAAAAATCCTATCCAAAAGGCGAAGGATAAGATTAACGAAACACTGACCGCACAAGGTATGTATGAAATCTACACATACACCTTCACAGGGCCTTTCGTATATGATAAGTTAAATCTTCCGAAAGACCATGTTTTGAGAAACAGCGTTAAGATATCAAACCCATTCGGCGACGATACATCTATGATGAGAACAACATCAGTTGGGTCAATGTTAGATACCTTATCTTATAACTACAATAGACGTGCCGATTCGGTAAAACTCTTTGAAATTGCAAAGGTGTTTATCCCGACAGAAGCCGGAAAACTTCCAAATGAGCCTGAAATTGTGACAATCGGAATGTTTGGCGGTGTGGATTTTTATGACTTAAAAGGTTCGGTTGAAACCCTAATGTCAGAGTTAAAGATTAAGAACGTAAAATATAAGGCAGTAACCGATAACCCAATCTATCATCCGGGAAGATGTGCTGAGGTTATAATTGACGGTAAAGTAGCAGGTACAATGGGTGAAATTCATCCGGACGTTGCGAAGAACTTCGATATCGGAGAAAAGTGCTATGTTGCAGAAATTTCACTGGATATGATGTTTGAGGCAATTGACCAGAACGTTAAATTCAAGGCACTTCCCAAGTTCCCGGCAGTAACCCGTGATATCGCAATGCTTGTAGATAAAACTGTGGCGGTTGCAGATATCGAAGAGATTATGGTAAAGGCATCGGGTAAGCTTTTAGATACCATAAAGCTATTTGACGTTTACGAAGGCTCACAGATACCTGAGGGTAAGAAGAGTGTTGCTTATGCAATTTCATTCAGAGCCCCTGACCGTAACCTTACAAATGAAGAAATCAACGTTGTATTTGAAAAGATTCTGAAAAAATTAGAGTCTGGCGTAAATGCACAGCTCCGATAAAAAAGTGCCTTCGGGCACTTTTTTCATATTACTACTCATATTGACATTTTTAGACCGTTATGATAAAATTATATTATGAAATTTTAAAGAAGGGAGGAACAGAAAATGAACATAGAAAAAAGAAGCGTTGTTACGGCAATAATTTTATCAATAGTCACTTGTGGTATTTATAGTTTATATTGGTTTATAAAACTTACCGATGAAATCAATCAAGCATCGGGTAACCCAAACGATACATCGGGCGGCATGGCTTTGGTATTTACTCTTATTACTTGCGGTATCTATGGATGGTTTTGGTATTATAAAATGGGCGAAAAACTTGATCAGGCATATACTGCAAAGGGAATGCCTGCACAATCAAGAGGCATTTTATATCTAGTGTTAGGATTCGTAGGATTAGGAATAGTATCTTATGCACTTATGCAGGATTCACTCAACAAGTTAGATTAATTCTAAGATTTGCTGTATTTGGGAAATCCTGATGCAGCAAATTTTTTATATAGAAGGATTGAAAATGAAAATCAGGATTATTAGAGAATTAAAGAAGCATATTTTAATATGCCTTGTCGGGTTCATATACTATCTATGGGTAAGTTTTACGAATCTTTACATTCCCTGTGTATTCAGGGTGATAACCGGACTAAAGTGTCCCGGATGCGGCATAACACATATGATTATGGCCGTTTTCCGGTTTGATTTTAAAAGTGCATTTTCAGAAAATCCGCTTCTTTTTGTTACATTACCGATTTTTGGTATAATTTATGTGGTAAAGAAATGTTACTACATTAAAACGGGTACAAGAATTAAGAGTGGGAAAGCAATGAGAGTACTTGAATATATATTACTTGCTTTGTTTATAATTTTCGGGATAGTAAGAAACATTTGGCCTATTTGATTAGAATATACCCATGGGGAGGGAATTTTTATGGTTTTTGAAATTGCGGTGCTAATAATCCAGCTTATTATGTTTTATCTTTTCCCTCTTTTGGCAGGACCGACAGATGCTATTGGTATGGTATTGATTATAATTTTTGTAACCTTTTTTCTTTCCCTGATACTTGGTGTAAGGGGAAAATCAAAATGGAGGTTTCTCCATCCTCTTGTCACATCGGTTATTTTTATACCGTCGGTATTTATCTATTATAATGTGTCTGCCCTGATACATGCCCAGTGGTATCTTGTGATTTCGGCGGTCGGGTTAGGGCTTGGTGCGTTAATCGGAAAGTTGGTAAAATAAAAACACCCCGAAGGGTGTTTTTATTTCCCAATAGTCGTACCAATCTTTTTTGGTGTAATAAAGTTAGACACTAAGTTATATTTAACCTTTCCGTTTAAGATTACCACTTCATTTACGCCATTTTCAATAGAGGCAACGCAGGACTTTAGCTTTGGTAACATTCCGCCGCCTACAAATCCTTTTTCAATAAGCTCTTTTGCTTTTTTGATATCTATGTGGTTTACTAAAGTCTTATCGTTAGTAACATCTAAAAGTATACCGTCAACGTCGGTGATAAATACAAGGGTATCAACCTTTAAGGCTTCTGCGATGGCGAGTGCCGCCTCGTCAGCGTTAATGTTCAGGGTCTGACCATTTTCGTCAGATGACACAGGTGAGATAACCGGAAGATATCCGTTATCAAGTAAAAGATTTAAGATGTCAGGATTTACCGATAAAACGTCACCGGCAAAACCGATGTCGCCATCTGGAATAACTTTCTTCTTTGCGGTGATAAGGTTTGCGTCCTTTCCCGATAACCCAATCGCCGAAACATTGTCGTTTCTTAAGGATTGGACAATTTTTTTATTCACATTTGCCGATAAAACCATCTCGATTGTATCGATAGATTCTGAATTTGTGATGCGATATCCATTTAAGAATCCTGTTTCTATGCCCTTGGCTTTTAGCTCTGCCGAAATCTTTTTGCCGCCGCCGTGGACAATTATAACTCTTGCACCCAAGGTGTTCATAAGTGCGATGTCATAGAAGATGTTATCTAAAAGGTCGTTATCCTCCATAACACTGCCGCCAAGCTTTACTAAAATATTCTTATTGCAAAGTTTTGTTAATGCAGGCAAAATATCCTGAAACTTTTCGATTTTTTCAGCAGAATCAATGTTATTTTTAACATCATATTCTTTTAAATATTTCTTTGTATATTCAACATCTGTTAAGCATGGTTCATAAACATTGCCACGCTTTAAGCGGGTTTCGTTGCCTTTTCCGGTCACTAAGATAACGCTTTTTCCTGAGCAGTCGGAGATTGCTTTATTTATGGCATCGCCTCGGTCGGGGATAATCTCGTAAGGACAGCCTTCGGCTTTTACATACCCTGCAATCTCCTCACAGATATCCATTAAAGGCTCTTCGCCAAAATCTTCCTCTGTGATATAGACCTTATTTGCATATTTTCCCGAAATTGTACCAAGATCCCGTCGTCTTGCCAGAGCCTTTTTCCCAGGGCAGCCGAAAACGATAGAAATATCTCTTCCGGGGAATTCTTTTTTAACCGAATCAAAGAGGGTTTCAAAGCTCATCTTGTTGTGGGCATAGTCGACTATTACCACGATTTTTCCGTCGGAATTTGAGTAAATCTCCATTCTTCCCGATGAGCGTGCCTTCATAAGCCCCACATACATATATTTTGTCGGGATGCCGAAGATATGACATACCGCGATTGCAGCAAGTGCGTTTTGTACGTTAAATAGTCCCGGAATTGTGAGGATAAATTCACCTTCAAAGCCAGGCATTTTAACCATAAATGATGTGTCGTTACCTTTTTTTACGATATTATAGGCATAAATATCTGCGTCTGGGTTGGTGGTTGAAAATGTAACCACTTTTTCACATATCTTTGCCGCCTCAATCACCCTTTCAGGGTACATAGAATCAAGGCAGATAGCGGCATTTTTTGATTGACCAAAAAGTTTTAACTTTGATGAGAAATAGTCCTCAAAATCGGGGTGCTCAATGTCGCTTATGTGGTCTTCGCCGATGTTTAAGAATACCCCAACATCATAGGTGATGCCGAGAACCCTATGGTATTTTAACGCCTGAGACGAAACCTCCATGGTGAGGTAGTCAATTTTTGAGTCAACTGCATTTTTAAAGTGGCGGTTTAACTCGATTGGCTCAGGCGTGGTAAGACGTGCTTCGGTGGTCTGAACGCCGTCGTAGGTGTCGATTGATGATAAAATCGCACTGGCATTTTTACCTTGATCTTTTAAGTATTCGTCCAAAATATATTTTATGAAATAGGCAGTGGTGGACTTACCCTTTGTGCCGGTTATACCGCAAGACTTGATTTTTTGCCATATATTTTCATAAAACATTGTGGCAAGAAGTGCCATCGCCTTTCTTAAGTCGTTGACTAATATATAGTCCGAGTCGACAGGATGCTTTTTTTCTGCCACATAGCATACTGCTCCCAAATCTATTGCCGATTTTAAATATTCTTCCAAAAAATGTGCACCCTTACAGATAAAGAGTGTATTTTTTGTGACTTCTTTTGAGTTGTAAGAAACATTTAAAA
The DNA here is from genome assembly GCA_045603125.1 of Clostridia bacterium. Classification (GTDB taxonomy): domain Bacteria; phylum Bacillota; class Clostridia; order UBA1381; family UBA1381; genus CAKSFT01. The sequence goes on along the minus strand of JAZULN010000095.1, from coordinate 7,316 downwards.
TTTCAGGGTCTTTTCCTAAAGAATACTCACTTATTAACCCGTTTTCCTCCAAAAGTTTAAAGTAGTCGGATAATTTATATATCATGAAGATTCACTCCTCTTTTGTTATTTTAGTTTTCCGCCTGAGAGTAAAATCGCTTTCTTACAAAGACTCTCCAGTGCATCCACATAAAAGTCGGGTAATGGATTAAAGTCTCTGAAGCATGAAAGCTCGGTGCAGGCAAGGATTGCCCCGTCACAGCCGACGCTCTTTAAATGCCGGTCAATTTTTTGGAAATCTTCAGGGTTTCCGGTTTCACCCCGTTTTATCTGGTTATAGATAATATCCATAACAATTTTTTGGATTTCGGGTTCCGGGTATATTGCTTCAAATCCTACCGCCTCGCACTCTTTTCGGTATAGATTTGCCTTCAGAGTCCCGTCGGTGGCAAGAATTCCAATCTTTTTTGCCTTGGGGCGAAGACTTTTTAAATCCTCTGCACTCTGGCGTATCATATTTATAACTATCGAATCGGTGGAGTCGTTTAGCCTGTCGTATAGATAATGGGAAGTGTTACAGGGAATTGCAATCACGTTGCAGCCGTTTTCTGATAGCATCTTTATGTCATCCGATAAAAGCTTAAAAATCTCTTCGGTTTTACCTGAATTGATTGCCTCGGTGCGGTCGGGCATAGATGCGTGGTTTAAGATAATCATATCAAGATGCTCCTGGTCCTTTTTGGCATCGGTATTTTCAATAATCATCTTATATAAAAGCTGGGTTGCCATAGGCCCCATTCCGCCCAGGATTCCAAGTTTCCCCATTAAATCAACTCCTAAAAATTTATTTCATATATTTTTTGTATTTTAAGAAATGTCCAAGCTGAGATTTATATAATCTGAACTTTCTCTCTAAATCGTTGTCGGGTTTAAAGAATAGCGGGTTTACATATCTTTTTGTTTTTATCAGCCGCTTCATTCTGCTCTTATATTCGGGTGCATATTTAAATGCCACACCCTTTGGCACAACCATCCAAAGATGCTCGTCCCGTGCTAAGTCTTCCTCCAGCTGCTCACCATTTACATATTCTCTTACAATCAACTCCGCAATATTATGTCCTGATCCCGTTACATAGAAATTACTTCTGCCCTGACGGGTATTGATTTCAAATGCCTTATATTTATTGTCACGGACATCGTATTTTATATCAAAATTTGAAAAACCGACATAATTTATACTCTCGAGAAGCTCTTTAAAGCTTTCCAACAGCTTTCCGTCATACTCGGTTATGATAACGGCGTGGTTACCGATACCATAGGGGGTATGCTCTTCTAAAAGAACATGACCGAGGCACATCATTTTAACCTTGGCGGTTCTGTCGGAATAACAAGTGAGAACTCTCATAAAGGTATCATCACCCGGAATAAACTCCTGAATTATCATATGATCCTGATAGCCTGAGTCGTAGACATCTCTTAGGGTTTTTTTGAGTTCGGTTAGAGAATCTAACTTAAAGACCTTCTTCTGCCCCTCAAATTTATGCTTATAAAATTCCACCTGATTTGCAGGCTTTAAAATATATGGCGGGTCGAAGTGGACGTTGACATCGTCACGGCTTACAACCGTTGCGATGCAGGTTTTTGGAAATTCAATTCCATGCTCTTCCAAAAGTGCATAGAACTTTTCCTTATCCATAAGACCTTCCAAAAAGTCATAATCCGAATATGGTGCAATTACATTTGCACGTAAATTTTCCTTGTTACATGCAATGCATTTTACATAGTTGTCCCCGCAACCGATTGCAATAATTCGCTTTTCTGCAAATCTTTTAGCGTATGCATTTAGCTTGGTCAAAAGCACTTCGGGGGTATCTAAGTCCTTAACCTCGGTAAAATCGATCATCTTACTTTTATAGCAAGGGCCGTATAAGGCTTTGCCAAAGACCTTGGATTTTACCTTGTATTTTTCATAAAAAGCACGTGCTACGCTATATACATTTATGTCGTTTCCAAATAAAACAGGGATGAATTTCTGCTCTTGAAATTTCATAAAATAATCATTCCTTTCAAAATACACACTTATCTAACAGTTAATTGAGAAATTTATAATTTCTCAATTACAAGGAATATGTAAAAAGTAATAGTGAATAGGTAAAGTACAAATTTCTTAGAAAATTTGATATGAATTATTGAAAAATCAAAGATTTTTCTTCCATACATTTTCACTTTTCCCCTTTACTTATTACCTGCGAGTGCATTTGGCAATCGCATACATATATTATAGTAGAAAACTAAATAAAAAGCAAGTTATTTCTTGTTTGGTAAGTAAAAAAACGGATGAACCCCACCCGTTTTAGTGTTTTTTATGATAAAAGTATATCTACCGCCGCAATTAAAATTGGCACAACGATTACACATGCTAAAACTATGCTTATAATTCGTATCTGTTTTTTAGAAAAACGCATCTTTTAAAACACCTCTTTTTTAAAATTATCCCATGATAAAATGAGTATATCATAAATTCTGGGAATTTTCATTAAAATCCTTAAAAATTCATAAAAATGTAATATATGAAAATTTTAAACCCGGTTGACAAAATAAAAATGCTTTGATATACTTTTTTTGACTGAAAGTCAAAAGGAGGAGTATAAAATGTTACCTTTTATAGAGGTTTTGGGGCTAAAGCTTCCCATGTACGGAATGTCTATATTTTTTGGAATTATAGTTGCTGCGATATTTATATATTTTGACAGTAAAAATAAGGGTGTACTTTGGGAGAACACCGTTTTAATCGGAGTTGTTGGGGTTTTGGTTGGATTTTTGGGTGCAAAGATACTGTTTTTACTCGTAACCTATTCGCCAAAAGAAATCATAGATATTATAAAAAGTGGGGATTTCGATTCACTTTTAAACAGTGGATTTGTATTTTATGGGGGTCTTATTTTTGGGGTTTTGGGTGCATTTTTGGCGGCAAAAGTCTTAAAAGAGAAAATCTCTGACCACGAAAACCTATTGATTAAAATTATTCCGTTGGTTCATGCTTTCGGAAGAATCGGGTGTTTCTTTGCCGGATGTTGCTACGGAAAACCCACAAATAGTGCGATTCATGTAATATTCAAAAACCCGGTGTCGGATGCACCAATTGGAGTACCCTTAATTCCGGTTCAGCTTTATGAATCACTATTTAATTTCCTACTCTTTATCACATTAGCGGTTATTGATAAAAAGACATCGGGAAAGAAAATCCTTCTTCCCATATACGTTATTGCCTATGGCGTTGAGAGATTTATAATTGAGTTTTTCAGATTCGATGAAGTAAGGGGGATTTTCTTCGGACTCTCCACTTCACAATGGATAAGTATCGCTATGGTGATTGTGGGAGTTTTGGTGTTTATTTATCGCAATAAGAGGGTAAAAAATGTATAATCAGAAATTTATGGATAGAGCCATATCCCAGGCAAAACTTGCTGCAAAGCATGACGAAACACCGATAGGTGCCTGTATTGTAAAAGACGGAGTGGTGTTGGCTTTGGGTAGAAATAAACGTGAAGAAAAGGGAAACAGCCTCTGCCATGCCGAGATTATAGCTATAAATAAGGCGTGTAAAAAGGTTGGCGGATGGCGGCTTTCGGGGTGTGACATTTATGTTACATTAGAGCCTTGCCCAATGTGTGCCGGAGCGATTATTCAGTCAAGGATAGATAATGTTTATTTTGGCGCATATGACTATAAAGCCGGATGTTCCGGGTCAAAAACCAACCTCTTTTTAGCCGGAATGTTTAACCATGATGTTAATGTAGAGGGCGGGCACATGGTGGATGAGTGTTCGGAACTTTTGAAAGAATTTTTTAAAAATTTAAGAGAAAAAAAGAAGGAAGAGAAATAACTCTCCTTCTTTTTTGTTGCATAAAAGTCGACTAAAATTCCAAAACTAAAGACGGAAAAATTTAAGATTTAAGGAGTCGGGATTATGATTACTATAAAAGGGAAAAGCGTATTTGGGGGTATAGCGATGGGGAAAATTCGTCTATACAGCCAAAAGGAAGAGAAGGTAAAGAGAGAAAAAATCCTGAATATAAAAGACGAGATAAAAAGGTTTGAATCGGCAAGAGAAGAGGCAATTTCTGAGCTTTCAAAACTCTATGAGGATGCAATATCCGAGGTGGGTGAGGCAAACGCCACGATTTTTTCAATCCATAGCATGATGCTCGAGGACACCGACTACATCGATTCGGTGAAAAACATAATTGAGAGTGAGGAGGTAAATGCCGAGTATGCTGTGGGTATTACCTCGGATAATTTTTCCGAGATGTTCCGGTCTATGGACGATAGCTATATGAAGGAGCGGGCGAGTGATGTTAAGGACATTTCCGATAGACTAATCCGAACCCTTCTTGGGAAAGACGAGGAGATAGAGGATATGGAGCCGGGGATAGTTGCGGCCGACGACCTTTTGCCCAGCCAGACGGTACAGATGGATAAGTCTAAAGTGCTGGCATTTTTAACATCCAAAGGCTCGGTAAATTCTCATACTGCAATCCTTGCCCGTACCATGAACATACCTGCTATTGTCGGGATAAAAATGCCTTTGGATGAATTTGATAAAAAATTTGCAGTAGTAGATGGTTTCTCAGGCACCGTCTATATTGAGCCTGATGAGGAAACCCTAATTAACATGCGGCAAAAAAAGGAAAAGGACGAAGAAAAAAAGGCACTTTTAGAAAAGTTAAAGGGTAAGGAGAGCATCACAAAAGACGGAAAAAGAGTAGAAGTTTATGCAAATATCGGTGGACCTGGCGATTGCCTTGACGTTTTAATGAACGATGCCGATGGGGTCGGGCTTTTTCGGAGCGAGTTTTTATACCTTGAAACCAACGATTACCCCACAGAAGATGAGCAGTTTTTAGCATACAAAAAGGTTGTGCAAAACATGGCAGGGAAGAAGGTAATAATAAGGACTCTGGATGTGGGTGCCGATAAAAAAATAGACTATTTTGGGCTAGGCACTGAGGAAAACCCTGCTATGGGTTACCGTGCGGTCCGGATTTGTCTTGACAGACCGGACATTTTTAAAACCCAGCTTCGGGCAATCCTCCGGGCATCTGCCTTTGGTGATGTTTCGCTTATGGTACCGATGATAACATCCCTTGATGAAGTAAAAAGGATAAAGACGATAATAAACAATGTAAAAATAGAATTGAGGGGAGAGAATATTCCCTTTGATGAGTCGATGGAAGTGGGGATAATGATTGAAACGCCTGCAGCCTGTATTATAAGCGACAAACTGGCAAAAGAGGTGGATTTTTTCAGTATTGGAACAAACGACCTTGTCCAGTATACTCTGGCGGCAGACAGACAAAACCCCATGGTCGAGGATATCTACACCCACTACCATGAGGCATGCTTAAAACTTATTGAACTTACCGCCCAAAATGCCAATAAAGAGGGTATTTGGGTGGGGGTATGCGGTGAGGCTGCCGCAGATTTAAACCTTACCGAGTTTTTTGTAAGACTTGGAGTAAAGGAACTGTCGGTTTCACCGCCAAATATTCTTTTATTAAGAGAGCGGATACGTGGAATTGATTCAAGGGTCATAGGTTCGGGATATCCTAAGCCTTCGGGTAATCACCACGGTCTGTAACAATTTCGTATCCGATTTTTTTCATTTCCGCTTTTAATTTTTCGATTTCCTCTGCCGCCTCGATTCCGCGGGAGAGTTTATTGTCGTAAAGGCTATATAAATCCCGCACATTGTCGGGGGATAGGTTTGGCATTATAACATTTGCCCCCGCCTTTATGGCATCAGACCGTCCGTTTGGTGAAATAGTTGCAAGGGCGGTGGTGGCAGGAAGAAGAGCCTTCGGGAAACAAAGACGCAGAATTGAAATAAGCTTTAGAGTTAAATCTAAAGTCCCGGCGGAATTTCCCGAAAAAGGGGTGTCCTTATGTGGAATAAAGGGGCCGATCCCTATCATTTCCGGGTTTAGTTTTTGCAAAAAGCGAATATCTGCCACAATGTCTGGAAGACTTTGCCTTGGGGCGCCTACCATAAATCCGCTACCTGTCTGGTAGCCGATTTTTTTTAGGTTAAAAAGACACTCCATTCGGTTTTCAAGACTCATATCGGATGGGTGAAGAGAAGAATAAAGCGATTCTTCTGCTGCCTCGTGACGAAGAAGATATCTGTCAGCACCGGCATCGTATAGTTTTTTATAACTTTCATAAGACCTCTCGCCAAAAGATAGAGTTACCGCAACGTCGGGGAATTGTGATTTTATTTCGGATATTATGTCAACTAAAAATTCATCTGTCAGGTGAGAGTCCTCGCCCGACTGCATAACGAAGGTGCGAAAGCCGAGGTTATAACCGATGTTGCAACAGTCGAGAATTTCGCTTTTTGAGAGGCGGTATCTTTCTGTATTTTTATTATCACGCCGAATCCCACAGTAAAGGCAGTTATTTTTGCAAAAATTTGATATTTCAATAAGACCCCGAATATAAATTTTATTGGAGTAATGCTCGCGTCTTACCTTATCTGCCGCCTCGCTAAGGTAGGGGTCTTCAGGGTTTGATAAAAGAGCCAAAAACTCACTGTCCGAAAGATTCCTTGTTTTTTCTAATTTATCGATTAACTTTTTCATTTTTACATCCCTTATAAATTAAGTAGCGGTTTTAGTAAAATGGCAAAAACGGGACGTCCGGGAGACCGTCCCCTACAATGTTTTGTGGTTTTAATGCAATATGTAGGGGCTGGCGTCCACGACCGCCCCAAAATCATATTTTGCAATTACTTATGATTATCGTACAATAAAAAAACCGATATGTCAACCGATAATTTTTTAAAAACTCTTGTTTAATTCGGGGAGTTGGTATATAATAGAAGGGAAATAAAATAAAAAGGAATGAAGATTTATGAATTACGATATAATTATAATCGGCGGCGGTGCGGCAGGACTTTCTGCTGCAATTTATGCCCTTCGCGGCGGTATGAAAACACTTTTACTTGAAGGTCTTGCCGCCGGCGGCCAGATAAACTATACCTATGATGTGGATAACTATCCCGGTTTTTATGACAACCCAAAGGGTGTGGAGTTATCTGAAAACTTTTTAAAGCACGCCCAAAAATTCGGGGCTGAAATCTCAACCGAAAAGGTAAGGGAAATCGAAGATATAGATTGTGAGATTAAGACCGTCATTACAAGAAAAAATCAATATAAAACTAAGGCGATAATTTTTGCAACGGGAGCTAATGCAAGAAAATTGGGTGTTCCCGGAGAAGATGCATTCTCAGGCCTTGGGGTATCCTACTGTGCAACCTGTGACGGAGCATTTTTCAA
>JAZULN010000094.1:0-1874 GCA_045603125.1 Clostridia bacterium | reverse complement strand
GCAAAAAAAGACAGCCGCACGTGAGCGGCTGCCAGTAATTGTAATGCGGTGTCAAGTCTTCGATGCCCCTTTCAGGGGTTAAGCCTGTAATAGCCCCTTCTAGGGGCTGGTCAAACCACTAGTTTACTAGTGGTTATGATTGGTCAAAACCCCATAAAATGTCGGAAAAAACTATTGCAAATATCGGTATTATATGGTATTATATGATAGAAAATATAAGATAAAAAAGGAGGAATAAAAATATGAAAATGACATTCAGATGGTATGGCAAAGACGACCCGGTAACCTTGGAAAAAATCAGACAAATTCCGGGTATGCAAGGAATCGTTTCTGCTATATACGATATCCCTGTTGGTGAAGTATGGGGATATGAGAGAATCATGGAACTAAAAAATGAGGTAGAGGCGGCAGGTTTAGAACTTTCTGTAATTGAAAGTGTGCCTGTTCATGAAGATATAAAGACAGGTGATGGTGACCGTGACCGTTACATAGAGAACTATTGCCAGACTCTAAGAAATCTTGCAAAGGCTGGCATTGACTGTGTTTGTTACAATTTCATGCCTGTATTTGACTGGACACGTTCAGACCTTGCATATGAGCTTCCTGACGGTTCAAACGCTTTGATTTATAAAGAAGAAACCGTTAAGAACATGAACCCGCTAACTGGTGACTTGTCACTTCCGGGTTGGGATGCAAGCTACACAAAAGAAGGCATGAAGGCACTTTTGGAAAAGTATCAGTCTATCAGTGAAGAAGATTTATGGAATAACCTTAAGTATTTCTTGGATAGAGTTATTAAGGTTGCAGAAGAGGTTAAAATTAAGATGGCGATTCATCCGGACGATCCGCCATGGAGCATTTTCGGTTTGCCAAGAATCATAACCAATAAGGCAAACCTTGAAAGATTCTTAAAGCTATATGATAGCCCATATAACGGCTTAACCTTGTGTACAGGCTCATTGGGCGTTTCGCCTGATAATGATATTGTGGACATGGTTAACTCTTTTGCTGACAGAATCCACTTTGCACATATAAGAAACATTAAAATCACAGGTGAGAAGTGCTTTGAAGAAGCAGCTCATAAGTCAGAATGTGGATCTTTAGATATCGAAAAGATTGTAAAAGCATACTACGACAAGGGCTTTACAGGTTATATCCGTCCTGACCACGGCAGAATGATTTGGGGCGAAACCGGAAGACCGGGTTATGGCTTATTCGATAGAGCTTTAGGTGCGGTTTATATTAACGGTATCTGGGAAACCCTTGAAAAAGAGTGCAAAAGATAAGAAAAGAGGATGAAGAATGAAACTACCATTTGATTTAGATTTAAAAGGCAAGACCGTTGTTGTAACAGGCGGCGGCGGAGTTTTATGCGGTGTATTTGCAGAAGCTGTTGCAAAATGCGGTGCAAATGTTGCAATCCTTGACTTAAGAAAGGAAGCAGCCGACGCAGTTGCAGATAAAATAAAGGCAGACGGCGGAATTGCAAAAGGCTATGCTGCAAATGTTTTAGATAGAGAAGTTATCGAGAATGTTCGTGAAGAAATCCTTAAGGATTTCGGTAAGTGCGATATCTTAATTAATGGTGCCGGCGGAAATAACCCAAAAGGCACAACAACAAAGGAATATTTAGATTATGAAGATATCGACGGCGTTGAAGGTATTACCACATTCTTTGATTTAGATCCGAAGGGTGTTGAGTTTGTATTTAACTTAAACTTTTTGGGAACCCTTATCCCGACTCAGGTTTTTGCAAGGGATATGGCAAGAAATAAGAAGGGTAATGTTATAAATATTTCTTCAATGAACGCATTTACTCCTCTTACAAAAATCCCTGCATATAGCGGTGCAAAGGCTGCTATTTCAAACTTTAC
>JAZULN010000093.1:0-11661 GCA_045603125.1 Clostridia bacterium | reverse complement strand
CTAATTTTTCTTCTTTGCTATGACTAATATTTTTCCCGCCTTTAGGTCTTCCCATTATTAAATCCTCTCCTTTTCTTTATTATATCACAAAAAATGATGGTAGACACTTTTTTAGTGTCTACCATCATTATATCGCTTCATTTCCACAATCAACTGCTGTGTTATATTGATATAAGAAGTTACCTGCGTGGTTTGAGTTAAATGCAATTGGTGCATTCTTTATAATATTATGTTCTGCAGATAATTCCTGTTGGTTTTCATCGAAGTAGATACCAACTTTAGCATTTGAAAGATTTTCATAAGTCTTGTTTGTATCAGGAGCTAAATCGTGAATGTAGTTATAGTTAACTTCAGTACCTCTGAATACATCGCTGCCGCCTTCATAGAAAGCGCCCCAGTCAGATACTTCTGTCATTACGTTATAAATTTCGTTCTTTTCGATTAGGTGGTTGTTACCGCCTGTTACATAAATAGCTCCAATGGTTGCCTTACTGATATTGTTATATTTAACAGTATTTCCGCATCCGCCAAGCGAAATAGCCGGATGTACCGACTTGTAGCCTACATTTGAAATGATGTTGTTTTGGATAACGTTTCCTGAAGGAGTAAGAGTATCGTTATCTCCGGCACCGCTGATTGAAATTGCAGTTCCACCAATGTTATTGAAGATATTTCCTGAAATCTCTACATTGTAAGAACCATTCTTTCTTTGCTTTTGCCAGTGCTCTACCTGTTTTCCTTCTTCGTCTGTGTAATATGTACCGGTTTGGCAAAGCTCTCCGCCGCCTACAGCTAACGCTGTACGTCCAATGTCTTTGAATGTACAGTTTTTAACTGTAAGATTTTCTACATTTGAAGCACTAAAACCTGCACCGTTTGACTGTGCAAATGTCAAGCCTTCAAAAGTAAGATTATCAGCACCGTCTATAGTAATCATTCTTGCAAAGTTTTTGTCAAGTTCGATTTTTTGGTTTGTCAAAGCATTTGGAGAATAGTAATATAACTTTCTGTTTTCTCTGTCGATGTAATATTCACCCGGAACATCCATTTCTTCGATTAAGTTATATGCCTTCCATCTCTTTGAATATAAATACTTTTCATATGTTGTAGCAGGGTTATCGATATACTTTAAGATATTATTTTCAGTATCGATTGAAACACCACCAAACTTAAAGTATGAATAGTCATATGGCATCCACATACCTACCCACCAGCCGGTTTCGTCTGACCACTTATCGCATGTATCTTCCTTATATACTATAGATGTGGTATCATTAACCTTTTCAAACTGAGCATAGTCTCTGTTGTTTGGCCACTGTGCAACGGTCTGCATAACATCGTCAATATAAAAACTGTTAAACTCATAACCGTATACAGTTCCGTATTGGGTGTTTGCTTTTGTACCGTCCATAAGCATAGCCTGAGTTATGCCCTGAGCTGCCAGGTCGATAACATAGGTGTTGTCTTTAGCACCGTCTGTTAACTTTCCATAAATGTCTGAATCCTCTGTAACCTTAGAAACGTTCTCAAGTGAGATTTTCGCTGAGCCTTTTATTATAACTTCTTCTCCGTTATAAGCTCTGTAGGTTACGTTAGAATCTTCTTCAGTAAAAGATATGTCGTTTGTGAGTCTATATTCACCGCCCATAATCTCTACTGTGACCGATCCGTCAATTCCTCTTGCCATGTCTCTTGCTGCTTCAATTGTGTTTAAAGGTGCAGCAAGGGTTCCGGTATTAGCATCGCTACCTTGGGTAGATACATAGATGACTGATGTATCTGTTGTAGCAATTGCAGGAATACCGCAAGAAACTACCATTGCAAGAGCAATTAGTACTGAAAATAGTTTTTTTGCAATTTTTATTTTTTCTCTCTCCTTTTATAGAATTTTTTAAAAGTGCCTTACTTTAAGCACTTTACACTTTATGCAGTCAGTTTTTCAACATTTTTCATAAACTTGTCATCTCTCTTCATTTTCAAGTTGTAGAACTTAACCACATTTGTTACATAAATTGTACCATATATTTAATACGCGTGCAAGACTAAAATTTGTTTTTTATAGGCTAAAAATTGCTATGTTTTAGTCTAAAAATTGCTTTCTTCTGTTTTTTTACATATGTTACCACAAATTCCAATGTAATCAAATTGTTGCAGATATGTAATATTTATATACAAAAAAATACCACCCAAAGGGGTGGTATTTTAATCATTTAGAACCCGAATTCTTCATATTCCATTGATTTTTTCAATAGATTCATAGTTTTATTTAATCTTGGACCGATATTTTGCAGATTTTCACCGCCGCTATCAGCCAGGATAATACATCTTGAATAGGTCACATCATATGCATATACCTTCGAAAGAGCCTTACAAAGTTGTTCTAAAGGCACTACACTTACTCCGTCCGACACTTTAACCGGTACCGTTGCAGTTTTTCCGTCAACAGTTATTGTAAAGCTTTCACCATTTACAGTACCAACAGCATCAAATATTCGGTTTACAGTGTTTACACTGACATTTACCTCGGTATTTCCCACAGCATATGGGATTTTATCCAGTTTATAAACACCCTCCGAAGTAAGAATTCTATCCGATTCAACATTCAAAATTCTTGCATTTGAATACTCATTGTCGTATTGCTTCCGGAGTTCTCTTGCAACTACCTTTGTGAGCTCTTCTTTAACCTTTTCAAAGCTTTCTTTGTCGGTTGGAATGTTTTCCGAAGGTAGCATTGTAATAGTATTACCAAGATTATAGGATTGTAATGTAAATCCGCCGTCGCTGATTACTTCAGTTCCGGAAATGTCAGGATACATAAATGCAACCTCGCCGTCTATTTCACAATAAACCGCATTCACAAAGCCAAGGTCGAGTCTTCCGAATTTATAACTGTGGCGTTTACCGTCACACAAAGTAACTCCGGTCTTTGTATCAACCACGACATTTCTTGATCCGTCCATTTTCTGTAACTCTACAAGGTCGTTTTTAATACAAAGCATATATCCAACGTTTGCACCTTGGTATGCCGCCTGTTGAACATTTATATTGTTACCTACACAAAGGTACTTATCCGGCGGCAGGTCATCAATTACAAGGTCAAAGCAATAAATTACATTACCGCCTGTGGATTTTGGTGCATCTGTTCCGATAAATTTATTTCCGCCGTCGGGGTTTTCAACCGATACACTCTCCCCATCCACAACTGTCGCCATTCCTATCCAGTCCTTAGCCTTCATATACATTCTGAAATCTAAAAATCCCGGATTTAAGTTAGTCTTGCTACTATATAGGTTTTTGATTGCATCTGCATAATAGTTCAGGTTTTGCACCCTCATATGCCTTATAAGTTACGTTTGAATCATCGGCTGTAAAGCTCACTGTTGATGATAGACGATAGTCTCCGTCCATAATCTGAACTGTTACAGCACCCGACAATTCTCTTGCCTTTAATTTTGCGGCATCAATGGTTGCCAGAGGTGCCGAAATTGTACCGGAATTTGCGTCATTACCAAGAGTAGCCGAAACATAAATTACGTTTGCAGCTTCTTCTGCCGATGCAATATTTGCAATTCCGCCACTGGTTAGCATTGCAATTGATAGCCATACTGAAAGAAATTTCTTTTTCATTTTTCTCTCTCCTTTTTTTAATTTTATGTAAAATGCTTATTTCTAAGCACTTTAATCATGGTATTTTGGTGATTTTACATTCAAATTGTAACATAAATTTAATAATAAGTAAACCCAAAATATTCTTTTTTGTAATTCCAATATATTCTTTTCACTTTTGTTTGGAATATTCTATGACACACGAATGAGCATCATCAACAGTATGATATCATTTTTTACATTTCATTCAATACACCATTTTAGCAAATTTTAAAGCCATTTTTTGTACACTCTACACAAAAAGAAAATAAAAAAAGAGGCTATTTTTAACACATTTTAGCCACTTTTTACAAAAAAATCGTTTGGAAATTCAGCTGATATCTTCATCGCTTTTTGGGTAATCGGGTGCACAAATTCCATACTTTTACAATGCAGTCTTACCCTCTCATTTTCCGCATCACTTCCATAGAGTCTGTCCCCAAAAAGCGGACACCCGCTGTAGGCAAAATGTACCCGTATCTGGTGGGTTCGCCCCGTTATCGGGCGTGCCGTCAAAAGGGAAAATTCACCCTCGGTTTTCTCAACCCGATATTCGGTTTTTGCCGCCTTTCCGCTAAAGTCGACACATCTTTTAATTATGCTCTCATTTTCCCTTTTTATGGGTAAATCGATTATACCCTCATCCTTCTCTGGTGCACCATGACAAATTGCACAATAAGTCTTTTGGACTGCATGATTTTTAACCGCATCCGATAGAATATGACAGGACAGCATATTTTTGGCAATCAGCACTACCCCACTTGTTTCCCGGTCTAGGCGATTAACCGCCCTGAATGTAAAATTCTCGCCAAGATATGCCTTAACACCGTTTGCAAGTGTATCTTGATAGTGGTTAATTGAAGGGTGGGTCGGGATACCCGCCGGTTTATCAACCACCAATATGTCCTCGTCTTCATAAAGGATTTTAAATTGGATTTCATGGTTTGGCAAGATATTTTCACTCGGCTCTATGGGTAAAATTATTTCTAACTCATCGCCCGCATCTAAGATTTCCCGAACAGTCACACGTCTGCCGTTTAAAAGGATATATTCCCCTTTTTTTAGCTTTGTTATAATGTTTTTTGAACACTTAAGTTTTCTCTCAAGCAGTGAAATTACTTCACTCCCCGAAAACTCCTCATCTATCTTAAAATAAAAACGTCTTTGCAATTTTTCTTCACTTTCTAAAAAACTCCCATGCTTAAAACATGAGAGTTTTTATTCTTTCTTATTTAATTAGTCTTTCTTCAAAAATGATGGAACATTTACATTTTCCATTCCCGGCTTTAGGGTTCTTGAGAAGATTGCGTTATCATCATCTGCTGAGAATGAAGGCATCTTTGATTGGAATCCTGATTCCTGAACAGGTCTCTTGAATGTTGCACCTGATGACTTTTGAGTTTCATTTCTTCTGATTTCAGCATTTAAACCGGTTGCAACCAATGTAACCTTAATCTCATCCTTCAAGTTTTCATCAACTGCAGTACCAACGATAATTGTTGCATCCTGAGAAACCATTTCTCTTACAACACTTGAAACACTTTCCATATCTACCAACGAGAATTCTGTGCCGCCTGTGATATTTAAAAGCACATTTGCAGCACCCGAAATACTGGTTTCTAGCAATGGACTTTCGATTGCCGCTCTGACAGCGTCTTGAGCCGCATTTTCGCCCTTACCGATACCTATACCCATATGAGCAACGCCTGAATCCTTCATAATTGTGCAAACGTCAGCAAAGTCACAGCTGATGATACCGTTTTGTGCAATAACTTCGATGATACCTTCAACACCCTGACGCAACACTTCATCGGCAAGCTTAAATGAATCCTTTAAAGAAATCTTCTTATCTGCAGTCTTTAATAGTAGGTCGTTTGGAATTGTAACGATAGCGTCAACATTCTGGCTTAATTCCTCGATACCGGCTAAAGCATTCTTCATTCTCTGAGGGCCTTCAAAGAAGAATGGCTTTGTTACAACTGCAACGGTAAGTATTCCCATACTCTTTGCAATCTTTGCAACTACAGGAGCCGCACCTGTACCTGTTCCGCCGCCCATACCGGCAGTTATAAATACCATTTCAGTGTCAGCTAAAAATTCTTTTAATTCATTTTCTTGTTCTTCTGCAGCCTTTCTGCCAACTTCAGGCTTTGCACCGGCACCAAGACCTGCTGTTAGTCTGGTTCCGATTTGAAGCTTTGTTTTTGCTTTGCCGTTTTTAAGTTGTTGTAAATCTGTGTTTACCGAAATAAATTCAGCATTTGCAACGCCTGTTTCAATCATTCTGTCAACAGCGTTGTTTCCGCCACCGCCAACACCAATAACCTTTATTCTTGCACCGTCAACCGGTTGAGTTGGTACTATGTTGATTTCTATATTGCTCATTTTTTTATCCTCCTTAAAATTACCTAATATCATTTTACTATGTTTTTTAAATTTATTCAATAGTTATTTTCAATTTATTTAAAAAATTTTCAATTTTTTTAAAATCTCGTCATATTTTTTGGTTTTTTAATTGATTTTTACTAAATTTTACGGAGTATATACAGCCTGCCCCGTAACACTTAAATCTATGGTTCCGCGTGATTTCTCTGTAAGCTTCGGACTATTTATTGCCTGATTAAAAATCTTAATCTTTTTTTCAAAATTTTCAATTCTGCCGCATTTAACGTCAAGTCTGTCCTGATAATTAAACGTTATGTTCGAAAGCTCCTTAAAGGAAATATACTTTACACCCGATATTATCCCCTCATCCGACATTTCGTTAATACAAGTCTTGACTGCATTAAGCGTGGAATCGTTTTGAAGACTAACAACTGCCCCAAGATTTACTCCTGATGCCGTAACGTCTTTAATAACCGGTATTTCCATCTCAACCTTTTCCACAATCTCTAGGACTTTCATGTTTTTGTCAAGTATTATATTTTTCTCGCCCACCTCGATATATGCCGCCGGCTCACATTCTGTAACCGTTACGGTAATCTTACTTTTAAAAGGCGATTTTTTTATTGAAACCGTGTCTATATAGGCAATGGTTTTAATATTATTTATCGGTTTTTTAGTTCCGAATCTAAAAATATTTTTGCCCATACACGGCTCTAATCTTGACTCAATCTCTGTGGCAGCTACCCTTTGGTTACCTAAAATCTCAATCCTTCGCACTTTAAATATCGGTGTGAAAAAGATTATTATGCAAAAAACTATTAAAACGAGTAGTGATATAGTTATAATTCTTCTGCGTCTCATCTCTATAATACGACGTCTTCTTCTTTCAAGATGACGTTTTCTTATGTTTTCCTGTGTAGAATCCGACACAATATCACTCCTCCCTACGAATATTTGCACCACACACACCCAAGTATTTTTCTATCTCCTCATAGCCTCTGTCAATAAATTTTATGTTGTCAATTTCGGTTACACCCTCAGCCGTAAGTCCGGCAAGTACTAAAGCGGCACCTCCTCTTAGTTCTTTTGCTACCACCTTTGCTCCGCTCAAGGTTTTTACTCCACACACAACCGAAACCCGTCCGTCAACTCTGATATCAGCACCCATTCTGACAAGCTCCTCCACGTGCTGATAACGGTTTTCAAAAATATTTTCCACAAATATGCTGGTTCCTTCTGCAATGGTTGATAACGCCATAAAAGGCGACTGGATATCGGTGGGAAATCCAGGGTATGGCATAGTCAAAAGCTTTTCGGTGGCTTTTAATCTGTTTTTCTGAACAGTCAGAACAGTTCGGGACTTTTCCGAGTAAATCTTACATCCCATATCCTTTAGTGCACTGATTATCGCACCCATATGTCCGGCGTTTGTGTTTCTTAAAATTATGTTTCCACCGGTGATGGCACCCGCTAAAAGATAAGTCGCACCAACAATTCTATCAGGAATTATGGTATGCTCAACACCATAGAGCTTTTTAACACCGTCTATTCTGATAATGTCGCTGCCGGCACCCGAAATCCTTGCGCCCATTCTGTTTAAAAAGTTCTCTAAATCTACGATTTCAGGCTCACGTGCAGCATTTGAAATAACTGTCGTTCCCTCCGTAAGACTTGCTGCCAGCATTATGTTTTCGGTAGCACCAACGCTCGGAAAATCGAGATGAATATTCTCTCCGTGAGTTTTTTCGCTTTCGCAGGTTATGTACCCATGGGATTCAGTTATTTTAACACCCAACTGTTTCAACGCTTTCAAATGCAAATCGATAGGTCGGTTCCCAATTTCACAACCCCCGGGAAGTGATACAACCGCCTTTTTACAGCGTGCTAAAATTGCACCCAAGAAAATTATTGACGAACGCATCTGCCGCATAAGATCATCAGGTATGGTAAATTCCGAAACATTTTCCGAATCCACCATCAAAACCTTACCAACCCGCTTCACCTTACACCCAAGGCTTTCTAAAACCTTAACGGTGATTTTAACATCACTCAATTCCGGGCAGTTATTTATAACACTTTTTCCCCCGTTTAATATCGTTGCGGCAAGAATTGGTAAAACCGAGTTCTTCGAACCTTGCGTATCAATTTCTCCTTCCAGCTTATTGCCGCCCTTTATTATAAGCCTCGACATTTTTAAGGTCACCTCCAAGATCATATCAGTATTATATAAATATGACTCTGGAGATTTTTTGTGATAGCTTCCAAAAAACAATACTCACAGTATTATATCACACATTATAACATTAAAGGCACAAAAAATCAATAGTTAATTTAAATTATATACTTATATTTATGCAAATTTTAAATTTATGGTTGAAATATTCTTTTTTTTAGTATATACTGTAGTTTAGAAAACACTAGAAAAAAGGAGCTAAAAAGTGAAAAATTCAAACTTAAAATGGCTTATAAAAAACGGTAAAGGTTCAATACCTTACATCATAATCCTTACTGCAACAAGTATATTCTTGTCATTGATATCGTTAAAATTCGTTTCGGTATCTAGAGATGTTATAAATATTGCCACAAAAACGACACAGGGTAAAATGCTAAATGCCTGCATATTATTGGTGGTTCTGTTACTTATTCGTCTTCTTACCCAGATTTTTACAAGTTACATAAATGTTCACGCATCGTCAAAACTCGAAATCTCACTAAAAAGAACAATCTTTAAAAATCTTGTAAATAAAGACTATCTGGCTTTATCAAAATATCATTCCGGCGAGCTTTTAAACCGCCTGAATAATGACGTTTCGGTAATAGTAACAGGAGTTATAACCATAATCCCGTCAGCAGCATTATTCCTAACCAGTATCATCGGCGGTTTTATCTATTTATACACTATTGAAAAGACTCTGGCACTTATCATTTTAGCAGTCGGGCCCTTGGTTTTCATTGGAGCGAGATTATATAGTGTAAAGTTCAAAGCTTTACACAAACAGTGTCAGGAAGCTAACGGAAAAACTCAATCATTTATGCTTGAAATGCTACAAAATCTGTTAGTTGTAAAATCTTTTTCCAATGAAGATACAGTTTTAGACCATAGCGAGGAGTTGCAGAGAAAAAGCTACAAATTAAGAATCAAACGTACATCGGTTTCGGTAGTATCAACCATTGCAATGTTCATCATCTTCAACGCCGGATACTATTTCTCACTTGCCTATGGTGCGTATAAATTATCGATAGGACTTCTTACCTTTGGTGACGTTACCGCAATCCTACAACTTGTAAATCAGATTCAGGCACCATTTAAGAGTGTTTCGAGCCTTATACCTCAGGTATTTTCAATGTTTGCCTCGGCAGAACGCCTAATTGAGCTTGAAAACCTAAAAGATGAAAAAATCTCAGGCGACACTCTCCCTCAGGACATTTATAAGAATGCCGAGGAGATTGTATTTGAAAATGTACGTTTTTCATATAATGAAGATTCTAAGATTTCGGTTATGAATTTTTCTTTCAAGATTGGTGAGTTCACCGCCATTGCCGGAGAGTCGGGAATTGGTAAGAGTACCGCAATAAAACTGATGCTTGGAATACTTACTCCTACTTCAGGTAGAATTTATTTAAAATCACAAGGAAAAGAATACACCTTAGGCAAAAGCACACGCTCGCTTTTCTCATATGTGCCTCAAGGAAATCTGGTGCTATCCGGAACTATTCGTGAAAACATCGCTTTTGCCAATTCGGATGTAACTGATGAGGAAATTATAAAGAGTGCAAAGGCTGCCTGCATTTGGGAATTTATCGAAACCTTGGAAGATGGGCTTGACACCTACATCGGCGAAAAGGGGCTTGGACTTTCGGAAGGTCAGGCACAAAGGCTTTCAATCGCAAGAGCAATTCTTTATAACTCACCCGTACTTTTACTCGACGAATCTACCTCGGCACTTGACTCGGATACCGAGGCTGAACTTTTAAAATCGCTAAAGGATATGACCGACAAGACCTGTATTATTGTATCTCACAAACAAGCGGCGTTAGATATTTGTGATAATACTGTGAGGATTTTAGGAGAAGAACAAATTTAAGATAATTTAAAAGGGGCTGTAAAAATATACAGCCCCTTTCCCTAAAATGTGTGACAACAATCGAGGTTTCCTTAAATCAAAAAAAGTGCGCAGCCTAAGCCACGCACCGAAAAATGCATGACTCCGCTTGCTGCGACACAAATCTCGACATCTCATACAAGTATGCGAAATAGAGCATGCACTTTTACCAAAAGGGTAAAAAAATACACACTTATATGAGATAAGTCAGGTATTAAGATTTATGTCGCACATTTAGTATAACACAAAAAAATATAAATTGCAAGGAAAATTTTACTTGTAAAAATTTAGGCGAATCAAAAAAGTAAACTGTAAAAGCACAACCTCGGTCTGGACTTTTTAAATCCCCTTTTATTGCATAATGAAAACCGCACCCTTTGGGGTGCGGTTTTTATATTACTTCAAGTTGTTTTCTAACTTATATAATTCATCTGCGATTTCCTTTGGAAGTCTATCACCGAATTGTGCGAAATACTTCTTCTGGTCTTCAACGTCTTCAAGCCATACCTTCTTATCAACACTTAGAAGTTCTGCTAAAACCTCTGCATCGATGTCAAGGTCGGTTGTATCGATTGTCTTTGGAAGATAACCGATTGGGCTATCAACTGCCTCTGCCTTACCATCGCATCTATCCAAAATCCAAAGAAGAACTCTCATGTTATCACCGAATCCAGGCCACATGAAGTTACCTTCATCGTCTTGTCTGAACCAGTTAACGTGGAATATCTTTGGAGCTTTTGCAGGATCCATCTTCTTACCCATATCTAACCAGTGACCGAAGTAATCAGCCATGTTGTAACCAACGAATGGCTTCATAGCCATTGGGTCACGTCTTACAACACCTACAGCACCGGCAGCAGCAGCTGTTGTTTCTGATGCCATAGTAGCACCAATGAATACACCGTGTTGCCAATCTCTTGCCTGATATACAAGTGGAGCAGTCTTTGCACGTCTTCCACCGAATACGATAGCACTAATCGGAACACCTGCAGGGTTTTCAAATTCGCTTGAGATACATGGGCAGTTTACAGCCGGAGCAGTAAATCTTGAGTTTGGATGTGCAAGCTTATTGCCTTCTGCTGTAAATTCCTTACCGTTAACCTTGCTACCCTTCCATTCTGTGCAGTTTACTGGCGGATTCTTATCAAGACCTTCCCACCAAACTGTCATATCGTCATCGTTTATTGCAACGTTTGTAAAGATTGTGTTCTTCTTGGTTGCAGCCAAAGCGTTAAAGTTTGTCTTTTCGCTGGTACCTGGAGCAACACCGAAGAAACCGGCTTCAGGGTTAATAGCATAAAGTCTTCCGTCAGGACCAATTCGAAGCCATGCAATATCGTCACCAACTGTCCAAACCTTATAACCCTTTTCCTTTAAATATTCAGGTGGGATAAGCATTGCAAGGTTAGTCTTACCGCAAGCTGATGGGAATGCAGCACAGATATACTTAACTTCGCCCTGTGGGTTTTCTAAGCCTAGGATTAGCATATGTTCTGCCATCCAGCCTTCTTGCTTACCCAAATATGAC
>JAZULN010000092.1:0-8887 GCA_045603125.1 Clostridia bacterium | reverse complement strand
AGTATTTAAACAAGGAATATGATCCGGAAAATACTTATTCAGTTCCATATACATGGGGGACTGTTGGCATAATTTATAATAAAAATTATGTAAAAGATGAGGACTTTGGTTGGGAAATCCTTTGGGATAAACGATATCAGGATAAGATTCTGATGTTTGATAACCCAAGAGATGCTTTTGCGATAGCTGAGAATCTTTTAGGCTATTCTATGAATACCGAAAACCCTGCAGAACTGACGGCTGCGGCAAAAAAACTTTCCGAGCAAAAGCCGGTGGTTCAAGCCTATGTTATGGACGAGGTTTTCGATAAAATGGGTGCCGAGGAAGCGGTTTTGGCACCATATTATGCCGGAGATGCCAAGATCCTGATGGACGAATATGACTTTTTGGAATTTAAAGTTCCAAAGAGCGGTACAAACAGTTTTTATGATGCAATCTGTATACCAAAGGGTGTAAAAAATAAGGAAGCGGCGGAGATGTATATAAACTTCCTATGTGAGCCTGAGGTTGCATATCATAACATTAATTTTATAGGTTATTCTACTCCGAATACTGTGGCATATGAGATGCTTTCAGATGACATTAAAAATGACGGCTTCTCATATCCTGGTAAGGAGTATTTAACAAATAACACGGAAGTGTATAGAAATCTCACACAGGCTGCAAACCAAAAGATGCAGGATTTGTGGACAGAGATGAAATCACACAACTAAGGTAGGCAAAAATTTTTAAGGGGGAAAATTTATGTATTACATTGGAATCGATTTAGGGGGAACCAACATAGCGGTTGGTTTGGTAAACGATGAGGGTAAAATTCTGGAGTCTATGTCAACTCCAACAGCATCACCAAGAAGTTACACTGAAATTGTAGCGGATATGGCAAAGCTCTCAAAGGAAGTCATTAAAAAGGCAGGTCTTGAGGTAGGTGACATTGAGAGTATCGGAATCGGAAGCCCGGGTTCTATTGACAATGAAAACGGCTTGGTGGTTTATGCTAATAACTTAGGTTTTCGAAATGCACCATTGCGTGATGAATTAAGAAAACACATCGACCTTCCGGTTCATCTGGAAAACGACGCAAACGCCGCGGCATTCGGTGAATATGTGGTTAATGGTAAAGGTGCAAAGGATGTTATATTTGTCACTTTAGGTACCGGCGTTGGCGGAGGCATTATAATTGACGGCAAAATATATAAGGGCTGTAACGGTGCCGGCGGTGAACTGGGGCACGTGATTTTAGTTCATGAAGGAAAACAATGCACATGTGGATTAAAGGGCTGCTGGGAGCAATATGCATCTGTTACCGCCTTGATTTCTCAGACAAAGGCGGCAATGGAGAAAAATCCTGAGTCACTTATGGTAAAAATTGCTAAAGATAAGGGTGTTATAAACGGAAGAACCGCATATGATGCAGCAAAGGCCGGCGACGAGGCGGCAAAGGAAGTAGTTAAGAAGTATGCAGAATATGTGGCAGCGGGTGCGGTGTCGATGATAAATATTTTCCAACCGGAAAAGCTTATAATCGGCGGCGGAATCAGTAGAGAAGGCGACTATCTTTTAGACCCGATCAGAGCTTACTGCCAAGAACATAGCTATAAGACTATCGGTAAAAGCACCGAGGTTATGGCGGCGACTCTATTTAATGACGCAGGTATTATTGGTGCGGCACTATCCGGAAGATAAGGAATTTAAAATGAAGAAGTTTTTAGAAACGAAATATGGAGGGCTTATATTTTCCCTCCTTTCTGGACTTGCATATTTTTGCCTGGTTCTGACCTTTATATTGGAAACGACTGGAAATAAGGGTATCCTTCTTGGGATATTCTTTTTTCCGGCGATAGTCTGCGGTATGGGGCTGGTTTTATTAAAAGGCATAAAACAATGGCAGGAACAGGAAAATTACAGTAAAATAACGGCGGTAGTGATACTGCACGTGGTGCTTTTTATAATAAGTATTGTATCTTTGGTGGCGACAGTTCTTTTTTAAATAAGTTTTAAAAGGAGATCTTTTTATGTACTCAAAATTAAAAAGACTCGTAGATAGAGTTGTTGGGGATGAAATATTTATCTATTCGGCACAAAGTTCTTTTTATATGATAACAGCATCAATTCCATTTATGATGCTGTTTTTGGCATTATTGAAGTTTTTATTCCCATTTACCGAGGCAGAAACAGTAAAGCTTATAAAATCTTTGATTCCGGCAAATTTTTGGGACGTTTCCGAAGTTTTAATCGGCGAGATTTATGATAAATCTATAGCTTTGTTGTCTTTTGGCGGAATCACAGCCTTTTGGTCGGCATCAAGAGGAGTTTTAGCGGTGCAGCGAGGAATAAGAAAGGTTTATAAAAAACCCCTTGATAGGAATTTTATCAAAAATATCGGGATATCGGTTTTTTACACAATCCTTCTTTTGCTGGCACTTGTGACAATTCTTGCATTTATGGTATTTGGAAATTTGATTTATGAGATATTTGAAAACCGATTACCGATACGCCCCGATTTTAACCAAAAAATTATGCTGTATATTGCCCTTACAGTATTTTTCACATTTTTGTATTGGGTGTTTGCAGGAAAGGGTACGAAGATAAAAGAGCATATTGCGGGTGCAAATTTTACGGCACTCGGTTGGCTTTTAGCATCATTTCTATTTTCAATATATGTTGAGAATTTCGCCAACTACTCCTACATTTACGGGAGTTTATCGGTGATAGTTTTAATGATGCTGTGGATTTATATTTTGATGATAATTTTACTTTTGGGTGCAGAAGTAAACACTTTTTTAAAAGAAAGGAAATGGATAAAATGAAAATAGGTTTTATTGGTGCAGGTAATATGGGCGGTGCCATAATCGGCGGTATTATCAAAAATGGAATAAGTAAGGACATTTTGGTTTCGGATAAAAATAAAGAAGCGAGTGACGCCCTTTGTAAAAAGTTTGGAATAAAGTCGGCGGCTGATAATATTGATGTAGCAAAAAATTCAGATATTTTATTTCTTGCGGTAAAACCGAATGTTATAGACCTTGTGATTTCTGAGATAAAAGACTCTGTTTCGGAAGACGTTTTAATTATTTCCATAGTTGCCGGAAAGAGTATTGAATATATTGAAAAAGCTTTCGAAAAGAAAATCAAATTGATTCGTGTTATGCCAAATACCCCGGCTTTGGTGGGAGAAGGTATGTCGGCACTTTGTAAAAACCAAAATGTTAAAAAAGAGGATATGGAAAAAGCTTTAGAGATATTTTCAGGTCTTGGGGAGGCAGAAGAAATAACCGAGAATATAATGGACGCTGTAACTGCGGTAAGTGGTTCAAGCCCTGCCTACATATTTATGATGATTGAGGCTATGGCAGACGGTGCCGTGGCAGGCGGAATGCCCCGAAGTCAGGCGTATAAATTTGCAGCCCAGGCCACATTGGGTTCTGCTAAGATGGTTTTAGAGACAGGAAAGCATCCGGGCGAATTAAAGGATATGGTATGCTCGCCGGCAGGAACTACCATCGAGGCGGTTAAAGTTTTGGAAGAAAAGGGCTTAAGATGTGCCGTAATTGATGCAATGAAGGCGTGCATGGATAAATCTAAGAAACTTTGATAAGGTAGGATTTATGAAAAGAATTGTAACAGGGATTCTGGCCCATGTTGACTCGGGAAAGACCACTTTATCAGAAGCCCTGATGTATAAGACGGGAAACATCAGAAAGCTTGGCAGAGTCGACCATAAAGATGTTTTTTTAGATAATCACCACATCGAACAGGCAAGGGGGATTACTATATTTTCACACCAAGCGGTGATGGAATATAAAGGCGACGAGATAACCCTTTTAGATACTCCGGGACACGTGGATTTTTCTTGCGAAATGGAGAGGACCCTCGGGGTTTTAGACTATGCTATATTAGTGGTAAGCGGAACGGAAGGGGTAGAAAGCCACACCGAAACACTTTGGAATCTTTTGAAAAAATATCAGATTCCAACCTTCATATTCGTAAATAAAATGGATATGGCACAAAGAGAAAAAACGGAGATTTTAGCAGAGCTTAAGAAAAAACTCTCGGAAAAATGTGTAAGTCCCCATGATTTGGAAGATGTGGCAGTATGCTCTGAAAACCTTATGGCAGAGTTTTTGGGAAAGGGCGAAATTTCTGAAGATTCTCTTAAAAATGCTATAAAATGCCGCGAGATTTTCCCGTGCTTTTTTGGTTCTGCACTAAAGCTGGAGGGGATTGAAGAATTTTTAGACGGATTTTTACGATTGACCAAGGAAGAAAAATCGCCCGATGAGTTTGGTGCAAAGGTATATAAATTAGGGGTGGGACCAAAGGGTGAGCGACTCACCTATATGAAAATTACCGGCGGAAAATTAAAGGTCAGAGAAAATATTATATATAAAGACAAAGACTCGGAAAAAGTGAACGGAATAAGGATTTATTCCGGCGAAAAATTTAAAAATGTCGATGAGGCGGTAAAGGGACAGGTTTGTGCGGTGACGGGACTTTTTAATACCTTTGCCGGAATGGGCTTGGGATATGAGAGTGATTTTTCCGACTTTTCGATTGAGCCGGTCTTAACCTATAAAGTCGACATTTTAGACGGTACCGATATCCACGATGTCTTAAAGGCATTTAAGAAGCTTGAGGAGGAAGAACCCCAGTATAAGGTTATTTGGGACAGTCACCTTGAGGAAATCCATATCGGGATTATGGGTGAAGTGCAGCTTGAAGTGTTACGGCAGATTGTAGAAGAAAGATTTGGCTTTTTAGTTGAATTTAAAACCGGAAATATTTTATATAAAGAAACCATAAAGTCGCCCGTAGAAGGGGTGGGGCATTTTGAACCCTTAAGGCATTATGCCGAGGTACATCTATTGTTATCACCACTACCTGAGGGAAGTGGCTTGGAATTTTTGAGCGAATGCCCGGAGGATAAGCTTTCGAAAAACTGGCAAAGATTAGTTCTTACTCACTTAGCCGAAAAAAACCATTTGGGAGTACTAACAGGCTCACCTATAACCGATATGAAAATCTCGATTATTGATGGTCGCTCACACCTAAAGCACACCGAAGGCGGTGATTTCAGAGAAGCTACCTATAGAGCGGTACGCCAAGGGCTTATGATGGCAGAAAGTGTACTATTAGAGCCGTGGTATAGTTTTAAATTGCAAATCCCATACGACGCTGTGGGACGGGCAATGACCGATATTGTAAATATGGGCGGAAAAGTCAATCCGCCGGAGAATGACGGGGATAAAACTATCCTTACCGGTCAATGTCCGGTATCCGAGATGAAGAACTATCAGGCGGAGGTTACGGCATATACCCGTGGCAGAGGAAGGCTAAATCTTAACATTTTAGGGTATAAACCTTGTCATAATACCGAGGAAGTAATAGAAAAAATCGGGTATGATGCCGAAAAGGATATGGAAAATACCGCTGATTCGGTATTTTGTTCACACGGGGCAGGGTTTATTGTCCCATGGGACCAGGTCAGAGATTATATGCATATAGATACCGATGTTCTTTCTAATTCACAAAAGATTCAAAAAAGAGAAGAAACCTACAGTGGCGTGGGTGATGAGGAAGAACTTTTAAGGATTTTTGAAAAGACCTACGGCCCGATTAAGCGTGAGGTTTATAATCAGATACGTGTAAGGAAAAAGGAAGTAAGCACTGAGAAAAAATTTAAAAAGACGCCTGAGAAAAAGGGAGATAAATATCTTTTAGTAGATGGATATAATATAATTTTTGCATGGGAAGAACTAAAAAAGTTAGCACAAGACAGCCTTGATTCGGCAAGAGATCGGTTAATCGAAATCTTAGCAGAATTCAGAGCCGTAACAGATGCCAATATAATTTTGGTTTTCGATGCCTATAAGGTTAAGAATAATCAGGGTGAAAAAGAAAGGGTTTTAGGAATCGACGTTGTTTATACAAAAGAGGCGGAAACTGCTGATATGTATATAGAACGCGTTACCCATAAGCTCAGTAAAAACCATAGAGTCAGAGTGGCAACCTCGGATAGGGTTGAGCAGATTATAATCTTAGGTGGTGGAGCTCTCAGAGTTTCTGCAGAGGAGTTTTTAGATGAGGTAAATTTAAAAAAAGAGGAAATCAGAAATTTCTTAAAACAGTAAATTATGGCGGCCCCAAAAGGCTTGACACAAAGGCGAACTGTAGGGTATAATAGCATTAGTTTAGTGGTGGGAGGTATAAAATAAGATGAAAAAAAATCTTATAAGCATTGTAGTACCATGCTTTAACGAAGAAAAAACAGTGCCTATATTTATAAAAGAAATCGCAAAAACTGCAGATTTCATGCATGAAAAATATGGCGTTTGTTTTGAATATATATTTGTAGATGACGGCTCAAAGGATAAGACGGCAGCTATCTTAAAAGAATATGCAAAAAAGGATAAAAATATTAAATACGTGATATTTTCAAGGAATTTCGGCAAGGAAGCGGCACTCTATGCCGGATTAAAAGAATCACGAGGCGAATATGTTGCCGTTATGGACGTAGACCTTCAGGACCCCCCGACTATGCTTCCCGAAATGTATGAGGCGGTGTCGGGCGGTGAGTATGACGCTGCCGGTGCAAGGCGGGTTGACCGAAAGGGCGAGCCACCGATACGCTCATTCTTTGCAAGAATGTTTTATAAAATGATAAATAAGATTTCCCAGACTGAGATTGTCGACGGGGCAAGGGATTTCAGGTTAATGTCGAGAAATATGGTAGATTCAATTTTATCCATGAGCGAATATAACCGTTTCTCAAAAGGGATTTTTAGTTGGGTAGGCTATAAGACAAAGTGGCTTGAATATAAAAACACAGAGCGAGTGGCAGGGGAGACTAAGTGGTCATTCTGGAAGCTGTTTTTATATTCAATAGACGGGATTGTTGCCTTTTCAACAGCACCCCTGGCGATTTCATCGATTATGGGGATTTTCTTTTGTGTAGTATCATTTATTCTGATTTTATTTATCATACTAAAAACCCTGATATTCGGTGACCCTGTTGCCGGGTATCCGTCGCTTGTCTGCATTATATTCTTTTTGTCGGGGATAATCCTTTTATGCCTTGGCATACAGGGTCAGTATCTCTCAAAAACCTATATGGAAACCAAGAGAAGGCCGATATATATAAAAAAGGAGGACAACCTAAATGACAAAGAAAACATCAGTTTGGATACTGATTGCGATACTGATACTATCTGCGTGTAATTTTACCTATTGGGGCGGAGTGAAGAATGGTTTTCATTGCGATGAAATCTATTCCTATGGTCTTTCAAACTATAAAGAGGACTACCATTATACTGTCTTTGACAAAGAAGGCGATGTCAAATGGAATAGCCCTGAGGATATCGACCGTTACCTAACAGTACCTGAAGGTGGCGGATATGACTATAAAACGGTTATGTATAATCAGAAAAACGATGTACACCCGCCGCTATTTTATATGGTAATCCACACCTTGTCGTCGGTATTTCCAGGCTCGAATTCTAAGTATATCGGGATAATTCCGAATTTGCTTTTTACCTTGGGAACCGGAATATTACTTTATCTTATCGCCATGGAGATATTTAAAAAAAGATGGCTCTCACTTTTGACGGTATTTACCTATCTTTTTTCAGTGAATGCTGTAAATATGGTGATATATGTAAGAATGTACGCTATGCTTACCTTCTTCTCGGCCTTGGCACTCTATCTTCATATAAGGTTTATCAAAAATGGATATCTTTTAAATAAAAAGCTTGCAGTTGGTATTTTTATAACGGTATTTTTAGGGGCATATACTCAGTATTATTTCCTGATTTTTGTGGCAGGAATAGCATTTTTCACAGGAGCAAGTATGCTCTTTCGAAAAGAATTTAAAAAACTCCTTCACTATGTCATACTTATGGGTGTTACAGCCATCTGTTACCTTTTGGTGTGGCCGACAGCGATTTCTCATATATTTAGCTCAAGTAGAGGCACAGAGGCTTTTGCAAACGCCTCAAACTCGTCTTTGGTAGTTAATATGACAAACTATTTAAAGATTGTTTCAAGTAGCACCGGCTGGGTATTGCTTTTAGTATTTTTAGCAGCACTTTTGGTATGCATATGTTTTGCTATAAAAAATGAAACCATAGATTTCAGAAGACTTGGTGACTATAGTGCCTTCTTCATTGTGGTGTTTGGGATTGTATTTTACTTTGTCTTGATCGCAAAGGTAGCCCCCTACCAAACTGATAGATTTATATCACCGATATTCCCGCTGTTTATACTGGTGATTGTGTATTTTATCTATCATGCTGTAAATTTCATATTCCAGCATATAAAAAGAGGCGAAAAACTAATGCCTTGGGTAATTTTGATAGTGTTGGTTATAGGCACTCTGTATTCAGAAGGATTTCATTTGGCAAGATTTGAGGCAAGCCCTAAGGGACAAAACTATCTTTACAGGATGAAAGACGAATACAAGTCGTTTTTAGAAGAAACCAAGGGTAAGCCATGTATTATGTTAAATACCCACGAAGCACATTTCTTATTTAATCTTGAGGATTATAAGAACTTTTCAAAGACAGCTTTCGTTCATGTGGATGACTTAGATAAATTAAAGGATACATCTCCGATAGAGGGTGAAGAAGAGGTTATTTTATATATAAACGATGCTCTGGATTGCGATAAGGTGTGTGAGGATATAGTTGAAAAATTTGATTTTGATGGATATAACTATGTAATGAGCTCAAACGACAGAAACTGGGCAGCAGTATATAAGCTTTATAGGAATTAAAAAGGAGATGTTTAAAAATGCACGGACCAGTCAATGGCTTTAAATAAGCATTTATAAGCATCACAAATTGAGAAAACTTATAAATTATGGTAGAAATCCGCAAATTTGCGGATTTCTCTT
>JAZULN010000091.1:0-4748 GCA_045603125.1 Clostridia bacterium | reverse complement strand
AGGGAACAATTACGGATCCCTTGCAAACAATTCAGGCGGCCCAAGCAAGGGCAAGGAAATTTGATAAAAATACAACTAAGGTAGAAGTAATTATAAGAGGTGGTGAATACCGCCAGAAAAAAGCACTTAGCTTTGGTATAGAGGATTCGGGAAGCGACAAATTCCCTGTAACCTATAAGGCATACGAAGGCGAAAAAGTGTATATTAAAGGTTCTGTTCCGCTCGACATATCAAAGGTCGAGCGGGTAACAGACGAGGCGACGCTTAAAAGAATTCCGGACGACATTGAAACCAGAATTGTAGTTCTTGATTTGGCAGAGCAAGGTATCGACCAGTCAATGATTGCAAAGCCTACAAACATTAACTCTCATTACGCATGGAATTACCCAAGAAGCAACACAGAATACACAACGATTTACTTTGACGACAATGAACAAACAATTGCTCAATGGCCAAACGACCGTGATTCAACTTATTGGGATAAAACCGTAAATGACAGAACCATAACTCTAAAAGAAGAAAATGTTGATAAATGGTCCAAGGTACATTATGCGTGGATTGCAGCATTCCCTGATTACGACTATGCACGTGATAGATTCAGTATTACTTCTGTCAATCCAAAAGACAACTCTATAACAATAATAAACAATCCTGTCACTAAACTAAGAGGACTATATTCTAAGAGAGTAAAGGTATATAACCTGCTTGAGGAACTCGATATTCCGGGCGAATATTATATCGATTACGATGAATTAAAGTTATACTTTTTCCCACCTTATAAAACAACGGGTGCAAAGCTTGAGTTATCTATGTGCGACCAACTCTTAAATGTGACTCTTGCAAAAAATATCTATTTTGAGAATTTAGATTTTGTGCAAACCATGGGTACTGGGGTTATACTAAGTGAGGTTGTCAATGTAGATTTCTACGGCTGTACTTTTAAAGATATTAGTTATAAAGGTATTCAGTTTACAAGTAGCAAAAAGCATATAACAGGTGCTAACCATTGGCAACAAACGAGACCCGATACAGCATATAATGTAAACATCAAAGGCTGTAATTTTATAAACATCGGCGATATGGCAATAAGACTCTCAGGGGGAAATCTTGATACACTGACTCCGGGTAACAACGTTGTAGAAGACTGCTTCTTCCATAGAACCTCGCAAAAGGGCTTTTGGGAAGCAATTGAAGCGAGTGGTGTCGGGAGTACTATCAGAAATTGCTTATTCTCTAACATCCCTCACCAGGCTATAAGAATGTATGCAGCGTGTGACCTTACAATTGAATATAACGAAATGCACGACCTTTTAAGAGAAAATGACGATGCAGGTGCGGTTTACGGCGGTCAGAACGGATATTACCGTAACTGGAATGTAAACTATAACTACATCCATGATTTGGATTCTATCCAGAATATGGTTTATAATGCAACTCTTGGTATTTATTTTGACGAAGGTCAGATGGGTTGTACGGCACATCATAATATCCTTGCAAATTTAAAAACAGGATTTAACTCGCATTATGCTGGTGACTATGACTTTATGTATAACACAATAGCAAATGCAAGTAAAGTATCCGCAAATCTTATTGCGAATAATAGAACTGAAACATATATAGTTAATGCTTTCCCGTGGTATGAATCTAATTACGAGTTGGCAATGTCGGATATTTACGACTTAGACCTTTATCTGGAAAGGTATCCAAACCTTAGAAAAACCTTAATAGAGAGAATAAATGCTAAGGTGTTTACCAATATGGTTGATAACTTTTCTGCAAATTCGGCACCTTTTAAATATTCTACTCAGGATGTGGAATTTGCAAATATCAAAAATAACGTTTTAGCACCCGAAGAAGAAGGCTTAGATATGTTTGTAGACCCTGAAAATCACGACTTCAGACTAAAAGCAGACTCAAAGTATGCTATAGAAAATCCTGAACTTTTAAACGAAAACAATTTCGATATGGATAAGATTGGTTTGCAAAGGGATTTGGTATTTAACGAGGAAACCGCACCTTTTGTTTTGACATATCCTGTAAATTATCAAAAAGCGGTAAATAGTGCCGAAGTAAGATTTACATGGGAAAAAGCCTTAGGTGCTGATAAATATCGATTGATTGTTGCGGAAGATATTGACTTTAAAAACGTGGTTTTGGATGAGATGGTATATAATTCCACCAAGAACATTACAACTCTAAAGCCGGATATGGTTTATTACTGGAAGGTTTATGCTGTAAATAATTCAAGAGAGTTTAACAATGAGTGGCTTAATTCGAACGGTGTAAATGTTTTCTCAACTGCACGTTATAATGCACCCGATAAAACACCTCTTACAAATGCACTAAATGATGTTAAAGAGGAAATTTCAAAGACTAATGAAAGTGAATTAGCAGGCGAATATAAGATGGGTGTTAAAAGAAAGTTAAATGCCTACATAAACCTACTTAATTTTATTGTTGAAAAAGCACCTCGTGCGTTAGATTCCACAGAAAAAATCGATTACTATAGAACTATTGTTACAGACCTTGCAGTTAATAAAGATAACTTCAATCCAGGATTCTTGGATTTGGGAAGATATTTAAAGAAGGATTTGTGGCTAGGTAACGGAGTTAAAGCTTTAAAAGACGGTGAAAGCATAACGGTAGCACCAATCGAGGGTTCTACAGGATATGCCTCTACCGATGCTACCAAAATTACTACGGGAAATGTCATAAACTGCTTCGATATGGAAGTAGCTCCTATGAGTTACGGACAATACTTATGTATCGGTACCAATGAAAACGGTTCAAAGCCTACATATGATAAATCAAATACCGGATATTCTATTGTTATTAAAAATGACACCATAGAACTTCAGAAAGCAGACGGAGACCAAAACAGAATTGTCGACTCAAAAACCGGCATTTATATTACCGACGGAAAGCGAAGAAGTTATAAATTCGGAAGAATAAACTTTGGGTTTATGAATGTTTGTTACTTTGAAATAGACGGCGAGCCTATATTCATATGGCCTGATACAGACGACGTTGATTTAGTGACAGATGCAGAATTTATGGTACATATATATTCTGCAGATAACCAGGTTACTATCTATCCAACTAAAGATTTGCCAACCGATGCTGAAAGTTTTAATGAATTAAAATATACACTTTTAAAAGAGGCAGCAAAGGCTCTGTTGGCACAGTATGACGCAAAGTTCCAGGGTATGAGAATTTTAAATGTGGAAAGTGACAGATTACTCACTCAATCCGGAGTATATAAAATTGATAAAATGCCTATTGAAAGAGGAGAAGAGACACTTGTGAGTGTTGATACTGTCAATAAACTGTTTAATACAAATGGCACAGTTTCAAACGGTAATTATTCAGTTACAGTTGATGGTAAAACCGCTACCGGCACTATTATAAGTGTTGATGATATAGATATGGTTTCGCTCGAACCGATCTGTATTGCCCTCGGTAAGACATATTTATATGACCTTACCTACTCGAAAGATATCCTTGTGGCAGATGGAGGAGGTGAAAACCTACCGAATATTGGTAAGCAACTTGACAGAACTAAGAACTTGTTAAAAGAACTTACTAAATACGAAGGTTTTGAATTTAATGAATAACTTCCGTATAAAAGAAAGGATGAGAAAAATGAAAAAAAGTAGTAAAATTTTAAGTGGTTTATTATCTTTAATGTTGGTTTTACCAACCATAACTTTGCCGGTTCATGCAGATGAAGATAGTGAAGTAATTGAAGTAAGTTATGCAGATTCTATTAAACCGGAATTGCCTGCAAATATGATTACAGCAGATGCGGAATGTGGCGATTGGAATGCACTTATTGAAGGTAGCAAAAATGCCTTACGTTTAGCCTATAACTTTAATCATACTGCAACAACAGAAGGCGCATACGACATTGTTTCCTACAAACTTACCGCAGCCCCAAGTGCCCAGGCCGGCACATACTATAAATTTGCTCCTATCGGTAAAACCTTAGACCATATGAGCGGAGATTTTGAAAAGGGCAAAAGTTATATTGTAACAGCCATGGTAAAGGACATAAGTGCAGAAGGTGTTGAGCCTTTGGAATTTGGTGTAGACGTGCTGGATAAAATTGGTAACCATAAAATTTTAGAAAATTCGCCAATTAAATTAACAAAAACCTGGCAACAATATAAAAAGTCATTCAAGATTGATGAGGCCTATGGAGGACTCACATGTATAGAGATTGGTGTGCCTACAACAAACGAAGTATTGGCTGGTCAAGGCTTTATGATGGATGATATATCTGTTGTAGAGGAAATAGCTTATGATATCACCTTTGATGGGGGAGATGTTGTTATTGCCGGCAATAGTACTCAGGTTAACGCAGATGTTCTAAACCAAATTGGAAGCAAGGGTTGGTTACCTCAGGAATTTACATGGGTTGCAACTGATACTGCAAGAACTGCACCGGTTTCGGGTATTACTGTAACACCTGATGAGGAAGATTCATCTGTTGCTACAATTTCTGTAGATGATACAGTAGATGCAGGTACATATAGCATTGTTGCAACAGCAAATGGCTTCACTAAGGGTTATGATATTCAAGTTAAAACCTTAAATGATACTAACGCTTCAATGCCTGCAAATATGATTACAGTAGATGCAGGCTGTTCTGACTGGAACGCATATAACACCGGTAAAGCAGCTCGTTTAGGCGATAACTTTACTCTTAGTGCAAAAGCAGATAAGTCGGATCGTAGCCATGTCGTTCT
>JAZULN010000090.1:0-14022 GCA_045603125.1 Clostridia bacterium | reverse complement strand
GTCCTGCGTTTACATCTAATATGTCAGCACCGTTTTCCTCCTGCATAATTGCTTCGGATATGATGTATTCGTGATTGTTTTCACGAAGAGCTTCTTTAATTTTCTTTTTGCCTGTCGGGTTTATTCGCTCGCCAATCAAAGCTATGTTTTTATCTAAGGTTACAGTCTTTGAACCGCTTGCAAACGCTGTAAAGGGTTTTACCTTTCGAATCTTTGGCTTTTTGTTCTTTAATCTATCTGAAATTTCCTTTATATATTCAGGGGATGTGCCACAACATCCACCAATTACGGAAACTCCCATTTCTGCCATTTTAATTATTGTATCTGTAAACTCTTTTGGCTTTACAGGGAATACCGTCTCGCCGTTTTTAATTTCAGGTAAACCGGCATTTGCCTGAACGATTACGGGTTTGGTTGAAACGCTCAATATATCTTTTACAACCCCCATAAGCTCATCAGGGCCAAGGGAGCAGTTAACGCCTACTGCATCTACTCCTAAAGAACAAAGCGTGATTGTAGCAGAAATGGGGTCAGTTCCCAAAAAAGTTCTGCCGTTATCGGTGTATGTCATGGTAACAAAAACAGGAAGATT
This sequence comes from Clostridia bacterium, assembly GCA_045603125.1. GTDB lineage: Bacteria > Bacillota > Clostridia > UBA1381 > UBA1381 > CAKSFT01. The sequence continues at coordinate 13,430 of JAZULN010000090.1, read as the reverse complement.
GGAATTTTCCTTTGCAGCTAAAACTGCCGCCTTTGCCTCTAAAAGGTCGGACATAGTCTCGATAATAATAATATCGGCATCTTTTCCGGCTATAACCTGTTCTTTAAAGATATCATAAGCCTCGTCAAAGTCCATTGTGCCAATGGGTTTTAGCATTGCACCGGTTGGTCCGATATCTAATGCTACATACTCGGCTCCTGAATTTCTGGCAATCTCAACACCACTTTTAATAACATTTTTAACAGTTTTTGAATCCTTCATTTTGTGCCTGTTTGCACCGAATGTATTTGCGGTTACAATGTTTGCACCGGCGGACACATATTCTTTATGTATATTTAAAATTGTGTCGGGGTGAGTGAGGTTTAAAAGCTCGGGAAGTTCACCGGTTTTTAAACCCTTTTTTTGGAGCATAGTACCCATCGCCCCGTCGAAAAACAGATAATTTAAAAAATCAATCACAGACATTTTCCGTCCTTTCTCATAAAACATGTATCTTTTTTAGAGCAATTTTCACACTTGGATTTTTGTTTTTGTTGGGGAGTATCAAATATCCCAATAAATGCCGTAATGCTTTTTTGAGGAAGCAAAAGCCCGGAGTCAGTAACGGTCAACCCAATTTTTTTCGGAGCATCAAGGCATGCAATTATATCTTTTTGAAGAGTTATAGGTAAATCGCCGTAGCCGGCACTAAACCGAAAATTTGAAAAAAATCCGTCCGCAATAAATGTTGCAAGGATTTTTTCTTCACATTCATCGGCAAATCTTTCAATAAAAGCTGTGCCCACAGCATCAAATATAACGGCATCACTCATGCTTTTTGCCTGTAACTTCATAAGTTCTCTGTCAAACTCAGCACCAATAGTACAGGCAAGGGTTATGCATTTTTTTGAACCCTGAAGATGCCTTAAAATATCATTTCCAAAAAGCTTCAGACTTGTACCGTCTAAGCTAATGTGATCTTTAAAAACTTTTGTGTCAGAGACGATATATGTATATTTTGGTCGGCATAATGAGGTAATACCGGACATATAACGGTCGATAGTTTCATTGATTCCTGATGGAATTTCCTGCCCCGAATATCCAAGATATCTTAAAACCTCATCTTTTTTAAAAGACTGCATTTATCTGCTCCTTATTCTCTCCACGTTATACCTTGCAATTTCAGAATTATTCATAGTGTAGATATGTATTCCCGAAACACCGTTATCCAAAAGATCAATAATTTGCTTTGATGAATAATCGATACCGGCTTTCTTTAAATCTTCAGGATTGTCAGCGTATTTATTCAAAAGCTTTATAATTTCAGAGGGAAGAGATGCACCGCACATAAAAATCATACGAGAAATCTGAGCTTGACTCAAAAACGGCATAATTCCGGGGATTATCGGTGATTTTATACCGAGCTTTTCAGTTGCGTCAAGAAATTTATAAAAGGCTGAATTGTCAAAAAATAATTGACTAACAAAAAAGTCAGCTCCCAAATCCTCTTTTAATCGCATAAATTCCCAATCTTTTTCTGGACTTTCCGAGGTTATATGTCCCTCAGGATAGCATGCAGCACCAACGCAGAACCCCTTTTCTTTTAAAATGGGTATCAGGTCTGATGAATGAGAAAAATCGGTTTTCATATCATCCCGAATATCGCCGCGAAGGGCTAAAACATTTTCGATGCCTTCGGCTTTGAAGGTGTCGCACATGGCATCGATTTCAGCTTTTGTAGAGTTTATGCAGGTAAGGTGAGCCACGGCGTCGGTATTATAGGTGTTTTTAACCATCGATGCCACGGTGGAGGTGCGGTCTGAATTACCACTTCCACCGGCAGAACAGGTAACACTTATAAAATCGGGGGAAAGAGCAGTTAATTTTGATAGAATATCCGATAATTCCTTAATACTCAAATCCCCTTTTGGTGGGAATATCTCAAAAGAAACAGGTTGTTTTTTTGATTTGTAAATTTCAGAAATTTTCATTTTATCACCTTACATTACAGTAATTTCGAGTTCTTTATCTTTACCTTCGACGTTTACGGTTTTGTTTTCTTTAATTTCGCCTAAAAGTGAGAGTTTGGCAAGCTTATCCTCCAAAAGGGTCTGGATTGCACGCTTTAGTGGTCTTGCCCCGTATTTTACATCATATCCTTTTTCTAAAATTACATCTTTGGCAGAATCAGAAAGGGTAAGAGTGATGTTTTTCTCGGCAAGCTTTTTTGAAATTTTATTTAAAAGTAAATCAATAATTTTTCTTAATTCATCTTTAGTTAGTGGCTTAAAGCTTACAATCTCGTCGATTCTGTTTAAAAATTCCGGTCTGAAATGTGACTTTAAGCTCTTATCCACGTTGTCGGCTAAAGTAAGCGTATTGTCAGCACCAAAACCTAAAGCGTTGCCTTTAAATTCCGAGCCGGCATTGGTAGTCATAACAATTATTGTATTTTCAAAATTTACAATTTTTCCGTGACTGTCAGACACTCTGCCGTCATCTAAAATTTGAAGGAAAAGGTTGAATACATCAGGATGTGCCTTTTCGATTTCATCTAATAAAATAACAGAATATGGTTTTCTTCTGACCTTTTCGGTTAAAAGTCCGGCATCATCATAACCCACATATCCGGGAGGTGAGCCGATTAGCTTTGAAACCGAGTGCTTTTCCATATATTCCGACATATCAAACCTGATTAGTGCGTCTTCATTATCAAACATAACCTCAGCTATAGTCTTTACAAGCTCGGTTTTACCGACACCTGTAGGCCCTGCAAAGATAAATGAAACGGGTCGTTTTTCAGTGGATATATCGGCGCGGCCTCTCCTTATTGCACGAGATACTGCTTCTACTGCATCCTCTTGTCCAATTACACGTTGATGGATGCGTTCTTCTAAATTTAATAGCTTTGTAGCCTCATCTTCGGTGAGTTTATGCACAGGTATTTTTGTCCAGCCCTCGATTACTGCCGCAATATCATCAAAGGTTATATGTGAATCCTTGGATTTTTCCTCTTCAACCTTTAGTTCTTCTGTTAACCTGATTTGCTCTGATTTTAATTTTGCAACCTTTTCGTAATCTTCGTCTTGGGCTGCAAGGTTTGACTCATCATCAATTTTTGCAAGTTTACTTTTTATCATGGTTACGTTATATAAAGCGGTGTTTTTTAAATTAACTCTTGATCCTGCCTCGTCTATAACGTCGATGGCTTTATCGGGGAGAAAACGCTCGGTAATATAGCGTTCCGATAGCTTTGCCGCCTGCTCGATTATTTCATCAGAAATTGTAACCTTGTGATAATCCTCGTAATAGTCACGAATACCTTTTAAGATTTCGATACTCTCTGAAACTGATGGCTCATCTACTAAAACCGGTTGGAAACGTCGCTCTAATGCACTGTCTTTTTCAATGTGTTTTCTGTATTCTGCAAGAGTTGTAGCACCGATTATCTGAATTTCTCCACGGGCAAGTGCCGGCTTTAGTATGTTTGCAGCACTCATTGCACCTTCGGCATCTCCTGCGGCTACAATATTGTGGATTTCGTCGATTACAAGTATAACATTTCCCGCTTCCGATGCTTCATTTAAAACACTCTTTAGTCTTGCCTCAAACTGACCACGAAATTGTGTGCCGGCAACAAGGGCGGTAAAGTCCAAAAGATATAATTGATATCCAAGTAACTTTGGCGGAACGTTTTTTTCATAGATTCTACAGGCAAGACCTTCTGCAATGGCGGTTTTACCAACACCCGGCTCGCCTAAGATAACAGGGTTATTTTTGGTGCGTCTGTTTAGAATCTGAATAACACGGTCAATCTCGTCGTGGCGGTTTATAACTCTGTCAACTTTACCCAAAGCCGCTTTTTCTGTAAGATTTGTGCCATAGGTATCAAGCATTGACTTTTTCTTAGATTTTTTCTTGTCATGTCCTTTTTGGTCTTTCTTCATTGTATCGTTTCCCGGTTTTTCACCATTGGAATCGGGCTTTTTAAACATATTTGATAAAAATCCCAAAGGTGCGGTTGCAGCACCGCCTTCGTCAGCGTCGCCACCCGATAGTTCCTGAAGCATATCCTGTAATTCTTCGGGGGATGCATTTTCGTCGATGTTATTCATAAACTCCGACATCTCATTATTTAGATTTTCGATATCCTCATCGCTGATACCGAGCTGTGCCATCATATTGTCGATTGGTGCGATACCAAGCTTTTTAGCACATGCAAGGCATAGCCCTTCATTTGTTGTTTTGTCGCCTTCCATCTTAGTGATGAAAAGAACAGCGGGGTTTACTCCGCATCTGGAACAAAGTGTCATATTCATATATTCAAATCTCCTTTGATTTTAAAAACAATATTTCATCATGGTATTATATCATAAAAGTTTAAATAAAAAAAGACTTTTTTTATTTATTTACAATATGTTTAATATTTTATTTTCTGAATAGATATAAAATTTTTGAAAATACTAAAATTTATATCAAAAAAATTTAAATTCAGGAGTGATATGGATGAAAAAATTTGAATATAAAATCACAGATGACCTTGGGATTCATGCAAGACCGGCGGGAGTTTTGGTAAAAAAAGCAGGGGAGTTTAAAAGTAAGGTTATAATTAAAAATTTAAAAAACCAAAAATCAGCTGACGCGGATAAGATTTTTGGAGTTATGGGACTTGGAGTAAAAGGTGGAGATAGCGTGGAAATTTCTATTGACGGCTCTGACGAGGATATAGCATATAAAGAGTTAAAAGCTTTTTTTGAAGAAAATTTATAAATGGCAGAGGTCGAAAAAGGAAGTTATATTTTTTCAATTTATATTCGTCGGCGTACGATGGTACGGCAGAGTTTAAATTGGAAAAAAGCAACGAACGGCAAGAAACTTTTATATTTTCTTGCCGTTTTATGTTTAAAAATTCTATGTTTTTCATTACTTAATAATTTGCTTGCGGTAGAACGACTTTTTCGGCAGTCTGAGGCGGATTATTTTAATCCGTCTTTTAAAATACCACTGACCACCCGGTCGCAATTTCCGTAGTCTTTTATTGTATTTATATTACAAAATGAATCTTCCAATATACTTACAACCGCATCTTTTTGGTTATATCCGATTTCGAAGGCTAATAGCCCGTTTTTATTTAAAAGTCTCGGTGAGATTTTTGTGATAAATCTATAAAATTTAAGTCCGTCAGCTCCGCCGTCTAAAGCAGAAAGTGGTTCAAAATCTTTTACTGTCCCCGAAAGAGTGGGAATAACCTCGCTCTCTATATACGGCGGGTTGGATACTATCAAATCAAACTTCCCGAAAAAATCCATGGAGAATATGTCATCGACCCGAAAGGAAACCCTGTCTGAAACCCCTAAATTTCTTGCATTTTCCTTTGCGCACTCTATGGCGTCGTGGGAAATATCAACTGCAGTAACAAGTGCATTTTTATTAAAGTGTGCTAAAGATATTGCAATACAACCCGAGCCCGTACATAAATCAAGAACGTTAATCGGTTTTCCGCCAAAATGCTCTAAAATGTGTTCAACTAAAATTTCGGTATCGCCCCGGGGTATTAAAACCGAAGGATTTACTCGAAATTCCAAGCCCATAAATTCTTGAGTACCTAAAATATATTGTAGAGGCTCGCCCGAAATTCGCCTTTTGGAATATCCTTCGATTATTTTTAAATCTTCATCTAAAACCGTTTCTTTCCCTTTTAAAACAACATCTAAAGAGGAGAGATTTAAAACGGTTTTTACGATTAAATTTGCCTCAAATAAAGCATTATCTACAAAATGATTATTAAAATCATTGGAAATTTTAATAATCAAATCCTTTATTACCATCTGTCATCCTCCGAGTTTTCGGGAATAACTGCCTTCATCGATTCTATTGCCACCTCGATTTGTGATTCGTCGGGTTCGCGTGTGGTTATTTTTTGTAGCCAGAGTCCCGGCTTTGTTAAAACTCTTACGCATGAATTTTTACTTCTGCCGGCAAGCTTTATAATCTCATAAGAAAGGCCTGCTACAACCGGTAAAAGTGCAAGTCGCATTAAAACTTTAATAAATATGTTTGGTGCTTGTGGCAAGAGTGAAAAGATTATAATACTTATAATCATAACAAATAATAGAAAACTTGTGCCGCATCTTGGATGAAGTCTTGAGTGTTTTTTTACATTTTCAACTGTTAATTCCTCGCCCGCTTCGTAACATGCAATGGTTTTATGTTCAGCACCGTGATATTCAAATACGCGTCTTATGTCGGGCAACAAAGATGTTAGTGATAAATATGCAATAAATATCACCATTCTGGAAACACCTTCCACAATTGGGCGAAAGATTTTTGCATCAGATATGAAATCAGCGGGAGTGAGTGAGAATATCCAACCGATAAAATCTGCTAAAAGTGTGGGGAGTAGTATAAACAGCCCGACCGATAAGAAAAGGGACAGAACGATGGATACATAGATAACTATGTCCTTGACTTTATCTCCAAACTTATCGTTTAACCACTTGTCAAACTTGCTTTCTTCGGCCTCGTCATCTTCTAAATCTATAAACTCTGCCGAATACATAAGTGCCTTCATACCAACTACCAGTGAGCCAATAAAATTTACACAACCCCTGATTATGGGAAGTTTTAAGAAAAAGTTTTTCTTTTTTGTACCGTTATCGTCAACTTTTAAGACAATTTCCTTGTCGGGCTTTCTAACAGCCACTGCGGTTTTGTGTGGGCCTCTCATCATAACCCCTTCCATAACCGCCTGACCGCCGATTGATGTTATATGTTCTTTATTTTTATTCATTTTTTATACCTCATTCTATTGTTATAATATTTATTATAAAATTCCTAATGCAACAATTATATATCAAAACCAAATTATTTTCAAGGGGATAATGGCGAATTGGCTAAATTTAATTTTTTATTCATAATTCAAAAGTATTTTGTTGATAATAATAGGCAAAAGGGGGATTTGAAATGAAAAAAGACACAGACTATAAAAAATTTTCCGATAAGAAATTACCGCCGTCGCATCTTTTTAAAAATATGCTCAATGCCTTTTTGATAGGCGGCGGGATTTGTACTATAGGCGAGGCGATTTTAAAAGCGTATTTGTGGGCAGGACTCGAAAAAGATATGGCGGGTGCCGCCACCTCGGTTACGTTAATTTTCTTGAGTGTGCTATTTACAGGGCTTGGTTTATACTCAAAACTTGCCCGGTTTGCAGGAGCGGGGACGATTGTTCCTATAACGGGGTTTGCCAATGCCGTGGCGTCTCCTGCAATTGAGGCAAAGACCGAAGGGAATGTGCTTGGTGTTGCGGCAAAGATATTTACAATTGCCGGTCCGGTTATAGTATATGGAACTGCCGCATCAGTCCTTGCAGGGCTATATTTTTTGATTTTTAAATAAACTTTTAGTTAAAACCGCTTTTATGGGCGGTTTTTTAATTTTACCCTTTACTTTATTTTGGATTTATGCTATAATATAATAGAATTTTTGTAAACTTTTTAAAAGGCGGTATAAAAATGTTTGGATTTGATTTTTTAGATATTTTAATAAATGTGCCAATTACTCTTATTGCACTTACATTTCATGAATTGGCACACGGCTGGGTATCAATAAAACTTGGTGACCCAACACCAAGACTACGTGGTAGAATGACCTTAAACCCAATGGCACATCTTGATTTAATTGGAACACTTTTAATGATTTTCACAGGTTTTGGTTGGGCAAAACCGGTTGAAGTAAATCCGATGTATTATAAAGATAAGAAAAAGGGAATGGCAATAACTGCAGCAGCAGGCCCTTTGGCAAACCTGATACTTGCAATAGTCGGCTTTATAATCTGGCTTTTGCCATATGCTATTGTAAATTCTACCGGTGGAGTTTTGCCAAGATGGGTCACAAACGGATTCAGTCTTTTTATGCAGATTTTTATAATCAGAAACCTTTGCTTTATGGTATTTAACCTTATCCCGTTTCCGCCTCTTGATGGGTCCAGAATAATAGGATTATTCATTTCAAATAAAGCATATTATACACTCATGAGCTATGAGAGATACTCAATGTTAATACTGATGCTTCTGTCGGTAACCGGAGTATTTTCAGGGATAATTGGCACAGGCGTAAGCGTTGTATTTACCCTCATTTTTAAAGGCATCGGCTCTATGTTCGGGTTGATTGTATAGGTGTAAAAAAAGATGGATAAAATATGTTATAAATTGGAAGGTTTTGAAGGGCCTTTAGACCTTCTTTTGCATCTTATATCAAAAAACAAAGTAAGTATTTATGATATCCCCATAGTTGAAATTACCGACCAGTACCTTGCGGCGATTGAGGGGATTGAAGATGCAAATATAGAAAACGCCAGTGAGTTTATAGTACTTGCGGCACAGCTTTTATATATAAAATCAAAAATGCTTCTTCCGAAAGACGAGGAAGCGGAGGAAGAAGATCCGAGAGAAGAGCTTGCTCAAAGACTTTTGGAATATCAAAGATATAAAGAAGCATCAACAGAACTAAGAAAATCCGAGTTCTGGTCAAGGTACATGGTATTTAAAGAGGCAGAGAAAATTGATTTTCCTGTCCCTGAATATGATGTAAAACACGAGGTTCGTGACCTAATCGACGCCTTTGATGCAATAATGCAGAGAAGAATCAGACGAAAAAAGCCTGAAAAACGTGCCTTTGTCGGCATTGTCGGCAGAGAAAAGGTATCGGTTGAGGATATGGAAAAAAAGGTGGAGAAGATTTTAAAGAGGGCAAAAAGAGTGAAATTTTCAAAACTTTTTAGAGAGGAAGACTCACGCCCTGAGATGATAGCCACCTTTTTGGCAATCTTGGAAATGATAAAGCTAAGTAAGATTTCTGCCGACTACGATATTGAGTCGGGAGAGTTTATAATCAGTCAGAAATAGGAGAGAATTTTAGGATGGAGAAGGTAAATATTCCCTATGCCATTGAAGGTATATTGTTTGCAGCAGGCGAGCCTGTTAAGGCGGCAAAGCTTGCGGCGGTATTAGAGGTAACGGTAGAAGAAGTGGAGGAAGCAGCAAAGCTTTTATCCCATGAATATGAAACAAGTCTTCGAGGAGTAAAACTAATCGAAATTGACGGTGGCTACCAGATTTGTTCAAGACCTGAGTATTATGTATACATTCAGGAAATCTTAGGCGAACAAAGAAGACAAGCCTTATCTAATGCTGCGATGGAAGCGCTTGCGATTATTGCCTATAAGCAACCGATAACAAGAGGTCAGGTTGAGTACATAAGAGGGGTAAACAGTGACGGTGCGATAAATAGATTAGTTGAGCGAAACTTAATTGAAGAATGTGGCAGACTCGATGCCCCGGGAAGACCCATTTTATATAAAACATCACAGAATTTTTTAAGATGTTTTGGCTTGAAAAATCCGGGCGATTTGCCAGAGCTTGATTTATCGGGAATAACCCCTGAATATGAGCAGATGGAGATAGAAGAATAGATGGTGAGGTGGTAGATATGAATATGTTTTTATGGATATTAGTATTTGTGATAGCCGTAATTTCATTATTTCTTTTTACCGCCACAAACTTTATTTTTGAATTTTCATATGACAAATGCGGAAAGAAATTTTCTGTGACTATAAAACATCTGTTTTTAAAAATAAAACTAAAACCTCCAAAGAAAAAGGGGACACCTAAAAACCCAAACCCCGAAAATAAAGGACTTACCTTGAAGGAGAAGGTCGATAAAGGAATTACTCTTTTTAAATCAATTGAAGATGACATTGTTGAGATTTTATCTTACACATCGAGACGGGCACTAAAGATAAAAGAGCTGGATTTTTCACTTAATTTCGGCACCGGAGATGCGATGGGGACAGGTATTATAACAGGCGGTGCATATGGAGTTATATATAATTTAATTGCACTTTTTGATAATAATTTTTCCCTAAAAAAATATGATGTCAAAATCAATCCTGACTTTGAGAACAGGTATTTATCGTTTGGTGCAAAGTGCATATTAGAAGTCAGAAATGTGCATATTATCATTATGATTTTTAAAGTACTTAAAATGTATTTGAAAATAAATAAAATTACACGAAAGGAAGATTAAAATGGCTGAACATCCAATCGAAGGACTAATGGATACTGCAATGAGCAGCATCAAATCAATGATCGATGTAAACACAATCGTAGGAGATCCTGTAACCACACCCGACGGTACTGTAATCATCCCGATTTCTACAGTAAGCTTTGGTTTTGGTGCAGGCGGAAGTGAATTTGGGGGTAAGAAAAAGACATTAACTCAGGAAGAAAATACACCAATGTTTGGAGGCGGTTGCGGTGGTGGTGCTAACGTAAAACCGGTTGCATTTATGATTGTTGGAAACGGTAACATCAAGCTATTGCCGGCAAACCCTGACCCGACACCGGGAGATAGACTAACAGCACTTATTCCTGAAATTTTTGATAAGGTAAATTGCGTTATTACATCTGTATCGGATAAGATGGCGAAGAAGAAAAAGGATAAAAAGGATAAGGAAGAAGATCAAAAGGTAGATGTGGCAGAAAACATCTGATACACCGGGGGAGAACCCCCGGTGTAATACATAAGGGAGTAGAAGATGCATTTTAAAAAGATAGATAAAATACTCATGAATGTTCAAAAACCCACACGCTACACAGGCGGTGAGTTAAATTCGTGTGTAAAGAATCCTGATAGCGTTAAGGTCAGGTTTGGTTTTTGTTTTCCTGATGTTTATGAGATTGCCATGTCGCATCTGGGACTAAAAATATTATATCATGTCCTGAATAAAAGAGATGACACCTACTGTGAAAGGGTTTTTGCGCCCTGGGTTGACATGGAAGAGGAAATGAAAAAAGAGGGAATGAAGTTATTTGCCCTGGAGAGTGGTGACGAGATTAAAAATTTCGATATGATTGGCTTTACTCTCCAATATGAGCTTAGCTACACAAATGTTGTAAATATGCTGTCTTTAGCCGAAATCCCGCTTTTTTCAAAGGATAGATTAGACGGCGACCCGTTTGTTTGTGCAGGAGGACCTTGTGCCTATAACGGCGAGCCAATAGCCGATTTTATCGATTTCTTCATGATGGGCGAAGGCGAGGAAATGATAAATGAGGTGGTGGATGCCTACATAAAGTGGAAGGAATCGGGAAAAGAGCGAATTGAATATTTAAGAGAAATTGCAAAGATTGATGGCATTTATGTACCGTCTTTTTATGATGTTTCATATAACGAAGATGGCACAGTTAAGGCGGTTACACCGAATGATGAATGTGCAAAGTCGACCATTAGAAAACGAATAATGTTTGATTTTGATAAAACCGACGCACCCGAGAGTATAATTGTACCTTATGGCGAAATTGTCCATGACAGAGTTATGCTGGAAGTTTTCAGAGGTTGTATCAGGGGCTGCAGATTCTGTCAGGCGGGATATGTTTATAGACCGGTCAGAGAAAGAAAACCGGAAACTCTAACCTGCCTTGCCGGAAGACTTCTTGATTCAAGCGGATATGACGAGATTTCATTATCCTCTCTTAGCACAAGTGACTATAGGGGACTAAAAGAACTGACAGATAATCTTTTGGAAATAACAGAACCGAAGAAAATCGGGTTGTCTTTGCCGTCTTTAAGAATTGATAACTTCTCACTAGAACTGATGAATAAGGTTCAGAAGGTTAGAAAATCGGGTATCACATTTGCACCCGAGGCAGGGACACAAAGACTGAGGGATGTAATCAATAAAAACATTACCGAAGAAAATATTTTAGAGTCAACATCAAGAATATTTAATGGTGGCTGGACAAATGTAAAGCTATATTTTATGATCGGACTTCCCACCGAAACCGAGGCGGATTTAGAGGGAATTGCTACTCTTTCTGAAAAGGTTTTGGATGAGTATTTCAAAATCCCGAAAGAAGAACGTGCAAAGAATGTTAATATAAATGTAAGCACATCGAGTTTTGTGCCAAAACCTTTTACTGCATTTCAGTGGTGCCCGCAAGATGGCCGTGATACAATCATAAAAAAGCAGGATTTTTTAAAGGCAAATATCCGCTCAAAGAGAATCCGTTATATGTGGCATGATAATAAAACAAGCTACTTAGAGGGCGTGTTTGCAAGAGGTGACAGACGCCTTTCAAAAGTCATTGCAAAAGCTGTAGAAAAGGGTTGTAAATTTGACGGCTGGGACGAACAGTTTAAGTTCGATAAGTGGCTCGAGAGTTTCCAGGAATGTGGAATTGACCCTGATTTTTACTTAAGAGAGAGGGGAATGGATGAGGTTTTACCTTGGGATCATATTGACGTAGGCGTTAAGAAGTGTTTCTTAAAACGTGAGTACGAAAAGGCAATGAATGAGGAAACTACACCAAATTGCCGTGAAAAGTGTGCCGGATGCGGTGCAAATTCTTTTGGGGTAGGTGTTTGCTATGAGTAAGTATGTTATAAAATATAGCCGTGGGGATGAGGTTAAATACATATCCCACCTTGATTTTGTGCGTTTTATTCATAGAGTTATAAGACGTGCAAACCTTCCGATGGAATTTTCCCAAGGCTTTAATCCGCACCCGATTATGACGGTTGCGATGCCTTTGTCGGTTGGGGTAACAGCAAGCGGTGAGCTTATGAAAATAGGTTTTTCGGGTGAATTTTCAGAGAATTTTATTCGGGACAAACTAAACCAAAACATGCCAAAAGGCTTTAAGATTTTAGATGTTAAAAAAGATAAAAACTGTGATTTTTCAAAGCTTGACCGTGCTGAATATGTAGTTAAACTAAATACAAAGTGTGATTTTGACATTGATGAGTTTTTGAAAAATCCTGAGCTAAATGTCATGAAAAAAAGTAAGAGCGGCATTAAGGAAGCAGACATCAGACCCTATATTTACAGCTTGGAAAAAATATCAAAAGACGGCGACTGTTTGAGCCTGAAAATGTGCCTTGCTGCGGGAAATTTATATAATCTGAAGCCTGAAACTGTAATTGATGCTATGAAAAAATATACTCAAGGTTTTTTGGTGGATTTTTTCACAGTTCACCGTGAAAAGTTACTTGCAGGCAATAAGGAAATAATATGATATGATAAACAAAGAGCACCAATTGGGTGCTCTTTGTTTTTAAAAAATATTCTTAAAAAATCTAAAAAGAATATATTGGTATTTTAATAAAGAAAATATTGGGTTTACATATCTATATATTTATGTTACAATTTATATGTGAATATGAAATAAGTTGAGGATGTTTTTACTATGAAAGAGTATCTTCGCCATAAAATTTTAAATGTAATAAATATTAAAGGTCTTGCAGCCCTAGAATTTTTGGACCTTGACGGAAAGTCATGACCACCGGCCGTGCCGGTGGCTTGCTCTGCCCCCTTAGGGCAATATGCTGGCCGAGCCTATAGGCTCGTCGAAAGGTCTGCCAACCGCAACTCTTTCACCAACCTGCCCCTA
>JAZULN010000089.1:0-14101 GCA_045603125.1 Clostridia bacterium | reverse complement strand
TGGCTACGATCCGACTTTCTTTTTGTATATATTTTTTTATTGTTTCGTATTCTTCATCAGTGACTTCAATAGGAATTATTTTGTAAAATTCTCCATCATACAGAGAATATTCCTTTTCATATAAACCTAATTCCAACAAAGTTTGTTGCTTTTCTTCCTCGTATTTTTCTCTTTCAGCGCTTTCGTGAGCATCTAAAAACTCTTTTACCATTTCATGCATATATTTTACCTCCCAGATGTTTTAAACATTATACCACATCGAATGATAATAGTCAATATAAAATGAATATATTTATAATATAATTATAGTATATAATTTGAAATAGGAATATATTATAATTGTATTGTGAGGTGATATTATGGGAAGAAATGTTATAAAAATAGATAAAAAAGGCGATGACGGATATAGGGTAATATCGGTAAGAATCAAGGAGGGCGTACTAAAAAAGATAGATGACCTGTCGGGGAAAAGTAATCGTTCAAGAAATGAACTTATAAATATAATTCTTGAAAATTCGGTAGATGATGTAGAAATTAGTTAACTTTAAGACTGTAGAAGTTTTTGTGCAGTCTATTTTTATCAAAAAAAAATCCCACAGCAAAAGCTGTGGGATTTTTGATATTTCCAAAAACAAATTATCTCTTTGAAAATTGTGGTGCTCTTCGAGCGGCCTTCAAGCCGTACTTCTTTCTTTCCTTCATTCTTGAATCTCTTGTCAAGAAGCCTGCAGCCTTAAGTGTAGCTCTGTAAGCATCAGTGTCAGCCTCTAAAAGTGCTCTTGAGATACCATGACGGATAGCACCAGCTTGACCTGTGAAACCACCGCCTTCAACGTTTGCGATAACATCGAATTGTGAAACAGTTGATGTTAAAGTCAAAGGTTGACGAACGATAACCTTCAATGTGTCAAGACCAAAGTAATCGTCAATATCTCTGCCGTTTATTGTAATCTTGCCGTTGCCCGGAACTAAACGAACTCTTGCAACGGAAGACTTTCTTCTACCTGTACCATAGTATTGAACTTTTGCCATGTTAAGAATCCTCCTTATTTAATTTCGCGTGTCCAGTTTTCCGGCTTTTGTGCAGCGTTATTGTGTTCTGCATCTTTGTAAACACGAAGTCTTGTTAAAGCCTTTCTGCCGATTGAGTTATTTGGTAGCATACCCTTTACTGCATACATAAATGCATCTTCAGGCTTTTCTGCCATAAGCTTATTGTAGTGGATTTCTTTAATACCGCCTACCCAGCCTGTGTGGTAGTAACGAACCTTCTGGTTAATCTTGTTACCTGTTAAAACTGCCTTTGCAGCGTTTACAATGATAACGTGGTCACCGCAATCTACGTTTGGTGTGTAGGTTGGAAGGTGCTTACCTCTTAATATGCTTGCTGCTTGTGCTGCAACTCTTCCGAGTGGCTTGTTTTCAGCATCGATGATGTACCATTTTCTGTTAACTTCTTGTGGTTTTTGCAAATAGCTACTCATGGAATTTACCTCCTTATTAAAACAATAAAATTTATACATTTTGGGAAAATATCTTATATCTCCCAAACTCACGAGTGATATTATATTACTTTTTTAAATCCTTGTCAACACTTTTTTTGAAAAAAAACATATATTATTTTAAAACTCTTGAAATCGTCGTTTTTCTTCGTTTTTCTTCTGTTTACTCATTCTCTATTTTAAAAATTATGTCCAAAATTTCGCTAGGATTTTTAATAATATAGTCGGCACCGGCGTCTTTTAGCTCGGGTTCTTCGCGAAATCCCCATAAAACTCCCACTGCGGTCATTCCGGCATTTTTGGCGGTCTCCATATCAACCGAAGTATCCCCTACAAAAAGACATTCCGAAGGGTCTACACCAAATTCTTCGGCAAGTCGAAGAGCCAAAAGTGGGTCGGGCTTATTTGGGATACCGTCAATCTGACCATAGATATTATCTATGCTGCCTTCGGGGAATAGTGCATCTAAAACCATTAAAGCTACGTTATGGGGCTTATTTGAATTTATGGCAGTTTTTATGCCACGCTCGTGCAAATCGGAAAGAAGTGGTAGGATTCCGTCAAAAACGGTGGTTTTTCCGATTGGGTCGCCTTCATATGCATCATCATAGGTTTTTTCAACCTTTTTAAATTCATCTTCGGTGTAATCTCCCCAAAATCCAAGCATTCTTTCTATCAGCACTTTTTTGCCGTTTCCTGCAAAGAATTTATAGTGTTCTTCAGGAATTTCCTTAAATCCGTGAGTAAAAAGTGCAAAATTTCCGAAGTATGCGATGGTCGAGAGGGTATCGGTAACTGTACCGTCTAAATCAAAAATTACTGCTTTTATCATATTAAATCTCCTTTCGGGTTTTCCAAAAAAATAGTAGCATAGGTTTTGAAAAATGTCAATTATAGTGATAAGAAAAAGAGAAGTTAAATAATAAGGAAGGAAAAATAATCTTGGTTATTGTAAATTTTTCATATTAAAATAATAAATTTTTTAGGAAAATTTTAGCCGGAATTTTTAAAATTACTATTGAAAAATTAAAAAGGATGTGGTATAATATCCTTGAATTATTGGGATTTGATAATTTAAATAACATAAATGCAATTTGGAGGAAGAAGCTATGTTAGTAAATATGAATGACGTTTTAAGACCGGCTAAGAAAAACCGTTATGCGGTAGGTCTTTTTAATGCAGTTAATTTAGAGCTTGCACGTGGTATCATAAATGCCGCAGAATCAACAAGATCACCGGTTATTATGGGTACTGCTGAAGTGCTTTTACCATATGGACCATTGGATGAGGTTTCATATTACTTGATTCCTATGGCAAAGAAGGCATCTGTGCCGGTTGTTGTTCACTTAGACCATGGTCTTACATATGACACATGTATTAGAGCACTTGAACTTGGATTTAGCTCAATCATGTATGACTGCTCAACAGATTCATATGAAGAAAATGTTCGTAAAGTTAAGGAAATGGCTGATATTGCTCACTCATATGGTGCTACAATCGAAGGTGAGTTAGGTCACGTTGGTGATAACGAAGGATCTGCTGAGGGTAGCTCACACTTAGCTGACCCGTCAAAGTTCTTCACCGATCCGAAACTTGCAAGAGATTTCGTTGAAAAGACGGGCGTTGACGCATTGGCTATAGCTGTAGGTAACGCTCACGGTGCATATAAATTACCACCAAAACTTGACTTTGAAAGAATCCGCACAATCGCAAATACTGTTGATGTGCCATTGGTTCTCCACGGCGGTTCAGGTCTTACCGACAATGACTTTAAGCAGGCTATCCAGGAAGGTATAAGCAAGGTTAACATCTTTACCGACATTAACGTTGCAGCGGTTGAGGCTGAGTTTAAGAAGTTCCAGAGTATGGACAAGGGTCTAATTGACCTTATTCCTGCAGCAGTTGAGGCTGTTAAGCAAGAAAGTATGAAGAAGATGAAGCTATTCTCAAGTGACGGCAAGGCAGACGGTTCTCTGTTTGCAAATGCTCCAGGAATGGACATCGAAACTTTAACAAAGCTTGTTGCTGAAGAAGTTGCAAAGATAATGAAAAAATAATAAATTTTAATAATATGAACACGGTATTTTAAAATACCGTGTTATTTTTTGCCTCTGTAGACTATTTAGGGTTGATTTTTTAAGAGGTTGGGGGTATAATTAGTATAATTGGAGATGGAACTCGTAAGATGAGGAGAGTAGGATAATGGGGTATACAAGGGAAGATATAATTAATAAGATTAAAGGTGCAAAAAATGACATCCAGTTATTTTATAAATCCGATTTTATCAATTATAGAGGGAAAACATCTGATACGAATGAATATTATACAGAAATTGTTTGTGAATGGTTGCTTGAAAATTTGGAATTACTAAATGAGATACCTACTATAACAAGAGAAAAAAGTTATTTTACCAAAAATCATGATGGAATGATAAAAAATGTCAACAGTAATCGGGATGAAGAGATAATCGCCATGAAGATGTTTAATCAGTCTCATATAAACGGACTTGGCAAAATATTAGATTATCAGACACCTTTGAAAAACAAATCATCCGATAAGGTAGGGAAAATAGATTTACTTTCCTATGATGGCGATACATTAAGAATTTTGGAGTTAAAAAAACCGGATAGCGACGAAACAATGCTTAGATGTGTAATTGAGGGATATACATACCTAAAGACAGTCGATACGAAAAAACTACTTATGGATTTTAATTTGCCGGAGGACACAAAAATTAAAGCAAATCCGTTTGTGTTTACAGGTAGCATCGCCTATAATGAAATGTTTGAAGACAGACCTAAATTGAAAGAACTTATAAATGCTTTAGATTGTGAACCTATATTTATAAAATACGAAAATGAAAAATACATTGTGGAGGAATAAATGGTGGAAAAACAAGATTTTATTGAAAAAATTTTGGGTGGTATTTTTGCAGTGATTGCTGTTTTAGCAGCAATTGCAGAAGTTGTAATCAACGGAGTTTCAGCTGCCACAGTTGCAGCAGGAATTAAAGACGTGTTTAGCACACTCGTTGTAATTGTACTGTTTTTTGCAGTAATAAAAGATTCGATTCCAAAACATTATACCGACTACAAAAAAGCATTTGATGATACAATGAAAGAGTTAGTTATAAAGTATAATCCAATTCTAACAAAAGATAATGACAATAATTATAGATATAATATAAATTCAAATTTGGCTTATATTTGTGGTGAAAAAAGTGGAAATCAAAGAACCTTTTTTGATTATACAGAGGATAGTTTAACTTTTTCAGTCAAGAAAGAAATATTTATGGGAAGAACTACCGAATCTTTTGATGAAATGCAAAAGAAGATAATATCACAAATAGAATTAAAGTTGAAAGAAAATTTTGATTACATAGATGAGTTTACGCAAATAAAAGATGGCTTTATAGTGAAAATTAAAAGACAAAATAAGATTTTAAAGCAAGCTGAATCAATGAAAAAAATAGTTGATAATGTTCTGATTTTATTTATAGCGGAGAGTAAGAAATAATGAAAATCAATATAATTCGTGGTCAGAATCAAATAGGCGGTTCAATTATTGAAATATCAACAGATAAAACAAAAATAGTTTTTGATGTAGGTGTTAATCTTGACGAGAGCAAAGAAATTGAAATCCCTAAAATTGATGGTTTGTTTTGCGGTGAAAAGAAGTATGATGCAGTCTTTATTTCGCACTATCACTCCGACCACATTGGACTACTTGATTATGTCTTAGATGATATCCCTATTTATATGGGGAAAAGGGCATATAAAATCATTGAGGCGGCAAATGAGTATAGAGGAGTTTCGTGTGAATTTTCTCCAAAATTTATTTTTGAAGACAAACCAATTTATGTTGACGATATTAAAATTACCCCTGTCCTTTGCGACCATTCGGCATTTGATTCGTATATGTTTCTTGTCGAAGCTGATGGAAAAAAAGTCTTGTATACAGGAGATTTCAGGGCTAACGGAAGGTTGGATTATAATAATCTTCTATCGAAAGTTCCCGTTGTTGATGCGTTGATAATTGAAGGGACTACTCTTTCAAGAGAAGAGGTTATAAAAAACATTGAAGAAGAGACCCTTGAGGATATAGCGGTAGGGGCTCTATCAAAGAGTTCAGGTCCTGCCTTTGTTATGATGTCGGCTATGAATATAGATAGACTTATTACTATGAGTAATGTGGCGAAACAAACTAAAAGGCTTTTTCTTGAAGACATTTATACTGCAAAAATTGCAAAAGCATCAGAGGAAAGCGCATTGAGGCCTAATAAGAACACGAGGGTATTTATGACCGGCGGAGATAAACAATACCAAATGCTTTCTGAGTTTGATGATATTAAAATAGGCAAAAATGCTATTGCAAAAGAACAGTTTTTGATGTGCGTAAGACCATCTATGAAAAATTATCTTTCAAAACTGAATGAGATATGTTCGTTTGAAGATGGAATATTATTTTACGGAATGTGGAAAGGCTACCTTGAACGCGAAGATATGAAAGAATTTTTGGATTTTATGAAATTAAAGGGAGTAAAACTGCACATCCTTCATACAAGCGGACATGCGGATGTAAAAACGGTTGAAAATTTAATCAAAGATGTATCGCCCAAAGCTATAATTCCGGTGCATACTGAAAATGCTAAATGGTTTTCAAAATATGAAAATAAAAAGATTATATATGATTGTCAAAACTACATTGTGTAGATTTTAATCATACCACAAAAAACAAATAGGGAGAGAAAATTATGAGAATGTTTAATACTCACAAAATAAGAAAAACTGTAAGCCTAGACGGAATCTGGGACTTCGAGTGTAACGGAGTAAAAGAGCCTATGGCAGTACCCGGCTGTTGGGAAAGTCACCCGAGCCTTTTAAATTACCGTGGCAAAGGGGTTTACAAAAAAGAGATTGAAATTTTAGAGGATGCAAATTTGAGATTGGTTTTTAAGGGAATAAGCCACACGGGGGACGTGTTCTTTGACGGAGAGCATTGTGCCCACCACTATAATGCTTTTACACCTTTTGAAACTGTTTTAAAGGATGTAAAAGGCGGAAAGCACGAAATTCAGGTAGATGTATCCAATGAGTTTCATGTAGGTTCGGCACTTCATGTTGCCAATGACTACTATACCTATGGCGGAATTACAAGACCCTGTGGTTATGAAATTATCCCTGATACATATATTAAAAACATAAAGTTCACCCCGAAATTTTCAGACGGTGTCTGGTCGGGGGACGTTGTAGTGCTGGTTGAAAACATATCAGACAATGATGTGATTAGGGACATAAAAATTGAGATTGCGGGAAAAACCTTGAGCGTTGGGGACATAAAAATTAAAGCAAACTCAATAGAGAAGGTTGAAGTGTCGGGTACATTTGAAGGAGTTGATGAGTGGTCAGGAAAGAACCCAAAACTTTACATGATGGAGTGTAATCTTTTTGACGGGGAAGCTTTAATTGATGACCTTATCGAGAGAGTAGGCTTCAGAACTGTTGAGGTGGTTGGAAACCGGATATTCTTAAACGGCTCCGAAACCTTTTTAATGGGCTTTAACCGTCACGAGGATTCACCTGAGTTTGGTTGTGCAATCCCGGTACAGCTCATGATGAAGGACATATGGCTTATGAAGGATATGGGGGCAAATGCGGTAAGAACCAGCCATTATCCAAACGACGAAAGATTTTTGGATTTATGCGATGAATACGGACTCATGGTGTGGGAAGAAAACCATGCAAGGGGTATGTATATTATGGGCGAGGAGTTCACCGGTGAGCCTATTCCGGATATGTTGAATCCTAACCTTGAAAAGCAGTGTGAAGACTGTATTGAGGAGATGATAGATAACCACTATAACCACCCGTCTATTGTAATATGGGGCCTTTTGAATGAATGTGCCAGTGAGTCGGAAATCGGCAGAGAGATGTACATGAAACAATATAATCTTGTGAGAAGTATGGACAAGTCAAGACCTGTCACATCTGCCACCTGCCGACACAGCACCGATATATGCCTTGACTTGGCAGACGTAGTTTCGTATAACCTATATGCCGGATGGTATGACAATAAGACCATAGACGAGTGGTTAACCGTAACGACCGACTGGATGGATGAGGTGGGAGTTATAGATAAACCCTTGATTATAAGTGAATTTGGCGGTGCTGCCATGTATGGATTCCGTGATCCTGCAAGAAGAAAGTGGAGTGAGGAGAGACAGTCGGATATATTGAGTGATAACTTAGATGAATATCTTCATAACGATAGAATTGTGGGTGCATTTATATGGCAATTCTGTGATTGCCGAGTTACCGAAGAAGGGAACTGGTACACAACAAGAGTATGCTTAAGAAACAATAAAGGTGTTGTGGATATGTACAGACGTCCCAAACTTGCATACGACATTGTAAAGCAAAAGTTTACCGAAAAGGCAAAAGAGATAAATTAAGATATGGGGAAGAATATATGAGAATAGGTGTAAAAGTAGGAACACATGGTTACGGAAAATTTGGGGATAAGTGCTATGAAAAGATGGTGGAGCATGGGTATACGGCAGCCGATTTTCAAATGGCGGATACAGATGAAGAACTCTATTCTATGAATGACGCCGATGCAAAAGCATATCTTGAGCATCAAAGGGAGCTGGCAGAGTCGGCCGGAGTTTTGATGAATCAGGCTCACGGACCATTTAGAGTACCTATAAAAGACGGGACTCCCGAGGATAGGGCAAATCGACTTTATTATATGAAAAATCTATTCAATTTGCGAAAGTTTTGGGTGTTAAATATTGGGTAATTCATCCTCTTTGCCCTATGGGACGAGATGATTTATTAGATGGAACCGAGGCGAAAACTTGGGAGATAAACCTTGAATATTTCAGGGAGCTTTTAAAGACGGCAATAGAAAATGATGTTATAATTTGCCTTGAGAATTTGCCATTTAAGGACTTTTCTATGGCGACCCCTGAGAAGGTGTTGGAGTTTGTCAGGGAAATAAATTCCGACCACTTTAAGATTTGTCTTGACACCGACCATGTCCAGACCTTTACCAACGAAGCAGGGGAAGTGGTAAGAAAACTTGGATCTGAAATCAAAGCTTTTCATATACACGATTCTATCTATGGGATGGATCCTCATATGTTCCCGTATTTTGGTCGGATAAACTGGGATGATTTCTTAAAAGCAGTAAAGGAGATAGGATTTAAAGGAGTATTTTCTTTAGAAACTATGGCGTCGCCAAAGCTTGATCCTGAATCATTTGATGAATTCGGAATTGCTCTTGCAAACCTTGCAAAGAGAATGGTGGAAAAGCTAAAATAAGATTAAAAACGGAGCAGGGGGCTGCTCCGTTTTTTGGCGATAATATATTCTATTTAATCTCTTGTATAAGTGTTTTGAATTCTTCTGTATTAAAAAAATCCGCTAAGGATATGCCCATTCCGTCGCAAAGCATTTTGATTGTTACAATGCCGGGGTTTTGGCTTTTCCCATAAAGAATATTCTTAATGGTTGAAGGTGCAACTCCTGATTCGGTAGCTAATTTGTTTATTGTTATTCTCTTTTCTTCACATAAATATAAAATTCTGTTTTTAACGGTTGTGTACGTACTCATATTTATCCTTCTTTCAATTTTATATAGTAATTATAGTTTATTAGTATTGACAAAGTAGACTATATATGATACAATATAGGCTATAAAAAGCCTTGTGGCAAAATGGAGGAATTTAATTATGAAAAGAACAAAAGTCATTGCAATCATGGTAACAGCGTTATTATCAATTTCAGCTGTTGTATACGCAAGTGTTGGATCAAGAACAGCAACTCTTTTTTACAATAATATCAGAGTTATGCTAGACGGCAAGGAAATTATTCCAAAGGATGCAAATGGAAACAGTATTGAGCCATTTACTATTGAGGGCACTACATATTTGCCTGTTAGAGGTATTTCCTCGGCTTTGGGATTAGAGGTATCATGGAATTCAGAAACAAAAACAGTAGAATTAAATACCCCGGGTGCTTTTTCGGGGGCTGTAGAGGTATACGATGATAACAATGTAACTATCGAATTTGCAGGATGTAGTGTTGAAAAACCATATTCATTTTCTGATACGGTATATTACTATGCAAACTTTAATGTAAAGAATAAGACAGATGTTGAATTGACCTTTCAATCGGATTCTCTTTCCTTTAACGGAATTTCATATAATAAGTTTTTGGGAAGTGACGAAGTTGCACCACAAAGCAGTGGTAATATATCATTTTATCGGGATGAACCAATACCGGTGAGCGGAATAAATAAGACCAGTGGACAAATAAAAGTAATTGATTTTTCATACGAATTTTTAGAAAACTCATATGAAGCTAAATGGGTAAATGTAACACAATAATCTATATGAAAATATGAAAGGCTGAACGAATAACGTTCGGCCTTTAAATTTTTTAGTTGGTAAATTCACTCACCTTTTTCCTTATGAATTCTTAAATACTTTTCTTTTGTTGCCATGCCACCTCGTATATGGCGTTCGTCTTTGTTTTTCTCAAGCACTTTTTTGACCCTTTCATAAAGGCTTTTATTAAGTCCCGATAATCGGGAGGTGATGTCTTTATGTACCGTACTTTTTGATATGTTAAATTGTTTTGCGGCCATTCTTACTGTGGAATTTGTGTTTATAATATATTCGGCAAGTTCTATAGCTCTTTTTTCGATATAATCCTTCACTTTTTTTAAAACCCCCAAAAAGATTTATTTTTAGATTTATATGCTAGAACTTTTCTAATTATGAGTTATTAAATTTATAATCCGAAATAAAAGATTGTGATGAATTTAACAATACTACCAATTATTTTATATCTATATTCGACACTTTTCACAAATAATGAAATTATTTAAAAAATTACCTATTAAAAAATTGAAAATTAGTTGAAAAAACCTAATGAATATGGTATAATGATTGAGATTGACAAAATATTAACAACTATTTGCGATAGAGGGGGTTCATATGAAAAAAATTGCTATATGCGTTGGCAGTTCGTGTCACTTAAAAGGCTCAAAAAAAGTGCTGGGAGAAATGAAAAATCTGATTTCGGAATATTCCTTGGAAAATCAGGTTGAACTTGAAGCTACATTTTGCCTGGGACAATGCGTAGAAGGTGTTTCGGTTTCTGTTGACGGAGAGGTATTTTCGGTGACACCCCAGACGGTAAGAGACTTTTTTGAAAAGGAAATTATAAAATAAAGGGAAGAAGAGGGAGAAATTATGAACAAAGTTACTATTATCGGAAGCGGCAGCGTTGGTTCAACTATTGCCTATACGCTAACAATTGGCGGCGTTGCATCAGAGATTGTGATGATTGACATTAACGGCGAAAAGGCATTAGGGGAGGCTTTAGATATCAGACAAGGTATTCCATTTTGCAGCCCATGTAACATCATTGCCGGAAGTTATGATGATGCAGTAGATTCAGATATTGTAATCATTACATCAGGAATCGCAAGAAAGCCGGGTCAGACAAGACTTGACCTTGCTCAGACCAATGTAAATATCCTAAAGGATATTACGGAAAAGATAGTGTCAAAAGCTCCAAATGCTACATACATCATAGTTAGTAATCCGGTTGATGTATTGACATATGCGTTTTGTAAATATTCAGGTCTTCCTGAGGAAAGAATTATCGGTTCGGGTACAGTTTTGGATACGGCCCGCCTTCGTTCCAGAATTTCTGAATATTATTCCGTAAACCAGCAAAATGTTCATGCCTATGTTTTGGGTGAGCATGGTGATTCGGCGTTTGTGCCGTGGTCTATTGCCAACATTTCAAACGTACCATTGGATGTATATGCACAATCAATTAAACGCCCAACCTCTGACTACCCTAAATTTGACAGAGAAGCGGTTGAACAGTATGTTAAGACCTCAGGTGCCAGCGTTATAAAGAGAAAGGGTGCAACATTCTATGCAGTGTCTATGTCGGTTGCACACATTTGTAAGTGTTTATTGAGTGGTATCGACACCACAATTACCGTTTCAACAATGCTCCACGGCGAATATGGACTTAGCGATATATGTTTGAGTCTTTTAAACGTAGTGGGAAGTAAGGGTGCTCACACAAAGGTAACATTCCCGCTTACCGATTTTGAATTAGCACAGTTAAGAAACAGTGCTGACAAACTAAGAGAAGTTATAAAGAGTGTTAATATATAAAAGAAGAAAGGAAGTATATTATTATGGATTACCGTATTGAACATGACTCTATGGGCGAGGTTAAAGTTCCTGCTGATAAACTTTGGGCTGCACAAACTCAAAGAAGTCACGAAAACTTTGAAATAGGTGTTGGAATAGAAACAATGCCTCGGGAAATTGTCCATGCATTTGGAATATTAAAAAAGGCAGCAGCCCAGGCGAATGCCGATTTACAACCACAAAAGATGACCGCTGAGAAGTTAGATGCAATTTCAAAGGCTTGTGATGAAGTGATTTCGGGTAAATTAAATGATAACTTCCCATTGGTGGTTTGGCAGACAGGTTCAGGCACACAGTCTAACATGAACGCAAACGAAGTAATTGCAAACAGAGGCAACGAGATTGCAGGGGCAAAAATTCTTCATCCAAACGATGATGTAAACCAGAGCCAATCTTCAAACGATACATTCCCGACTGCAATGCATATTGCGGCAGTTTTGATGTTGGAAGATAAGTTAATTCCTGCAGCGGAAGTTCTAATTGATACATTCAAAAAATTAGAAAAAGAAAACGAGGGAATTGTAAAGAGCGGAAGAACTCACTTACAAGACGCAACTCCAATAACATTCAGTCAGGAAATCAGCGGTTGGAGAAGCAGCTTAGAAAGAGATGTTGAGTTATTAAAGCTAGCTATTAAGCCTCTTCATGAGCTTGCTCTTGGCGGAACCGCCGTTGGAACCGGTCTTAATGCTCCAAAGATGTTTGGTGAAAAGGTGGCAGAAAAGGTAAGTAAAATTACCGGCAAAAACTTTGTGACTGCCAAAAATAAGTTCCATGCATTAACATCAAAAGATGAGCTTGTATTTGCACACGGTGCAATAAAGGCGCTTGCTTGCGATATGATGAAGATTGCAAACGACGTAAGATGGTTAGCTTCAGGTCCAAGAGACGGTCTTGGCGAAATCTTTATTCCTGAGAATGAACCGGGTTCATCAATTATGCCGGGTAAGGTTAACCCGACCCAATGTGAGGCTGTAACTATGGTTGCAGTTCAGGTTATGGGTAACGATGTGGCAGTTTCTATGGCAGCATCGCAAGGTAACTTTGAGTTAAACGTATTTATGCCGGTTTGTATCTATAACTTCTTACAGTCTGCAAGACTTTTGGCAGAAGCAATAATTTCATTTAACAAAAACTGTGCTGTTGGCATTAAGGCAAATAAAGAAAAGATGCATCATAATTTGCATAATTCATTGATGCTTGTTACTGCACTAAATCCATATATCGGCTATGAAAATGCTGCAAAGACTGCGAAAAAAGCCTTCAAGGATAACATTTCCCTAAAAGAGGCATGTGTCCAGTTAGGATTTTTGACAGCAGAAAAATTTGATGAAGTATTCCATCCTGAACAGATGGTTTAAACGGGGGCGAAATGATGAAATTAAGTTATTTTCCCGGTTGTACACTAAAGAATAAGGCAAAGGACCTTGATTTGTATGCAAGAAAATCTGCCGAGGCTTTAGGGGTTACACTGGAAGAAATAGATGAATGGCAATGCTGCGGCGGTGTGTTTACCACCGCAAATGACGAAGTAGCAACGAAGCTGTCTTCGGTTCGTGCACTAAAGCATGCCAAATCCAAAAATCAACCGCTTGTAACTGTTTGTTCTGCTTGCCATAACGTTATAAAGCAGACAAATCATGCGATGTTGGATGAGGAATTTGCAGGTAAGGTTAACAGATATATGGGTGAGGACCCGTATATGGGGGACGCGGAAGTTTATCACTATTTAGAGATGCTTCGTGACCTTATAGGGTTTGATAAAATCAAGGAAATGGTTAAAAACCCACTTACAGGCAAAAAAATCGGTGCATATTACGGATGCCTTTTATTAAGACCAAATGGTGTTATGAAGATGGACGACCCGGAAAATCCGAAGATTATGGAAGATTTTATTCGTGCAATTGGAGCTGAGCCTGTAATATATTCATACAGAAACGAATGTTGCGGTGGGTATGTTTCGGTTGAGAGTCCGGAGCTTGCAAAGAAGTCAAGTAACCGTGTGACAGAATGTGCTAAGAATAACGGTGCCGAGATGTTGGTTACTGCTTGTCCTTTATGTAAGTATAATTTAGTGAAAAACGGCTCGGAAATTCCGGTAATATACTTTACAGAACTTTTAGCAGAGGCACTTGGTATAAAGGAGGATATCGATGGCTAAGGATATGAAAATTTTAAAAGATGAGATTATTCGGATGTCCGGTGTTAATCCTTCTAAATGTATGAAGTGTGGAAAATGCTCGGCAACCTGCCCTGCATACGACGAGATGGAATATCATCCTCATCAGTTTGTTAGTATGGTAGAATCGGGCGACATTGAGCCGCTACTAAATTCAGAGTCCCTTTATAGATGTCT
>JAZULN010000088.1:0-9390 GCA_045603125.1 Clostridia bacterium | reverse complement strand
GGGACATCCCACTTAAGTACATCAATTATTGATTTCTTGGTGTAATTATCTTCGTCACTCCTTACGGAAATGCCCCCTGCGAGAATCGAACTCACAACTAGCCCTTAGGAGGGGCTTATTATATCCATTTAACTAAGAGGGCAAAATTCCAACCCTAATATTTTACTATATTTTTTAAAAAATGTCAATAGACTTTAGTTAAATGTCAATATATAAAAATCTAAAGTGTGAAATGTTACAAAATTTATACAAATTACATATATATATTGCAGTTTAAAATAAAATATGGTATGATGTAAACAAGATATTGTATTATATGGAGGAATCGTCATGAAAAAATTACTTTGCCTAAGTTTAACGACTGCAATGTTATTGTCAAATTTGGTTGTTGCAAATGCCCAGACGTCATTTAAAGATGTACCGGATGATCATTGGGCAGCACCGTACATAGAAGAAATGGCAGAAGCAGGATTTATTTCGGGTTATGAAGATAAAACATTTAAGCCGGATAAAGACATATCGCATTTAGAAGGAATACTTTTATTCTCAAGAGCAATGGGATCAAACAGTGAGGCTATGTCTGAAGTTTTGGAGTATGCTATAGCTGAATACGGTGATGTTGTTGACGAGTATGATCTGGCGTTTGGTAAAGAAGAAGTGTGCTATATGCTATATAGAGGTGCACTAAAGACCAATGAGCTTGATAAATATATTGGAAGTGACGTAAGAAATACTCCAATGAAAAGATATGAAGCTGCAACTGTAATTACAAAAGCAATGGCTGCAGAGAATGAAGCGAAAGCTGAAATTTTAGTTGATCTTTCTTATAAAGATGCAAAGGATATTCCGGCAGAGGCTGTAAAATATGTTTATTATGTTACAGAAAATGGGCTTATGAACGGTATGGATGGAAACATCTTTTCTCCAAATACTAACGTAAAGAGAAGTCAGATTGCTGTTATGCTATCAAGAACTGTTGGTGAAATGGGACTTAGCTTCTTCGAAGGAACTATCAAGGAAGTTGACAGTGCAAACGGTGTTATTATAACAGAAGATGCAGAATTCCATTATACATCAGATACAATCATGTATACTGAAGGCAAAAAGACAGCAGCAAGTGATATGCCAAAGAATGTAAATGCTATAATGACTGTTATGAACGATGAGGTTTGCTATGTAGATACATTATATACCGAGGTAGAAGAAAAGGTTGAAGGAATATTCTACGATTACTTTAAGGCTAACGACGTGTTAAATATCACAGTAAAGAACCCGAAGACTGAAAAGAATGAAGTTTTCTCGTGTGACAAAAATGTAAGAGTTGTAAGAAATGGCGAAACATCAAGTATAATTGATTTCAAAAAGGGTGATTTTGTAAATCTTACACTTAAAAACGGCTTGGTTACCCTAATCTCTGCAGAACAAAAAACCACATATGTTCAGGATGCGGTTATTTCAGAAATTATTTTTGATGATGATTTAGCGATAAAGATTGAACATCCGGACGAAAAATATGATGGTATGATTTTTAATGTATCAGGCGACGTTAAGGTTATCAGAAATGATTCAACAAAGACAATGGCAGATATCCTTCGTGGGGATAAGGCAATTTTAACTCTTGAATATGGTCAGGTTACAAAGATTGTAGCAACATCATCAAAGAAAAGCTATGAAGGTACAATCAGAGAAATTCACATTACCGCAAAGCCATATATGGTAGTGGAAATTAACGGTAAGGAATATACATACGATGTTCCGACATCAATCTCTATTAAGGTAAACGGCGAGGCAGCGACAATCTATGACTTTAAGTTGGGTGATACTGCAAAAATCACAATTGAAAGTCAGGCAATTACCGCAATTTCTGTTACATCGTCAAGTGATAGCTCATACAGTATCACAGCCGGTGTTGTTACCGCTGCCGATGCATCTTTCGGAGCTATTAAGGTAAGTTATGATAACAATGGTGTAACTAAAGAAGAAACTATTAAGTGTAAAGACGGTTCAACCGTAACTGCAACAGTTCTAGATGCAAACGGTAAGACTGCAAATCTAAAGGATATTAAAGTTGGAGATATTGTAACTGTTCGTGGTTCGTTGAAGAACGGAATGTTTGTTGCATCTGTAATTTTAATTGAATCAAACTAATTAGGGAATAATTAAAAAAGCAGGAAACCGCAATTTGTGGTTTCCTGCATTGTTATATGTTTAGGAGTTAAGCTTATATGAATTTTATCAAAAAACATAAACCGTGGAGTTATATTCTTTTAATACTCCTTATTTCAATTTTTGCTTATAAACTGGTTGACAGGGTAGATGAGGTGTTTAAATATGTCGGATTAGTATTTGAGGCATTGACACCTTTTGTCATAGGCTTTGTTATAGCATATCTTGTGAACCAGCCGTGTGAATCGGTGGCAAAACTTTGCCAAAAATCGAAGGTGAAATTTTTAAAAAAGCATTCAATTGGTATAGGAGTGCTGGTGGTATATGCAATTTTATTGGTTATTATCACAATCGTTTTGAGAATGGTTTTGCCGGCCCTTTATAATAACATTTTAGAACTTTTTACAAACCTTCCATATTATGTTCAAAATGCAATTAATTTTATTGATAATCTGCAAGAGCAAACTGATATAAAATTGATCAATTTCCATGCATTATCGATAGAAAATGCAGTAAACTTCTTTATTAAGGAAGTGGATATTAACCAATTCGGGAAATATGCAGAAGGGATTATAAGTGCGACCTCGGGAGTTTTTGACGTATTTATTGCTATAATAGTTTCTGTATATATGAGCCTTGATAAAAAGAGAATCGGGAAAAATGTGAAGCGGGTGATTTCGATTTTGTTCCCGGAAAAGGTTTCAAAAAATCTTTTTGATTATATTGCAAAAATCAATAATATTTTCTCAAAATACATTTATTGCAAAGTTATTGAAGCCGCGATAATTATGATTTTATCGACCATAATTTTAAATCTCTTTAATATTAAATACGCACTATTCCTTGGTATAATGATAGGTTTTTTAAACTTTATTCCATACTTTGGTTCGATTATTTCTACAATTCTCACAATAATCATAACAATTTTCTCGACAGGTTTTGCTGAGGCTATCTGGGTTGGAATAGCACTATTGGTATTAGAGCAGATAGACGGAAACTTTATCGGTCCGAAAATTATAGGCGATGTTTTGGATATGCGACCTATTTGGGTAATCTTCTCAGTAACAATCGGCGGTGGGCTTTTCGGATTTATAGGAATGCTTTTATCAACTCCTGTTGTTATGGTTATACAGATGACTTTAAGGGATTTGTTGATTGCAAAAGAAAAGAAAAATCAATTAAACAGAATTTGCGAAAAGGATGAAGCCTGATGAATAAGATAGCAATTATCGGAGGGGGAGCTGCTGGCATTATGGCGGCGATTGCTGCCGCTTCAAGGGGTGAAGATGTAACTATCTATGAAAAAAATGACAGAGTTGGAAAAAAGATTTTAGCAACGGGTAACGGCAGATGTAACCTTACAAATATTTATGCTGATGCCGAAAACTATCACGGCGAGAATATAGAACATATAAATCATATTATAGACAAATACTGGGTTTCTGACGCTTTGGAGTTTTTTGAAAGGATTGGTCTTATATATAAAGTGGAAGACGAGGGAAAGGTATACCCTTATAGCAATCATGCATCTTCTGTTTTAGATGTCTTGAGATTTCAGTTGGAAAAATTGAAGGTAAAAATCGTTTTCGATTTTGAAGTAAAAGAAGTTAAAAAAACAGGGAAGGGTTTCTCTTTAATTTCCTATAAATCAGAAAAAGCAGCGGCAGATAAAGTGATTTTTGCAACCGGTGGTAAGGCAAGTCCGGCGTCAGGGTCAAATGGAAGCGGATACCCAATTTTAGAAAAGTTTGGGCATACCGTGACAAAACTTTTTCCGTCCCTTGTCCAGATAAAGCTAAAACCAAATGAACTAAACAAACTAAACGGTATAAAGATTGACGGAATAATTACGGCAAAACTAGACTGTGGGGACATAAAAAAATCAGGTGAGATTTTATTTACCGATTACGGAATATCCGGCCCTGCAACATTCTCTATTTCAAGATACGCAGGAGAAAGATCGGAATGTAAATTCATACTCGACCTTATGCCGGAATATTCCTATGACGATTTATTTAGAATTTTAAAAAACCATAGAGATATAATGAGGACAGTGGATGAGCTTTTTGTCGGAGTTTTAAATAAAAGAATTGGTCAGGCGATAATCAAAAGTGCCATAGACATTAAAATGAATGAAGATATTAAAAAGTTATCAGACAAAGATCTTGAAAATATTGCAGCCTTGGTTAAAGGTTATGAGGTTATAAGTGAAGGAACAATGTCTTGGAATAACGCTCAGGTTACGGCGGGTGGTGTAAGATTTTCAGAATTTAATCCAGATACCTTAGAATCAAAGTTAGTGCCGGGGATTTTTGCCGCCGGCGAGGTTTTGGACATTGACGGAGACTGCGGCGGATTTAACCTACAGTGGGCGTGGTCAAGTGGATTTGTTGCAGGAATTAGTGCTTCAAAAGGATGATAAAATGGTTCGATTAAGTAATATAAAATTACACCCTAAAGATAGCCTTTCAAAAAAGGTTATTGCAGATAGGCTTGGTGTAGATAAGGGAGATATTATCAATTTTACCATATATAAAAAATCGGTTGATGCAAGAAAGAAAACCGATGTTTTTTTGGTGTATACAGTTGATGTTGAGTTAAAAGATGAGAGTAAAGCAAAATGTGGCGAAAAGGTAAAAATTGAAAAGTATCAATTCCCAAAACCCACTAAAAAAATTAAAAATCCTTTAGTTGTAGGATCGGGTCCTGCGGGGCTATTTGCGGCGTTGATGCTTTCTGAAGCCGGGCTAAAACCTTTACTTATAGAACAAGGTGCAGATGTCGACAAAAGATGCCAAAAGGTAAGTGAATTCTGGGAAAGGGGAGAACTCGACCCTATAACTAATGTTCAGTTTGGTGAAGGCGGTGCAGGCACTTTTTCAGATGGTAAATTAAATACCGGAATTAAAAATATCAGGTGCCAAAAAGTCCTTGAAGAGTTTGTAAGATTTGGTGCACCGGAAAATATTATTTATGATTCAAAACCCCATGTGGGGACAGATAATCTTGTTAGAATTGTAAAGGGAATAAGAAATAGAATTATAGAATGTGGCGGTGAGGTCAGATTTTTAAATAAACTTACCGATATAATCATTGATAAGGGACATGTAATTGGAGCAAAGATTTTAGCTGAGGGACAAGAATACACCTATATGACCGATTCGATAATTTTAGCGATAGGTCATAGTGCATATGATACCTTTAAAATGCTAAATGAAAGTAATATTGAACTTATAAAAAAAGCATTTTCTGTTGGTGTGAGAATTGAGCATAAGCAGGATTTGATAAATGAAAGTCAGTATGGTGAATTTTCAAAATATCTTGAAAATGCGGACTATAAGTTGTCTTGTCACTTAGACGATGGCAGAGGTGTCTATACTTTTTGTATGTGTCCGGGAGGGTATGTTGTAAATTCTTCGTCAGAGGAAGGCACGATTGTAACAAATGGTATGAGTTACCATGACCGCTCGGGTGAGAATGCAAACAGTGCGGTTTTAGTAAGCGTTACCCCTGAGGATATCGAGGGTGACGACCCGATGTCGGGATTTTTATTCCAGAAAAACATTGAAAAGAAGGCTTTTGAGGTGGCAGGAGGTAAGTATTTTGCACCATGCCAAAAGGTAGGGGATTTTTTAAAGGGAATCCCGACAACCGAGGGCGGCAATATAACTCCGACTATAAAACCTGGGGTATGTTATTGTGATATTTCTGAGATTTTCCCGGGATTTGTGGTAAATTCCCTGAAAGAGGCATTGCCGATTTTTAATAAAAAAATTAAGGGCTTTGCGTCATACGATGCGATTTTAACAGCCCCCGAAACCAGAAGCTCTTCTCCAGTTCGAATTGTCCGAAACGCAGAAACCCTAGAGTCGGTGTCGGTAAAAGGACTATACCCTTGCGGTGAGGGGGCGGGGTATGCCGGTGGGATAATGTCTGCTGCAGTTGATGGGATTAAGTGTGCCGAGGCGGTATGTAGTAGATAAATTATTCCTATTGAAATGTAGATTTTGGTGTGGTATAATTAGATTGCAAAGTAAAGTTAATGAATAATGTTAATCATGGTTATTCAACGATTGTTTTAAATAATTTAAATGTTGTTTTAATCGGAGGTGGCCAGTATGCTAAAAAAATTTAAAAATAGTTTAATTGCTGCTTTTCTAATTTCATTTTGCTTTTCAATTGTGACATATAGTGATGAGCATTATGAAGTAACCCCCAAGACAATAAAAACTACAGAAACAAAGAGTGAAACTATTTCAGCCTGGGCAAAAAACGATGTTGATGAGGCCATAGAATTAGGCATCGCTCCGCCGGATTTAAAGGAAAAGTGTAAAGATAATATTACCCGTGAGGAGTTTTTTGACCTTGTATATAATCTGATTTCTGATTATTCGAAGGAAGAAATCCCGGAGACAAGTCAGTCTGCACCTTTAGGAGATACTCATAATGAGAAGATTATAAAGCTTTGGTGGTGGGGGATTGTAAAAGGAAAAGGTACTTTTACACAGGAACCGGTTATAAGTCCTGATGGGTTTGTAAAAAGGTATCCCACATTGACAATAGTTAAACCCGATGACTTTTTAAGTAGAGAAGAGGCTGCAACAATAATTATTCGTGTGATTGAAAAATTTTTCCCAATGCCTGCAACTGAAATGTGGTTTGAATATAGTGACGTAAATGAGATTTCGGATTGGGCTTTGAATTCTGTGCAGGTAATTAGTAATATGGGTTTTATGAAGGGCGTTGGAAATAACAAATTTGCACCTAAAAGCACATACACGGTAGAACAGGCTGTTGTAACTGTTATGAGAGTTTGTGAGTGTGCGGAAAAAGTAAATTTACAAAGCATATCTTAAAATTTAAAGATATATATTAAATTATAAAACATAAGGAGGATAAAATTATGGCAAGATTTACATTACCTCGTGATCTGTATCATGGGGAGGGTGCTTTGGAGGCACTAAAAACATTAAAGGGAACACGCGCAATGGTATGTGTTGGCGGCGGTTCTATGAAGAAATTTGGCTTTCTTGATAAGGTAGTAGAATACTTAAAAGAAGCCGGTATGGAGGTTGAACTTTTCGAAGGTATTGAGCCGGATCCATCTGTAGATACTGTAATGCGTGGAGCTGAGGCTATGACAAAGTTCCAACCAGACTGGATTGTGGCAATCGGCGGTGGTTCTCCGATTGATGCTGCTAAAGCTATGTGGATTAAGTATGAATATCCTGAAATTACATTTGAGGAAATGTGCGTAGTATTTGGTATTCCGGAACTTCGTAAAAAAGCAAGATTCTGTGCAATCCCATCAACATCAGGTACAGCAACAGAAGTAACTGCATTCTCGGTTATTACCGACTATGAAAAGGGTATTAAATATCCTTTAGCAGATTTTGAAATTACACCGGATATCGCAATTGTTGACCCATCTTTGGCAGAAACAATGCCTAAAAAACTTACAGCCCACACAGGAATGGACGCAATGACCCACGCAATCGAAGCTTATGTTTCAACTGCAAACTGTGAATTTACCGATCCTCTTGCAATCTTTGCAATTAAGATGATTCAAGATAATTTGGAAGGTTCATATAACGGCGATAATAAAAAGCGTGCATCTATGCATAATGCTCAGTGCTTAGCTGGTATGGCGTTTTCAAATGCACTTTTGGGTATTGTTCACTCAATGGCACATAAGACCGGCGCTATCTTTGAAGATTTTGGTGCACACATTATTCACGGTGCTGCAAACGCAATGTATTTACCTAAAGTTATTGCATTTAATGCTAAAGATGAAACTGCGAAGAAACGCTATGGCGTTATTGCAGACTATATGAACCTTGGCGGTGCAAATGATGATGAAAAGGTTAAAAACCTAATCAAATACTTGCGTGGCATGAACGATGCCTTAAATATTCCACAATGCATTAAGAACTACGGTGCGGATAGTTTACCTTGCGAAAAGGGATTTGTTCCAGAAGAAGTGTTCTTGGAAAGACTTCCTGAGATTGCCAAAAATGCAGTAGCTGATGCTTGTACCGGCTCAAACCCAAGAAAGATTTCTGTTGAAGAAATGGAAAAACTCTTAAAGTGCTGCTACTACGATTTAGAAGTAGATTTCTAATTAATATAAAAAAGACTGTTTTAAAACAGTCTTTTTTAATGTAAAAAAATAGCATCTCTTTTGAGATGCTATTTTAAAATTATTCTTGTTCGTTTGGTAATGTATCTTTGTGAGATAGGCTGATTTTACCTGTCTTTTCATCGATTTCCATAACCTTAACCATAAGTCTTTCGCCAACGTTTACAACATCTTCAACCTTTTCAACTCTCTTGTTTGCAAGCTTTGAGATGTGGCAAAGTCCGTCTTTTCCAGGAAGAATTTCAACGAAAGCACCGAATGCTGTTATGGTCTTTACAACGCCGTCGTAAATTTCACCAACTTCAGGTTCTTTAACGATTAACTCGATTGCCTTTCTTGCATTGTCGCCAGACTCCTGGTCAACTGCAAAAATGTGGATTGTACCGTCGTCTTCAATGTCAATCTTAGCACCGGTGTCAGCAACAATCTTTTGGATAACCTTACCGCCCTGACCGATTACTTCACGAATCTTATCAGGATCAATTTGCATTGTTGTTACCTTTGGTGCGTATGGTGACAAGTGGTCGCGAACCTCAGGGATAGCCTTCAAGAGTACATTGTCGATAATGTGGTATCTTGCATCACGGGTTTTGGTGAGTGCTTCCCAGATAACGTCGTAAGGAAGACCGTCGTTTTTGATATCAACCTGAATTGATGTGATACCCTTCTTTGTACCTGCTACCTTAAAGTCCATTTCGCCGTAGAAGTCTTCCAAGCCCTGGATGTCGACCATAGTTGTAAATCCTTCGTCGGTGGTGATTAAACCACATGAAATACCGGCTACCGGAGCTTTGATCGGTACACCTGCCGCCATAAGAGCTAAGGTTGAACCGCAGACACTACCTTGTGATGTTGAGCCGTTTGAACTCAATACTTCTGATACAGTTCTGATTGCATATGGGAATTCTTCTTCTGATGGAAGAACCGGAACGAGTGAACGCTCAGCCAATGCACCGTGTCCGATTTCACGTCTTCCGGGGCCACGTGACGGTCTTGTTTCACCAACAGAGTATGATGGGAAGTTATAGTGGTGCATATATCTCTTAGTATCATCTTCGTCGATACCGTCTAATTTTTGCATTTCT
>JAZULN010000087.1:0-8056 GCA_045603125.1 Clostridia bacterium | reverse complement strand
TTTTATCATATACTTTACCAAAAAATTTTGAAATACCTAAAAACCCTGAAAATATGGCGGAATTTTTAAATTTTACCCAAATATTTTTTAAAATTTTAACTGTAACACTTTGGGAAAACATTATATTTCCTCCCCTTATTTAACCGGTACTATTCCTGATATTTTTCCGTATACTTTAGCGTTGCCAATTTTTATAGCCATTGAGTGCCCAACACCATACACTCCCTTATCAAGCTTCACGCCCGACGGAGTCTGCAGAGCTTCACCCACGATTACAATATCAGCACTTGAATGTCCTTCTTTGGTAGATTTTACAATTTTACCATCTATGGTTTCTGCATAAATCTCCGCATCACCAAAGGTTTTTCCGGTCACCACACCAAAGACATCATTATTATCAGCAGATGATGCTGTGTCGCCTTCTTTAATGTAGTCCTTTACATAGTCCGGCATCTCTTCAACATGGAATGTATACTGAAACTTATCTAGTTCAAGTGGTTTTTCCACAAAGCCGTTTGATAACTTTATGCCAATAAACGTAACAACTGCAATGACCACCAAAATCACTAATGCATCAATTAAATTAAACTTCTTTTTCATACCTTTACTCCCCTTCATTACTTATATAGCTTAAATGTATCATCTAACAACTTGTCCAGGTTAAATACGTTTTTTGCAGCATAAAGTGCATTTTTGCTATATTCTTTTCTTAACTCATCGTTTTCTAAAAATTCTTTTATCGCCTCAGACATTGCCTGAACATCGCCAAATTCAACCAATTTTCCGCACTTATTTTTTTCAGACACAATATCCGAGTTTCCACCGATGTCTGTTGCAACTATCGGAAGCCCGTTCAAAAGTGCTTCTACCATTGCAAAACTCAAAGCTTCAAGGCATTTTGAACTGTTAATATATAGATCACTTATCCCTAGAATATTTGCAGTATCACGCCTAAAACCCAGCTGCTTTATTGTGTCACCTAAATCATAGTCTTCAATCATCTTTTTGATTTTTTCATAAGTAACGCCATCTCCCGCAATTAAAAGACAGAATTTTCGGCTACAAATTTCCTTTAGGCGTTTTATGCTCTCAACCAAAAAGTCAAGACCTTTTGATTCCTCATATCTTGCTAAAATACTTATAACCAATGTATCGTCATCAAGTCCCAACGACTTCTTAAATCCGGCCTCCGGTTTTATAATTTCTGTATCCCTGACGCCGTTAAATATAACCTCAATATTGTCTTTTGGAAATCCGTTTCCAATCAAAAGCTCTTTTCCGTAATTACAAACCGATATGATTTTATGGTTTTTCCGGGTCATAAATGAGTTGGTTATTCTCCACATAAAACCGGTTTTTATTGTAAGATGAGATGTATATATAACCTTTACCTTTTTATAAAAATGTTTTGCTAAGATTCCAATGTAATTTTCCCTTGGGTACTGGGCATGAATTACATCTATGTCATTAACTTCACAGTATTTTGCCAGTTCCTTTGCCGCCTTTATATCAAATGGATTTCTCATCTCAATTCTTTTTGGAGTCACGCCCAACGCCTTAATCTGGTCACAAAGCGGTCCTTCTTCATTATATACAAAGAAACACTCGGCTTCCTTTTTATGATACTTTTCTACCAGATTATAAACATATTTTTCTGTACCGGCCTTTCCGGCATGGTTAATTAAGTATAAAACCTTTATCATTTTTCGTCCTCCTTAAGTCTTGAGCGAATGACCTTTGCCGGATTTCCTCCGACTATCATATACGGCTCCACGTCTTTTGTAACAACTGCACCACCGGCAATTACACTTCCCTTTCCGATTGTAACACCGGGTAAAATTATAGCATTTGCACCAATCCAGACATCATCCGAAATGGTGACCTTTTTCTTTTCTGCCGTTTGTAAACGCATGGGAATTGTGGTATCTGAAATTTCATGGTTTTGGGTAACAATAGTTACCCCCGGTGCCATCATAACATCGTTTCCAATAGATAGAGGCCCCGCAATCCTACAATTTAAACCTACCCCTGAGTTATCACCAATTTCAATATCCTTTCCCGACGCTAAAAACGCACCATGCTCAATATTTACATTTTTTCCGCATTTATCGAGCATTAAGCCCGCTGAAAACCCTCTTATATGCTTTGCACCAAGTGAATACGGTACCGTTGAACACGGAAGGTGTCGGGCAAAGAAATAATAAAGCCCGTAGCCCAAAAGCCTTTTATACTTTTTCATAAAGATTATCACCTCTTTTTAAATTTCGAAATAAACTCTGTTACTATATCTACTCTTAAAATTATAAGCATAACTCCATAGACAAAAGCGCCAAAAATCACAGGAACTATCAAAGACATTAGTCTATCAATTATTCCGCCGCCGGAAAATATTGGTTTTATTATATCAGAGACTATTAAAACCGACGCTCCCATGAAAACCGAGGCAACAAATCCATTTAAAAACTTTCCCCAAAAGCCTTTTAAATAGCTTCCGATTTTTCCTTTCAGGGCAATCAATAATACCATTGAGCCGACCAGTGAGGACACAGAATATGCAAGAGGTATTCCGTAGGCTCCAACCTTATCAATATTTATAAGAATAAGGCTCAAGAAAACATTTACACCCATAACAATAAACCCGTTTACGGCAGGGATCTTCGTGTTTTTAATGGCATAAAAGGCACGGTCTAATATTTCTTTTGCACCGATTCCAACAATACCGATAGCATACATTATAACCATTATAGACGCCCTTTTTATGTCCTCCGGTGTGATTTTTCCCCAGTTTGCAATAAGCTCCAAAAGTGGCTCTCTTACCACTATAAAGCCTATCGTTATCGGCAAAAGCAAAAGCATTATGTTTGATAAAACGCTATTTAAACTATCTTTGAATCCATCCATATCCTTTATTGCGGCTTTTGCCGTAAGCTTTGGATATAATACAGCTGTTATTGAATAGACAAATGCCAACACCATATATACAACGATATTCTGAACGTATGTAAGAAGGGTTGTCATGCCTTCAAATCTCGAAATCATTGTAACGTTATAAAACATGTTAAGCTGGTATGCAGATACGCCAATCAAAACATTTACCGTCATCTTACCGGCGGTTTTTATGTCATCATCCTTAAAAGACAATCTCGGTCTATATCTATAGCCTGTCTTTAAAAGTGGCGGAATGAGAATTATCGCCTGTAGCGATAAACCAATCAGTGTTGCAACTAAAAGACCGGTTACACCAAATTTATCGCCTAATAAAAATACATAGAAAATCACCACAAGTGAGCTTGGCACACTGACAAATGCCGGCCAGCCATATTTATCGTTTGACTGAAGCATCCCTTGAAAGATATAGTTTAGCCCGTAAAACAACATTACCGGCATTATAATCATCAAAGCCTTCACTGCAAAGCTATATTCTTCAGGGCTTGTAAAAGCTGTCAGCTTTACGATAAACGGCGAAATTGCCATTCCGACAACAATTAAAATAGCGGTAAAAATCGTTGAAATTGTTATAATGTTGTCGGCGAACCTATCTGCCCTTAGTCGATTTTCTTTTGCAAGGTGACCTGCATAAATTGGAATAACTACAGTCGAGAGTGCCGTACCGAAACAGTTAAAAATCGTATTTGGCACTGTAATTGCATAAGAATAGATGTTAAGCTCGGGACTTAGTCCAAAAAAGGACATATAAACCTGTGTGCTCAAAAGGGCAAGAAGTCTTGAAAATATCATAATTATCATGACATAGCTTACCGATTTAAATAATTTCTTTTCCTTCAAAACTTCTACCACCTTACTTAAATGAATAACTTATTGTATCATTCTTTATATAAAATTCAACTGATGTGCCGTTACCAAAAATTTCATCTTTAGAATTCGCTTTTGTAACTTCTGGGTATCCGATAAAGGTTACCCCACTTTCAAGAAAACACCTCGGCTTTTGGTCGCAATATAGATAAAATACATTTTTACCCTTATTGGAAAGCTTTTCTAAGATATCCAAAAAGAGTGTCGATTCCTCTTTCGATAATCCCGAAAGATTATTCTTTGTAATAATCACAATATTTTTTTCCGGGCTATTTTCTAAACCGAGAATTTTATCTATTTGACCGCTACTGTTTATTGTCCCCTTTTCAGAATTTATCGAAATTATTTTTGTTTTGTCAATCACTTTTTCAGAATAGGAATTTATCTTATTATATTTTATCTCTTTCATTATCGGCGTATTTAAAAGATACACCTCATCGCTGCCTTCCAGCGTATATTCAAAATTAAGAGTTCTTATCATATCCGCAATGGTGGTATACTGACTGCTTCCGGCAGAAATTCTTAACACTTTTCCACCATCAATCTTGCCATTTTGAAACTCCGATTTATATAGCGTGTTTTTAGGAGTCACTCCCCCGTTTACCGAAGCATATGCAAAACTCTCTCCAAGGTTTACTCCAATATACCCCACACCATAGCCTACT
This sequence comes from Clostridia bacterium, assembly GCA_045603125.1. GTDB lineage: Bacteria > Bacillota > Clostridia > UBA1381 > UBA1381 > CAKSFT01. The sequence continues at coordinate 3,578 of JAZULN010000087.1, read as the reverse complement.
TTTCCGTCTTTTACCTTAACTCCGTCAGATATCCAATCAATCACCTCGGGGTGAACATATGCCTTTTTACCAAAGCTATCCCAAACCGTTAGTGATACTGCAGTTTCCTGCCCCTTTTTGACGGTAATATTCTCAGGGTATATCGAAATATTTATAACATCATCTAAAACATAAACCTCACCCGATGCTGTTACTCCGTCAAAGGTGGCATAAACTTTTCTTACACCGCTATCATAAAAATAAACTCTGTTTCCCGAAACCTTATCACTGCTATTGTCTGTAGAAATCACAACACTATCCGCATCTTCCGGGTACACTAAATGTCCGTTTTTGTCGGTAAACTTATAGTAGATGTCAAGATAATCGCCCTTTAAAACTGTATCAGAGGCAGGGCTTATTTCCCCCGAATGAGGAATTCCCAAATATTCGGTATTATTAAAAATACCCACCGAATTTGATACTTTTCTTAGACTGACATAACTATTTAAAACATCCCACTTCCCCGAAAAATCATTTTTATAAACCATGGTGCTCGATCCACCACCATCTAAATTGATTGCAGTATATGCACCTAGCTTTATCATTTCTTCCGCCATCTGGTTTTGGGTAAGTCCTCCCACCAAAGCAGTTCTTCCGTCTGATACCACCATATAAAGCTTGGTTCCGTCCTTATTTATTCCCAAAGCCGTTCTTTGTGCCTTACCGCTTACATTATGGTTAAAATATGCCTCTTTTCCATCTTTAACCAAAAGAGTGTTTCCCCCAATGGCTTCCTTAATATTTTCGGCATCCCCCGAAATTGCATATTCAATTATAACCTCATCGCCTGCCTGGAAGTTTTCAAAAAATCCGTTTACAGTGTGGTTTGCCAAAAGCATTTTATCAGCTTCACCAAAGGAAATTTCACCTTTTTGGCTTACGATTTCTAAAACCTCGCTGCCAGATATGAGCATTGCCGACATATTCTCAGCTAAGGTTACAGTTTTACCCCATGCAGGGGTTAGCATTGTAATACTTCCGCCCGTTGCCGGTACTTTATTTATTTGATAAAGCTCTGTTTCGTAGCCTTGCGGCGATATGATTTTCCCGCTAAATCCAAAGTAGTCCATTAAAATTTCGCCCGTGTCTGTTACAGCAAAGGTTGCCCATAAATCTTTAGATGGTGACGATATAATCTCGCCTTTTTTATAAACCAACCCTAAAGAATTAGTTCTTGAAGATCCAACATTAAAAAAATCACCGTTTACTGCAACTACGGCACCGTTATTCTCTGGCTTTTGCTTTGTGGTTTCAAGGTATGAGCTTCCCTCTTTTGCAGTCATAACCTCTAAAGACACACGCTCATCCTCCAGGTCACATTCAAGGACATGGAGTCGCATAAAGCCTGAGCCTTCGTACTTTAAAATGTTTTTATAAATAATCCCCTCTTGTATTTTTAAGACCTGCTCTTGTTCCCATGCATATGCGTTTATCGAAAAAAGTGAACAAAGGATAAAAATCAGGGAAAATACACTCTTTTTCATAAAATCTATCCCTTCGGTAAAATTTAGTAGCTAAAATTAATATGTCCCTTTCTTTTTACGGAATACCGAAATTTATGTAAAATTCAAAATTATCCATATATATCATACCACATATGGCACTTTTTTTCAATAGTAAATTGACTTTTTTGCCCTTCATTTATTGACATATTCCCTAATATATGGTATCATCTTATTTAGCAAAGTAGGATTCAATGCGTTAAGTGAGAAAAGAACGGGAAGTTGTCTTTTCTACGAAAGACTTTTGTCTGCGGTGTTGTTTCCGCATTCCGTTGCTGCAAAATTAGATTTTTCCCTTTTTGCAGTAATTTGCAGAAAGGATTTTTTATTATGAAAAAAAATACGTTACAGCTATCGACCAAAAATCTTGCAACTCTTGGTATGCTTTTGGCAATTACCATAATTCTTGGAATGTTTTTTACCATTCGTCCCGACCCTTACACAAAAATCCCCACAAAATTTATTCCAATCGCCATATCGTCGATGCTTTTCGGACCATTTTGGGGCGGAGTTTTAGGGGCATTGGCAGATCTTCTATCCTATTCTCTTAATCCGAGTCAGGGGGCACTTCTCCCGCAGATAACTTTAATTGAATTTTTATATGGTTTTTCTTATGGATTGTTTTTAAAGAATATCTCACCAACAAAAAAATGCTATATAAAGGCTTTATTCTTTACACTTTTGCAAGTGATAATCTTGCACGTTTTCTTAACTACCCTTTTATTAGTACCGGTCTATAAAACACCGTTTTGGGTGCTTTTTACCTTAAGAATTCCGGGATTTATAATAAATACCATACTACAGGTTTTCGGAATATTATTTATTGTTAAATTATCAAAAACGCTAAAAAAGATATCGGGAGGCAAAAGATAGATGAAAAACCAGGAGTTTTCAAAATATGCTAACAGTTTTCAGGCTATTGCAAAGCTGGGTTTAGATAATATCGAAAGATTACTCTCGTATCTTGATAATCCACAAAACGACCTTAAATTTATTCATATTGCCGGAACTAACGGCAAAGGCTCGACGGCGGCGTATCTTCAATGCATTTTAACCGAATCGGGCAAAAAAACCGGAAAATATATTTCTCCCAATATGATTAGTGTATGTGAGAGAATATCGGTCGATGGCAAGGATATTTCCGAAGAACATTTGAATATTTTACTTGAAAAGGTCAAGATTGCAGCCGAGAGATGCAAAGCAGATTCAGGAGTATTAGTAACTCAATTTGAAATCTGGACTGCCGCCGCATTTTTATATTTTAAAGAACAGCTTTGTGACATTGTAGTTTTAGAAACCGGGCTTGGAGGCAGAAAAGACGCAACAAACATAATCCATCCCCCATTGGTTTCGGTTATCACCCACATTGCCATGGACCATACCGAATATTTAGGCGATACAATCGAGAAAATCGCTTACGAAAAGGCAGGGATTATTAAAAATCCTGAAAAGGGCAAAGGCTTTACAGTAGTTGCAAATCAGTCGCACGAAGTTTTAGATGTGTTTAAAAAAATCGCACTTGAGCGAAATAACGAACTAATCATTACTGACACCCCACAGTCGGTTTCGGGTGACGAAAATGGTGAGATTTTTAATTATAGAGAAATTAAAAATATAAAAACCACAATGCTCGGGCGTCATCAGTTAGATAATGCGGCAGTGGCAATAGATGTGGCTCTACACCTCGGAATTGACGAGGAATTTATAAAACGGGGCATTGAAAAAGCAAGAAATATTGGTAGATTTGAGATTATTTCAGCCGACCCCCTTATCGTATTTGACGGTGCCCATAACCCCGATGGCATGACCACGCTAAAGGACTCACTAAACCGCTATTTCCCTGATAAAACCAAGTCATTTATAATGGCCACAATGGCGGATAAGGATATATCATCATCTCTTGATATTTTAAAAAACGTTAAAAATCTACAGGAAATTTTCACTGTAACTGTACGTGATAACCCACGTGCCATGGCATCGGAAGATTTAGCAACACTTATAAAAAATGCCGGATTTAAGGCAACCCCACCAAAATCC
>JAZULN010000086.1:0-2472 GCA_045603125.1 Clostridia bacterium | reverse complement strand
GGCTTCGTCCGTTCTGCTGCACCCATGCCCAATCGGGCATCATACCTCTATCGTGGTAATAATCTGCTTGCTCCGGTGTTAGGGGCATTTCTATTCCTCCTTGTTCTATCTCTCAGAAAAATAAAACTGCGTGGAGCTGCGTAAGCAGCGGACGCTGTTTTATTTTTCTCAATGTAGTATGTAATGTAATATCTGTAATATTTCTTCTAATACCATAAAAGAACGGTGTTATTTTGCCGTAAAAGAACGCCGTTATAATGCCATAAATAAACGGATATTCTTTCCGTTATCTGATAGTCAAATAACGAGCTGCCGCAAATATAGTTAGAATTGGAAGTGGTTTTCTTTCACTTCCTTAATCTCTTCCACCTTTGCTTTTGGTATCTCAATAATTATCTCTTCTTCCTCTTTTGGAAGCTGCGACTTATCAAAGAAAGTATATATTGTTTTTGTTCCCTCTTTCAGAGAAAGATAGCCTTCTGCTTCCAGTTCCTTAAAGGCCGTATCATAAGCCGTATAACCTAATCCGCTCCATAGCATAAAATCGTTGCTTGATAGATTGAAGTTATACTTATCTTGATTTTTTGCTAAATACATATATAGCTTGAAGCCGCCTTTGCTTTGCAGCCGCCTTGCAGCTTCATCCAATGCAGCCAAATTATTGGCGGTGTATAAGTGTGCCTTATCCGTTGGAGCTTTGGCAACTGTTATCTCCCTTTGGTTCGGCACTTTTGGGGCTTTGTTGTTTGGTGGCATCTTGCTTCTTGTTCCTTTCTGAATGTTTCTTTGCGTGGTCTGATGCTGATAGATACTCTAAATTGCCGGCTGCATTGTTGGTCTTATCAAAGTCCTTATGATGCAGCTGGTAATCAATCTATGGCGGCATAGGCAGCCATGCAGCAGCCGTTAGCTTATGCACCAATTTGCTTTGCCGCTTCCCATCTTGTATAATATCCACCCTCTGATAGCCGTGCTGATTGCTATAAGGTTTTAAGATAATAGCATCATAGCTTTGCAAGCTCTTAATTCTTCCCATGTTAGATATGAGATAATAGCCCTCTGTGCCGGCTATCTCTTTCCATTCTTCATGCTCCAAATCCTCTATGGTATCATAGCAGAAGGGCTTATTATATAAAGCCTTGTATAGCGTTCTGATTGATACTTTCTTATGGCCTTCACCCTTGCATTTAAGCTTATATAATCTCTTCCTATCGGGCTTTAATAGCTTACCGGTGGCAGCGTTATAGATTGACCCATCCTCTTTAAGATAGTAATAATCTGCATACCCATTATTTATCTGTATCACTTTCTTATAACTCCTATATCCAATAGTAAGAGCTTTGCAGCTCTTCCATGAATATCTGAAAGTCATAAGTTATTGATTATCCCCCATCGTCCAATTTTTTCAGCTCTCCGGTATTATTCCATCAAATTGGATAGCAGCTCTCTGAGCTTCGTTTCGGTCCGGTGTGATAGCTCATAATAACCATGCAGCCAATTATAGAAGGCGTTGGGCGTTATCTCTATCACTTCCGCTATCTGCTTAAAGCTCCATTCGGGGTTATATACTTTGCATAGTTTTACTTCTTCTCTTAATTTTTCGCCGGCTCTCATTATGTTTCCCTCCCCCCATTAACTTCTTAATGCACTACGGCAAGCAAAAAGCCCCCCCTGTATAGTCTTTCTGATAGTCTGACTATACAAGAGGGGCTTTATACTCTTAGCTTTTTCTCACCTATAACCGGCGACCATGAGCAACTATATACCGGCTATATTTCGGGAAAAAAATTTTTTTCAAGGCTCATTCTGCTTTTGCGTGGGCGTTTCTCCCACTAAGAGCGTTTCTAATTCTACATTAACTTCTTCACGCTGCTGCTTCTCTTGCTCTTCCATAAAGAGAAAATAGCCTATCTCTTGCATATTCATAGCGTTTATTCCTTTCCAATAGCATTAACTTCTTAATGCTTACATCATAATTATACCAAATTTTTTTGGAATTATCAAACTATGGCAGCGTGTGTCCTCGCTAAACCGGCCGGTGGCGGCCGGTGCCGCTCACCTTTAACCGGCGGTCTGATGCAGCCAATAGGCAGCACCGGTGCAATTTACTGCAAGCCCTTATCTTTCAGCAGCTTATCAAGGGTAGGTCTGCTGATTTTAAGAGCTGCCGCAAACTGTGTCTTATTCAGCTCACGGTTTTTGTATTTCTCATAGGCAGCGTTAAAGGCTGCATCATCAATCTGCTTAACCTGACCGCCTTTGAATTTACCTTCTCTCTTGGCAATCTCAATACCTTCCTTTTGGCGTTCCAAAAGGTTCTGCCGCTCAAATTCGTTAATGGCTGCAATCACGGTCAGCATGAGCTTGACGGTGGCGGTGCTTGTATCAAGGTTTTCTTTGTTGCTAATCAGAGTTACACCCTTGGCGGTCAGCTCTTCAAGGATTTCAAGCAAGTCTTTTGTGCTGCGTGCT
>JAZULN010000085.1:0-48664 GCA_045603125.1 Clostridia bacterium | reverse complement strand
TCAAGCCTTGACACCTGTGCCTGACTGATTCCAATTTCATCAGCGACCTCCATCTGGGTTTTCCCCTGAAAAAATCTTAAATTAAGAATATGCTTCTCCCTTTGGGACAAATGCTTCATCGCCTCAGAGAGTGCAATACTCTGGAGCCAGTTTTCGTCACTGTTTTTCCCGTCTTTTACTTGGTCCATAACAAAAATCGCCTCTCCACCGTCGTGGTATACCGGCTCAAACAGGCTCACCGGATCAGCAATAGCATTTATCGCCATTACCACATCTTCCTTTGGTAAATCAAGCTCTTTTGCAATCTCCGTTATGGTCGGCTCTTTTGAATTTTTGTTGGTAAGCTTTTCTTTAACATACAAAGCCTTATAGGCAATATCCTTTAACGACCGACTCACCCGAATCGCATTATTATCCCTTAAATACCGCCTTATTTCGCCAATTATCATGGGTACGGCATAGGTGGAAAACTGCACATTCTGGGAAAGATCGAAGTTGTCGATTGCCTTTATTAAACCGATACATCCCACCTGAAAAAGGTCATCCACACTCTCGCCACGATTGTTAAATCTCTGAATTATACTAAGAACAAGTCTTAAATTCCCTTGCACAAATTTTTCCCGGGCTAAAAGGTCACCTTCCTTTATTTTAACGAATAACTCCGCTTTTTCTTCCTTGGTCAAAACCGGCAGTTTTGACGTATTTACTCCACAAATTTCTACTTTATTTATCATAAAAAATCCCCCCTCTTTTGTTATGTAAATTTTAGCTCTCGGGGATTTCTATATTATTATGTCCCATAAAATATCAGTTCATTCTAATCATTTCCTTCTTTAGCCTTTTTATTATTCTCTTTTCAAGTCTTGAAATATATGACTGAGAAATTCCAAGAATATCGGCAACCTCCTTCTGGGTTTTTTCCTTTTGATTGTTGAGTCCAAACCGCATAACCATAATCTCTTTCTCTCTTTTTGATAGTTTTTCCATGGCGTTTTTTAAAAGCATTCTGTCCACTTCATCTTCGATGTTTCTGTATATTATATCACTTTCCGTTCCCAATATATCGGATAACAGGAGTTCGTTTCCGTCCCAGTCTACATTTAACGGCTCATCTATCGAAATCTCGCTCCGCCGGTTCTGATTTTTTCTCAAATACATTAAAATCTCATTTTCAATGCAACGTGATGCATATGTGGCAAGCTTTATGTTTTTTTCAGGATTAAAGGTATTTATCGCCTTTATTAACCCGATAGTCCCGATAGAAATTAAATCCTCAACATAAATACCTGTATTTTCAAACTTTCTTGCAATATATACAACAAGCCTTAAATTCCGCTCAATTAAGACCCGCTTTGCCCCCTCATCCTCAGCCATTTGGCCGATATATAGCTCCTCCTCTTCCTTCTCAAGTGGCGGCGGCAAGACATCGCTTCCGCCTATATAATAAATCGAACCGGTGTCTTTTTCTTTAAAATTCAAAAAATATTCACCGATTTTCTTTACTAAACTTATCAACTTCTACACCCTTTCTTAAAAATTCTCACAATTTGCCAAAACCTTCTGGCTCAAAATTTCGGGGCTGATTGCTACAGTAACATTTTTTAACCTTTTATTCCCAAGCATCACCTCGTCTGCCAAAAATCCCGTCATAACGCCCTCGTTTGCCACCGTTTTATATGGAATCAGCCTTAAATCTTCACTATCTATCCACTCGCCAAGATTTAACTCATTACACCCTTTAAAAAAGAGTTTTTCCAACACGCTTTTATCGATTACAATAACCCCCTCACCGGATTTTGGGTCTTTTAGCCCATTTCCTGTATCAATCAAGCCAAAACTCTCCACGGTGCGGTCTTTATACCTTATCATCACCCGTATATTTCTCTTTAAAAAATTTTTCCTTATGTTTTTTATCCCCAACAAAACCAAAATCCCGACTACTACACCAAAAAAGATAAGATTTATGCTATTTGTGTATATTATATTGTTTTTAATAATTCCGCCGCCAAAAAGGGGCAGCATCATGTAAATCCCACCCGACAACATGAATGAAGATATATAAAACACCAAAAGAATCTTAAAAAATTCCGATATTTTGCAAGGACAAAATATTATCGCCACAAGCCCTGCCGAAAAAAGAAAAACCGCCAGAACGGAATATAAAAAATCAAGCTCTGGTATAAAAATCCCAACGCCATATATTCCGCCAAGGACACTTGCTAAAATCTTTCTCACTGCCTTAGATCCGCCTGGTGCAATAGCTGTACAAATCGATATTACAAAAAAGTTCATCAAAAAATTTATAAAAAATAAAATATCCAGATAAACAGTCATTTAACCAATCCCTCTTTTTAAAAAATTATATCATGCAAGACCGGAGAAATTTGTCAAAATCCGCACCCGGAATCTAAATATTTCACGACAATTTTTTTGAATATTTTTAAATGTTTATTAAATTATATGAATATTTTCCACCATTTATTAAAATATTTCTCTTGAATAATTTTTAACTTTTTATTTTACCCCCTATACAAAATAAATATAACAAAAAAATGATATTTTCTATTGATTTTTTTGTTAAAAAATGATATAATTGTTTATAGTATTGTAAATACAGCAAAGAAACTCACATCCAATTTCGGATGTTAATTAAGGAGGAGATTTCATTGACAAGAAAAATGAAAACAATGGACGGTAACAATGCTGCGGCATACGTATCATATGCGTTTACAGATGTTGCGGCAATTTATCCAATCACACCGTCATCAACAATGGCCGAAGTTACCGACAAATGGGCGGCAGCAGGTCAGAAAAACATTTTCGGACAGACCGTTCAGGTAACCGAAATGCAATCAGAAGCAGGTGCTGCAGGTACAGTTCACGGCTCTTTGACTGCCGGAGCTTTAACCACAACCTACACTGCATCTCAAGGCTTACTTTTAATGATTCCTAATATGTATAAGATTGCCGGCGAATTGTTGCCTTGCGTATTTAACGTTTCGGCAAGAGCATTGGCATCCCATGCGCTTTCAATTTTCGGCGACCATCAGGACGTTATGGCATGCCGTCAGACAGGTTTTGCAATGCTTGCATCCACCAACCCTCAGGAGGCTATGGATTTAGGTGCAGTTGCACACTTGACAACCATCAAAGGAAGAGTTCCTTTCCTACACTTCTTCGACGGTTTCAGAACATCTCACGAATACCAGAAGGTTGCTTGCTGGGATTATGATGTTTTAGCAAAAATGGTAGACTGGGACGCATTGAATGATTTCAGAAGAAAATCACTAAACCCTGAGCATCCGGCTCAAAGAGGCACAGCTCAGAACCCTGACATTTTCTTCCAGGCAAAGGAAGCGTCCAACAAATTCTATGAAGCTATCCCTGCTCTTACCCAAGAGTATATGGATAAGGTTAATGCCGAAATCGGCACAGACTATAAGCTATTTAACTACTATGGCGTCCAAGATGCTGAAAAAGTTATTATAGCTATGGGCTCCGCTTGTGATACAATTCAGGAAACTGTTGATTATATGAACAAAAACGGCGAAAAGGTTGGTATGATTAAGGTTCGCCTATATAGACCTTTCTCAGTTGAGCATTTATTATCAGCAATCCCTGAAACTGTTAAGCAGATTATAGTTTTAGACAGAACCAAAGAACCGGGTTCTATTGCAGAACCTCTATACTTGGACGTTGTAGCAGCACTTGCCGGTTCAAAATTTGCAAACGTTCCTGTAACAGGCGGCCGTTACGGTCTTGGTTCAAAGGATACAACTCCTGCACAAATCATCGCAGCATTTAAGAATACCGAAAAGAAACACTTCACAATCGGCATCGAAGATGATGTTACAAACCTATCACTTGAAATCAAGGAAAATCCAGACACTACACCTGAAGGAATTACAAGCTGTAAGTTCTGGGGACTTGGTGCCGACGGTACAGTTGGTGCTAACAAGAACTCTGTTAAGATTATTGGTGACCATACCGACATGAATGTTCAAGCATACTTTGACTATGACTCTAAAAAATCAGGCGGTCTTACAGTATCACATCTTCGTTTCGGTAATGCCAAAATCACATCAACCTACCTTATCAACAAGGCCGACTTCGTTGCCTGCCATAAGGCATCATATATCAGACAGTATGATATGGTACAGGATGTTAAGCCGGGCGGTGTATTCCTTCTTAACTGTTCATGGAATCAGGAAGAATTAGAAACTCATATCCCTGGTCAGGTTAAGAGATATATTGCAGAAAATAACATTCAGTTCTATACAATAGATGGTGTTAAGATTGGTAAAGAAATCGGACTTGGCAATAGAATAAACACTGTGCTACAATCTGCATTCTTTAAACTTGCAAACATTATCCCTGCAGAAGATGCAATTAAGTATATGAAGGACGCGGCAACCGCATCTTATGCTAAGAAGGGTGACGCTATCGTTAAGATGAACCACGACGCTATCGACAAGGGTGCGTTAGAGGTTGTTAAAGTAGAAATTCCTGCTTCCTGGAAGGACGCAAAGGACGAAGACCTATCGGTAAAGCACGAAGGTGAAGGCACATTGATTGACTATGTAAACAATGTCTTAGTTCCAATCAACGGATTCCGCGGAATGAAGCTTCCTGTTTCAACCTTCGTACCATATGCTACAGGTGAAGTTCCTCTTGGCTCATCTGCATTTGAAAAACGTGGTATTGCAATAGATGTTCCTGTATGGAACGAATCTGCTTGTTTACAATGTGGACTATGTTCATATGTATGTCCTCACGGATGTATAAGACCGGTAGTTTTAACCGAAGACGAATTAAAGAACGCACCGGAAGGCATGAAATATACAAAGATGCGTCAGGTAGATGGTCTATACTTTGGAATCGCAGTATCTGTTCTTGACTGTACAGGCTGTGGCTCATGTGTAAATGTATGTCCTGAAGTTAAGGGTGTAAAAGCACTTTCAATGTCACCACTTGATGAAAACTTAAAGGAACAAGCAAGCTTTGACTATGGCATTAAGCTAGATGACAAACAGGCAGTTTTAGATAAATTCCCAATGTCTACAGTTAAGGGTTCACAGTTCAGAATGCCATACCTTGAATTCTCAGGTGCATGTGCAGGCTGTGGTGAAACACCATATGCAAAACTCGTAACCCAACTATTCGGTGACAGAATGTATATTGCAAACGCAACAGGCTGTTCATCAATCTGGGGCGGTTCATCACCATCAACTCCATATGCTGCAGATAAAAATGGCAGAGGTCCTGCTTGGGCGAACTCTCTGTTTGAAGATAACGCAGAATACGGCTACGGTATGTTCTTAGGTCAAAAAGCTTTAAGAAATGCAAACATTCAAAAACTCCAAAAGATTGCAGAAGCAGAACCTACAGTAAAGCCACAAATTGAAAAATTCTTAGAAACCAAAAACTGCGGAGTTCAGAATAAGGTTGCAACCGAAGAACTTCTGAAGGCAATCGCAAACCTAAACTCAAAAGAAGCAAAAGATGTATTAGCTGATAAAGAATATCTGGCTAAAAAGTCAGTTTGGATATTCGGCGGTGACGGTTGGGCATATGATATCGGCTTCGGCGGTGTCGACCACGTGTTAGCATCAGGCGAAGACGTAAATATCATGGTATTCGATACCGAGGTTTACTCAAACACAGGTGGTCAGTCTTCTAAGTCAACACCAACCGGTGCTATTGCACAATTTGCTGCTGCAGGTAAGCAGGTTAAGAAGAAGGACTTAGCAGCAATCGCTATGAGCTACGGCTATGTATATGTAGCACAAATTGCTCAGGGTGCTGATTATAACCAGTGCTTAAAGGCAATGATTGAAGCTGAAAGCTATAACGGCCCATCTTTAATTATCGCATACGCACCATGTATTAACCACGGTATCAAGGGCGGTATGTCTAATGCTCAGACCGAAGAAAAGAAAGCAGTTGAATCAGGTTACTGGCACTTATTTAGATTTGACCCACGCCTTGCGTTAGAAGGCAAGAACCCATTCCAGTTGGATTCTAAAGAACCAAAAGCTAGCTACGAAGACTTCATCATGGGCGAAGTTCGTTATAATTCACTTGCACGTTCAAATCCTGAAAGAGCAAAAGAATTATTCGAGCAAGCAGCAAAGGATGCTAAGGCAAAATACGAGCATTTAGTAAAACTTGCGAAAGATGAATAAACTATAAAATTAAAGTGTGAGACCCTAAAATGGGGTTTCGCACTTTAATTATACAAAAAATAAGACCTTATGAGGTACACCCTTAAGGACAGTAAAGGCTCTCGCTAATTTGCGAGAGCCTTTTATAAATTACTTAGTTAACCGTGCCTCGTTTAAAATTATACCGCCATTATCTGTGATAAACTCTAATTTCAGCATTTTTTCATTAGATATGTTTATCTCAACATCCAATTTTGTACTATCTTCATTGATTTTAGGCGTCGCATATAAAAGTTTATCATCATCTCCATAAATTTTTAAAATTCCTCCTTTGTGCTCTCCTAAAATAGTAGTTTTAAAAAAGTTATAATCACCATTCAATTTATATGATACACTTTGTGTACACTCACACATGTCCCCATCGTCATCCCATCCTTGTTGATAAAATAACAAACTATGATTTATTCCACGTTGGGCATTTGTACTATATGATGGGGCTTTTCCATATGATTTATAATACCCATAACCATCGGGTTTTGTATGATTATATATACTAAGGGTATCTAAATATATTTCCTTTTTACTGTTCAAAATTACAGTTGAATGTTCAGCATCCCAAATAACATCTTTGTCAAAAGCATTTGCAATAGCTCTAACCGGTAAATATGTTGTTCCGTTATAAATAAACGGCTCTACTTCTTTATTATTTACATCTTTTGCAATAAGTTTTTCACCATTAATTACAATGCTGATGTTGTTAAAAAAAGCCTTGATATTTTGGCTATTCTTTGCATATGCAGTTCCACACAACAGAACTATTATAGTTAACGATAATATAATATATTTTTTCATAATCATTCTCCTATTTAACCAGCTTTGCGTTTTTTAATACTACTGCACCGTCAGTTTCCCCGGCAGCATTAATAACTTCTATGTACAGAATTTTTTGCCCTTTTATATCAAGAAAAATAGGAATTTCTGCACTAGTGTCATTCATACACGGCGAAGAATAAATGGATTGTTTATTATTTCCATAAAAATTTACATAACAACCTGGTCCATTACCGCCAATTCCCTTTAAATCACATATAAAATTCGTATAATCTTCGTTTAGCTTATATGTTAGCATTTGTGTTGCCAATTCATCAAACTTCCAATCCAACTTAAATTTTAAACTATATGTGTCATATACAGAAAACTCAGCCTCATCTTGATTTGTTGTATAATCAACATAGCTTAATTGTGATAAATAATCTGCTTTTGAATATCCTAAATTAACAGCACTGTTTTTTTCGTCCCAATCGACAGCCACGTTAAAAGCATTTGCAATTCCACGCACTGGCAAATATGTAGTGCCATTGTAAATAAAAGGTTCTACAATATTACCGTTAGCATCCTTTGGCGTATATTCAACACCATCAATTAAGATTTTGATATTGTCATACATAACATTGATGGTTTCCGTTGTCTGTTTTGCCAATACTGTAGCACCTAATGCAAGCATCATAGTAACAGCAATTAAAATTATTCGTGATTTTTTGTTTTTAAACATTTGTAATTCCTCCTAAAAAATTTCATGCACACTTTTTCAAGAAATCTCACTTATACTTCTTTCAACCTTTCATAAATTAAAAAAGGCGTGTAACCATCGAAGTTTCACACCGAAAAATACAAACTCCGAAATGTGTTACAATTTCGCATTTTGATTTGAAAAATGATAGTTCTGCACCACCTTTCCTTATTAATTTATTTTCAAACTAAAAATGCGCCTACCGAAGCAGACGCATAAAAAACGCAAACTCCGATAGTCGCCAAACTACTTTAATAGATAGGTATACTTTTATACATCCTACCAAATGGAACTTGCATTTTTAACAAAATTCATTGGTAGTTTGTAAAATAGCATACAAAAATATACAGCTATCCCGTATAGAATACCTAAAATAATTTATTAAAGTAATTTGGCATAATTATTGTATCACATTTTTTATAATTAATCAATATTTTTTTATTTGGTCCGGTACTATAACATGCAAGGAAAATGTATCGCATTTTCCAAACATTTAGGGTAATCCTAAAACCTTTACGGTTCATGGCAAACTGTCGAACCCTACGATAACAAAAAAGGCTGAACGAAATCGTTCAGCCTTTAAAATTACTATCCTTAAGAGTATGCTTCGTAGGGTTTTATTCTTCTATTTCAAACATTCCGAAGAAGTCGGTTAAATGATAATCCGGGTTTGGGGTATGTACTCTTGACCAAGTACCAAAATGCGAGTGGTCTGTACCCTCACCGCACTTATAGACATTACCTTTAAATACCGGGTTTGGCTTTTTAAAATGACTCTTTATAAATTCATCCGGAATATAGAACTTTAGTGTCCAGTTTCCGTCCTCCGGGATAGATACGATTGAAAATTTTGATCTCTCATCATCTAAAAGGATTCTATCGTCTCTGTGAGTTCCCAAACCAATTTTCATAACGCCATTTGGGTTCGTTTCAAAATTTAGGTATCTTAAATCCCACGGGTCGGGCTTCATGAAAAACTCCATACAACTATCTGTGTGAATCGCTTCGTCTTCTTTTTTACATTCCGAGCGAAGGTTTTTCTCATTGGTGTGCATCAAAACGCTCAATCCTTCAGGCCCTTTTAAGATTTTAAATGTGGTTTCGGGAATAGTCGCATAACCTTCCCAACACTCATTATCCACCTTTCCTAAATTTGCCTTTTCCCATTCCGGCGATGTAATAGATGGATCTATTACATCAGTTTTTTTGATTTCATACTTCATCAAAATATCTCTCCAATCCATTCATAATTCCCGTAACTATTTTCCTTTGATACTCCTCTGTTTCCATCAGGGCATCGTCCCCGGGGTTTGTCATAAATCCCATCTCCATCAAGATTACCGGGACCTTACTCCAGTTAAATCCGGTCATATCATTTCTGACTGCGATGCCATTATTTTTAGCACCCGTCTCCAAAACGTATTCCTCTAATACAATTTCTCCGGCCATCTTGCTTTTTTTAAGCATTTCTTCGTCGTCTATATACTTATTCCCCGGAATTAAACACGATGCACCGCTTACATTTTTATTGTTATTTCCATCGGCATGAATTCTCACAACCAAGTCTGCACCAAGCTCGTTCCCAAGCTCGGCTCTTCCCACGTTACTAAGCTCACATTTGTGGTCTCGCCTTGTCATATGAACATTTGCACCCTTTTTTAAAAGTTCTGCCTCAAGCTTTAGTGCCACCGAAAGGTTTAGTTCTTCTTCGGTTTGGTTTTTACCCGTTGTACCCTCAACAAATGCTCTCTTTTTCTCAGAAGAACCGGGTGCTACCGGCTCTTTTTCGGTTGATGAGTTTATACCATGTCCCGCATCTATTAAAATTATTTTTCCCTCAAGCGGGCTTGCTTCCTTTTTTGTTTTATCAATAGGGATTTCCACTGTTTTTTCTTCACTCTGCGTTGGTTTTTCGGTTTCAGAAGGATTTTTTTCGCATCCTGTCAAAAACAATAAAACCCCCAAAAAAACGCATAAAAACTTCTTCATTATCTCCATCCCATATCCGTTTCATATTTCACTAAAAAGTCTTTGTTTGCCGTTTCTATTGCATTTAAGCTATCAGCTGTAAAATTCGGGTCAGGCTGATACCAGTCTTTTTGACCAAAATACTCCTGATATACTTCGCTTTGGAAGATATAGCCGTGGCGTGCATAAATTTCGTTTCTGATCAGGGCAACCTGTTCCTTTGACATGCCATATAGGTCTTCAGCGGTAATAAGCTTTTGGTCACTTGGGAAAAGATAGTCCTCTTCTTTGCTCATTTCTTCCTCTTCGCTTATGTATTCATCGTCTTCATCTTCAATAACATCGCATTTTGTGCAGTACATTTCGCCGTCTGCTTCAAACATTTCTGCACCGCAATCTTTGCAATATTCGTTTTTCTCGTCTTTTTCTTTTTTCCTGTCCTTCTTGTCATCATCGTCTTTTTCACCGGCAAAAATAGAGTCAAGATACCCATTTTCATAAGCATAGTATCCTCCGCCGCCAAGAAGTGCAAGTATTAAAATAATTATTATAGCAATAATTCCACCCTTGCCCTTTTTCTTTGGACTTACCGGTTTTTGTTGAGCGGGTATCTGTTGCGGCTTTTTCGACTCACTATATGAATATCCGCATCCGCCACAAAATAGTGCATCTTGTGGTAAACGCTTTCCACACTTAGGGCAGAACTTTTCCGGAGCAGGCTTCGGCACCTTCTCCATCTGATCTTCTTCTTCTATCTCTTTTATAATTTCGGCAGGGTTTTCTTCTACTGCGGTTATAGGTGCTTCTTTTTTAACCAAAGTCCCACATCCGCCGCAAAATACAGCGTCTTCCTTTAATTCCATTCCACAATTTTTACAAAACATTTTACTTTCTCCCCTTAATTCACTCTGATTTCACTGATACATGTATCGTTATATTTTTCTCCCGAATACACCGACCTGATAAATATGTTTATTCTGTCACACTCTATAGGCATCGCTAAATTGATATCCTCCCACGAGTTAAAGCAATCCTGCATAATCTGGCTCTTCTTTGCCACCGTTTCACTGCCATCTTCACTGTCCTTTAAAAATACGATCTCAATTTCCTTTAACCGGTTATTGTTAAAATATCTCTCCTCGTCTTTGCAATACCCGTTTAATATTGATACTTTGGATACCTTAGCTCTTTCTTTTAAATACACATGAACGCAATTTTCAACTCCGTCGCCACTGTCACCCTCGACCCATGCAGTCTGAGAGTTACCGTCCGTAAGATTCTTAGCCAAATATGTATTTTCACCGTCAGATTCTAAGGTCGATATGGCGGTACATTCTCTGATTTGGGGTGTGATTTCCACCTCAACTTTTGAAGACTCTTTTTCCGCCTCAATATCCTTTTCTTCTTCGGCTTTTGCTGTTTCCTTTGAGTCATTCTCTTCTATATTATCCTTTTCCTCTAGGCTCTCTTCCTCTGTTTTTTCTTCTGTCTTTTCAGCTTGGAAAAGATCATCAAACACTCCGCTTCCATATAGGCCATAGGCTGTACCCCCGACCACCAATATCACCAAAGCTATAATCAGGGCAACAATTTTACCCTTACCCTTCGGGTTTTTGGGTTCGGGCTTTTTTTCAGGCTCTAAAGGGGTTTTCCCATCACAAGAGCATCCGCATCCCCCACAAAACACTGCCCCCTCAGGCAATTCCTTACCACAATTTTTACAAAACATCTTGGTCACCTCATAAAAAAACATTTTTATAAATTATAGAATCAGTGTACAAATCAGATGCCGCAAAATCATTTTACCGGAATCAAAAATACTTGCTTGCAAGAGCATTTTTGCGACGCCGTCAATTGACACAGTGCTCGAAAGAGCACAAAAGAGCGTTAGCTCTTGAGAATTTTATAAAATAAAATTCTGCATGTGTCAATTATATCAAATCCCTGCAAAACATTCAATAGAATTATCCAAAAATTTCTCTGTTTTTTGATTTTTCTCATATAATTTTAAATAAAATAGGTATTGAAAAATTCCTTATTTTGTCATATAATAATAAGTGAGTGAATACACTATTAATAATGTGACTTTTTTGTCCATTTGAAGGAGGCATATAATGGGTAAGTTTGACGGAATCCTTATTGCAACAGATCTGGATGCAACCTTTCTAAACGATAAACGACAGATTACCCCGGAAAATAAATCAGCAATCGAATATTTTATGTCGGAGGGTGGGTATTTTACCATAGCAACAGGCCGTTCAATCCGCGGACTAAGTTTTGTTTTTGATGTTTTTACCCCCAACGCACCGCTGATTCTTTATAATGGTGCAATGATTTATGATTTAAAAAACGGAAAAGTTTTAGAAGAATCCTTCTTAGACCCAAAACTTTCAGGCTTACTCAAAAAAATCGAATCAGAGTTCTCATTTGCAGGCATTCAGGTTTGTTCAGGCAGCTCTGCCTATATCACCCGAGATAATAGCCGCATAAAACATATTCTAAAAGCTGAGAATGTTACAGGAAACTATAAACACTTCTCCGAGGTGGAGATGCCCTGGCGAAAGGCGATATTTGTTCAGGAAGCAGACGAGCTTCCAATAATTCGGGAGGCAATTTACGAATCAGAATATAAAGATATATGTAATGTTATGCAAAGTTCGCCCTATTATTTGGAAGTTCTTCCCCTTTCGGCAACAAAAGGCAATGCCCTAAAAAGGGTAGCCCATCATCTGGGGATTCCCCAAGATAAAACAATCGGCCTTGGTGACAACGAAAACGATATTCCGCTAATTAAGGCGGCAAGGTACGGAATTGCGGTTTCAAACGCCATACCCCAGCTTTTAGAAGTCGCCAACATCATTACGGTGGACAACAACTCCCACGCAATCGCAAAAACAATTTATGATATAGAGAAAAATATAATAACATTTTAGGAGGATAATATTATGCAAAACTACAAGGAAAACTTTAACCGTTGGCTTGAAAGCCTGGCGGTAGATGAAGAAACAAAAAAAGAGCTAAACGCCATAATCGATGATGAAAAGGAGATTGAAGAGCGTTTCTATCGTGATCTTGAATTTGGTACCGCTGGTATGCGTGGAACACTCGGTGCCGGCACCAACAAGATGAATGTTTATATGGTAAGAAAGGCAACTCAGGGCGTGGCAACCCACATAAATAGCCTAGGCTCCGATGCTGCAAAAAAAGGTGTTTTAATCGGTTATGATACCCGTAATTTCTCTCGTGAATTTGCAGAAGAAACTGCCAAAGTGCTTGTTGCAAACGGAATAAATGTATATCTTTTCGACCGTGTTCACTCGGTTCCGGAAGTTTCCTTTGCAATAAGAACTCTTGAGTGTGCAGCAGGTGTTATGATAACCGCCAGCCATAACCCGAAGGAATATAACGGCTATAAGGTTTACGGTCCCGACGGCGGGCAACTCCCTCCCGACGCAGCAAGCGTTGTTATAAATGCAATAAATAGTTTTGATATCTTCGACGACATCAAAATCTGTTCATGGGACGAGGCAATGGCAAGCGGAAAGCTTGAAATTGTAGGAGAGGCTTTAGATAAAAAGTTCCTGGAAACAATAGAAAAACTTCAAATAAATCCCGATGCTGTAAGTAAGGTTAAGGATACGTTTAATATCATATATACTCCCCTTCACGGCACAGGCAGTCGCCCGGTTCAGGCAATCCTAAAAAAGATCGGCTTTGATAAGCTTTTGGTTGTAAAAGAGCAGGATACCGAAGACGGCAACTTCCCAACTGTAAAATCGCCAAACCCTGAAGACAAGGACGCATTAGAGCTAGCAATAAGCCTTGCAAAGGAAAATAATGTCGACCTTATAATCGGCACAGACCCCGACTGCGACAGAGTGGGAATTGCGGTAAGAGATGCATCGGGTGTGTATCAGACTCTCACCGGTAACCAGACAGGTGCACTTCTTTGCGAATATATTTTAGAATCTTTAAAGAAACAGGGAACTCTTCCCAAAAACGGCGTTATAATAAAAACTATTGTAACAACCGAGCTTACAAAAGCTATAGCAGACGCTTATGACATTGAGATTATGAACGTTTTAACCGGATTTAAGTATATCGGTGAAAAGATGACCGAGTTTTCAAAAACCGGCAGTCACACATACTTGATCGGTTTTGAGGAAAGCTACGGATATTTAGTCGGCACTCACGCCCGTGACAAAGACGCAGTTGTGGCATCTATGCTTATTGCCGAAATGGCGGCATATTATAAAGCGGAGGGCTTATCTTTATATGAAGTAATGCAGAATATCTATAAAAAATACGGGTATTTTGCAGAAAAGACCGTATCCTTCACAATGCCCGGAAAAGACGGTATGGAAAAGATGGCAGAGCTATTAAAAGACATAAGAAACAACCCTCCAGTGTCGGTTGACGGAAAAACAGTTATTTCTTTCTGGGATTATAAGACCCAGGTCATTAAGAATAAAAACGATGTTGACGGTAAAATCGAAAATCTTCCAAAATCAGATGTTATGAAATTTATTTTAGATGACGAAAAGTCTTACTTTATAATAAGACCGTCAGGTACAGAGCCAAAAATCAAATTCTATCTCGCATCGGTTTCGGATTCGTCTCAAGGTGCAAATCAGAATATAGAAAATATTCTATCCGATTTAAAAGCTAAATTCTCACTTTAAAAGCACAAAAAAGGAACTGTAAATCCTACAGTTCCTTTTTATTATTTATCTTTCTTTTCAATATCATCAACAGTCTTAGTTACCGAGTGTTTTATAGGCTCCCACTTAACATCCTTAAAGAGGGCTACTATTGCAATAGGCACATATGTAAGCATAAATATCGGGAAGGTAAAGATATAGAGTATCTTCTTTGCAGGTTTACAGTGAATCTGCTTCCATTCCGATATTGTAGTAATAGTTCCGAGCATTGAAAATAACATATAAAAGCTTAAGATTGTCTGTCCCAACGTCTTAAATAACAGTGGCAACTCCTCCGCACCGGTGGCAATTCCGTATGGAATAGACACAACATTTAATAAAATACTAATCAAAGTCAAAAGCATAGCCGGCATAATTGTCATAAGCATATCATAACATGAGAAAAATCCCTTAAATACGCCTGAAAATAATCTCTTACCATACTTTAAAAATACCTGATAGAAGCCTTTTGCCCACCTTAATCTCTGGGTATAGGACTGTTTAAACTTTGACGGTTGCTCGTCATAGAGTATTGCTTTTGCACAATATCCAATAACCTCACCCTTTATAACGCTGTCGGTTGTAAATTCAATGTCTTCTGTTAGAAGGTGGTGCACCCATCCTCCGTTTTCTTTGATAACATCGGTTGCAACCAAAAATCCCGTTCCGGAAATCGCACAGCTTATTCCAAGCTGCATTCTTGCATTATTTAGGTATCTTGCCTCTCGCAAAAACCAAAGTGAGTATCCGGCGGTAATCCAGTTTTCATCATAGTTTTTAGAATTTCTGTAGCTTGTTATGATTCTATAACCATTATCATATACATTATTCATCTCTGCCACAAAGTCTTTATCAACAACATTGTCGGCATCAAAGATTATAAATGCATCATATTTTTTTTCTTCGTAGTCCTTCAAAATCCGCTCAAAGACCCAGTCGAGAGCATATCCTTTTCCAACTAACTCCTTATTAAATCTTTCATATACTATAGCCCCCGCCTCTCTTGAAACCTTTGCAGTATCGTCGGTACAGTTGTCGGCAACGATAAAGATATCAATAAGTTCTTCGGGGTAGTTCTGCCGCTTTATACTCTCAATAAAATTACCAATAACATTGCTTTCATTTCTCGCCGACACAACCACTGCATATCTATTATTTTTCTTAGCCTTTAAGTCGACTCTCTTCCTTAAAATTCCAACAATTATGTAAAAAAACTGATAGGCATAACACAGAGTAAATATAATAGATATCAGATAATTCAGTTTTACTATCAACCACATAAATTTTCTCCTCAAGGTCGCTACATTCTCATTCAGATGTTGCGGTTTAACTTTATTCTCTATATAATTAGCATTTGTTCACAGTTTAGACATATTTATTATACCACTTCAAAATTATTCCCACAATATCAATATTGACTAAAAAACTCCATTTTAAAATCTATCATTTTGTGCATTATGCTCTCTCATTTTTTGTTTTTAAAAACCCCTTGATGCAGTTTTTCCGCATCAAGGGGTAGAGTTATATGTATATAATCAACCGCCTACATATGTATCGTCGTTATACATTTCTTCATAGAATTTATCCTCATCAATAAACTCATCAACAATAAAATCCAGAGGGTCTTTATCCATATCGATAAAGTACCATTTTCCGTCTACCTTACCAATATGGGTTTCGAATTTTGCATCTTCCTTGCCGTCTTTACCCTTAACGGTAACCTCATATTCAACCTCGTAGGCAGCCTCTATATCATCTACATCAATTTCATTCAAATAGATATCATCTTCAAGGTCTTCTATGTCGTCTTTGTCAATTTTTTTCTTGTCCACAATCTTAGCCTTAATCTTGAAATTCTTGCCATATTCGTCTTCAAGCATCTCATTAATCAACTCAGCACCTTCCTCGAATTCATCCTCAAGGTCATTATCTGTTTTTTTCGCTGCCTTTACAACATCTTCAGGCACCGACTTTAAGTAGAATTCTGCATCTTCCTTCTCAATAGCCTTTATAATGTTATTCATAGGTTTCATAAGCTTATTTCCGCCAAAGAGCGAAATTCCGCCCCATACAAGTCCCCCAATCACGGCAATAATTACAACAGCCAAAACAACTGCTGTGCCCTTATTACCTGTTGATTCCGATGGAGTCGGTGTGACCGGCTCTATAGGATTTGTCAGAGGTGCACCGCAGCTCTCACAGAATCTTGCATCATTTACATTTTCTTTTCCGCAATTTTCACAAAACATTTTATTCACCCTCCAAACTGTATTCACATATTATAAATACGGGAACAAGCCAACGACTTGCTCCCGAAACTGTTATTGTACCATTGATGGCATAGTCAGTAGCGATGTCATACCAAAGCACCATCTACCGTCTATTTTATATACGGTTATTTCTGCGTCTTTTGTTTCGTCGCCCACCTTAAATTCAACCTGAAGCTTATAGCCTTTGGAGAATTTCATTTCTTCCATATCCGGCTTTGCCATTTTAAAGAATGTGTTTTCTGTCTTTTCAGCTGACTCTAAATCGTCACCTTCAATTTCTTCTTTTCCGGTGACTTTGTACTTAATCTTTTCGTCAGCCTTTTCCATGTCATCCTTCATTTCTTCTTTTTCTTCATCGGTCAGTGCATCTACATAGTTTTTAGGCAATACCTTCAAAAGCTTTTCATATTTACCGCTATTGGCAGCCTTAACTAATGCTGCAACCGGCTTTTCATATGGTTTAAACAGTGTGCAGCCGGTCGTAGATAAACAAACTGCAATCACCATAAAAATGGAAAGTATTTTAGAAATTCTTTTCATTTCCCAGTTCTCCTTTCGGAATAAGAGATTAGAAATCAAGAGTACACCATCTTCCGTTTACTTTGTAAACGTATACAGTATCGTAATCTACTTCCTTCTTTTTCTTACCCTTGGTGGTTTCTTTAACTGCCACCTTGTATCCCTTTGAAATCTTTACATCGTCTGAATCGTCAACTAATTTCTGTGCTTCAAACATTTCGCCGACTTCATCCTCTGTGTCTTCTAAATCTTCCTTTTCGATTTTGATTTTATCTAAAATTTCTACAGAATATTTAACGTTATCGCCAAATTCTTTTTTATCGGCCTTCTTCGATGATTCCAAACTCTTTTCTATGTTTTCCAAAATATCATCATCGTCTTTATATTCCTTTTGAACTTGCTTTGGCATTGCCTTTAAAACATATGTAACCTTACCGGTGTTTGCAGCCTTTATAACATTCTTAATAGGCTTTTTGTAGCCACCACCTAAAAGAATAGCAAGTAGCGCAATTACAACTACAACGATTACTGCAAGGCCGATAACCTTTTCTTTGTTTTCCATAACCATTGTTTTAATATCATTAGCGTTAGGTACATTAGCACCATCTAATGGTGCACCACAATCCTCACAGAACTTCATACCCTCAGCGTTTTCTTTTCCGCATTTTTCACAAATCATTTTATTTTCCTCCTATTCATATATGACTTTTCAAATTATTGTGCAATCCACTTACCGTCAACCTTAATAACGGTTTCTTCAGCATAAGATACGTTCTTATCTTTCTTTCCTTTGATAGTTGTCTTTAACATATACTTGTAACCTTTTTTAACATCGATTTCCTTATCATAATATTCTTCATATTCTTCTTCGATTTCTTCGATCTCTTCTTTGGTTAACTTAGTTCTGTCAACAATTTCAAATGAATATTTTGCGTTGCTGCCATATATCTTTTCTACTTGCTTTCTTGATTGCTCGAAACTTTTTGTTTGTTCTTCAACGTAATCCGATTCCTTTTTTTCGCCCATTTCGATTTCTAATATGTCATCAGGAATACTCTTTAAGTATTTCTCAACGTCTTTTTCCTTAATATTTTTATCGTTCATAAGTTTCATTTGCTTTTTAATAGGAGCAGTCGGACCTGCATGAACTGCACAGCTACCAATTTTACCAATGCAGAAAAGTGCAACAATTATAGCAATGATTGCCACCGCAATTTTGATAATTCTTTCCTTGTTGTCTTCTGCCGGTACTGCGGCTTCTTCATAAGCTTCTGAAGGCTCTTGAACAGTTTCTTCAACTTCTGCTTCGGTCTCTGCCTCAACTTCTGCTGCAACTGTTTCTTCTGCTTCAACCTCAGCTGTAACTTCCTCTGCCACCTCTTCAACTACTTCTTCTGTTTCCAAAGGAGCTCCGCATGCCTCACAAAACTTCATACCCTCCGGATTGTCTTTTCCACATTTTTCACAGAACATTTTATATTCCTCCTATAAATTAAAAGTTTTAAAAATTTTTGAATTTTTATATAAAAATTCATTATTTTTTTCATTATATCACAGTAAGTGTAAAAGAAGTGTAAATAAAATAGCTAATTTAACCAAAATAATGTCCTTTTTTGAAATTTTTTTATCAAATTGATTATTTTATCTTCATAAATGTGTTGTAATTTCCTTTTTTTTATAGTATAATGTTTAAAAGGCTATCGGCAATAGCGAGTACCTCGCTATCTTGTATGGTTTTTTAATTAGTCTATGTCATACCGATCCTAAATTTTACAAATTCAAATTTTTATTTAATTTGCAAAATTAAGATATATAAGGAAAACATAAAATTGGAGGAGAAAAAAATGAGTTATCAAGAAGCAAAAGAACGCTATCTTTCACTGGGTGTTGATACCGACAAGGCAATCGAAATTTTAAAAAACATCCCGGTATCACTTCACTGCTGGCAGGGCGACGATGTTACGGGTTTTGACCATGACGGCCCTTTGACCGGTGGTATCCAGACAACTGGAAACTATCCCGGAAAGGCAAGAAACCCTGAGGAATTGATGAAGGATATGGATAAGGCAATAAGCCTTATGCCGGGTGCTAAAAAATTAAATATTCACGCGTGCTACGCTATCTTTGAAGAAGGCGAGTTTGTAGACCGTGATAAGTTAGAGCCAAAGCACTTCAAAAAGTGGGTTGACTTTGCAAAAGAAAGAGGCATGGGCATCGACTTTAACCCAACCTTCTTCTCACATGATAAGGTAAAAGACGGTCTTACCCTTTCAAGCCCTGACGAAGCAACACGCAAGTTCTGGATTGACCACGGCAAGGCATGTATCAGAATTTCAGAATATTTTGCTAAAGAAACAGGTATTCCTTGTGTTATGAACATCTGGACAGGCGATGGCTCAAAAGACATCCCTGCCGACAGATTAGGTCCACGCCAAAGGTATAAAGATTCTATCGAGCAAATCTTATCAGAACCATTCGATAAGAACTTGGTAAAGCCTTGTGTTGAATCAAAGGTATTCGGTGTAGGTGTTGAAGCATATACAGTAGGTTCTGCTGAATTTGCATTGACTTTCGCTGCAACTCACGATGGTTGCTTACCGCTAATGGATAACGGCCACTATCACCCGACAGAAATGGTATCCGATAAGATTCCGGCACTTTTATGCTACTTCCCCGAAATCGCTCTACATATCACAAGACCGATGCGTTGGGACAGTGACCACTCAGTTTTATTCGACGATGAAACAAGAGAAATGGCGAAGGAAATCGTAAGAGGCAACGGTCTTGACAAGGTTTATATGGCACTTGACTTCTTTGATGCAAGCATTAACAGAATTGCATCATGGGTAACAGGTTTCAGAAGCTGGCAAAAAGCATTGTTATATGCTCTTTGTACTCCAAACGAAACTCTAAAGAAGTTACAAGATGAAAATAAGCTTACAGACCTATTCGTATTACAGGAAGAATTAAAAATCTATCCTTTCGGCGATATTTGGGCTAAATACTGTGAAGTTTGCGGTGTTAAAGCTGACCAAAGCTGGTTTGACGAAGTTAAGAAATACGAAGAAGAAGTATTGCTAAAGAGGTAATTTAAAAAAAGAATTTGCTCAGACGAGCAAATTCTTTTTTTTACTGCTAAATAGCTTATTTTTCGTTATGGACAATTTTTACATTCTCTCTCAGGAATAGGAAAAATGTTCAGAATGAACAAACTGAACCAAGCGAAGCTTGGGTTACCCGAAGGCGTACAAAGGTACGCCGAGAGGTGAAGTTTGTTTATAGCAAGAAAGATAAAATTTAAAGAATTTTATCTTTCTTTCGGTCTGGACTTTTTTTACATTCCTGAACTATGCTCTTGGGTGAGCCTTTTCATATACATTTTTAATCTTATTATTCATAAGTTGCGAATACACCTGAGTCGACGAAATGTCGGCATGACCTAACATTTCCTGGATGGACTTTAAGTCCGCACCGTTTTCTAAAAGATGAGCCGCAAATGAATGTCTTAGGGTGTGCGGTGTGATATCGGCAGTAATATTTGCCTGCTTCTGGTATTGCTTGATTATCTTCCAGAATCCTTGGCGTGATAGCTTTGTGCCGTTACAGTTTACAAAAAGGGCGTGCTCTTTTGAATCTCCCACCATACTCTCTCTTGAATGGAGGATATAGTCTGTAACCGCCTCTTTTGCCATATTACCAAGGGGCACAACTCTTTCTTTTTTGGCACCAATACACTTAATAAACCCTAAAGATGTGTTAACATCGCCGATTTCTAAATTTATAAGCTCCGAAACCCTGATGCCTGTTGCATATAAAAGCTCAAGCATGGCACGGTCACGCTTTCCTTTAATATCCTTCGAATCGGGTTGTTCTAATAATAACTCAACCTCTTTTGTAGTAAGAACGCTCGGAAGTTTTTTTTCAACCTTCGGGGTTTCTAAGTTAGTTGTGGGATTCTCTATCGTCTCCCCCGTTTCGTTTACGTAGCTATAAAATGAACGCAAAGAAGCAAGAGTTCTCGATACTGTAGAACTCGCCTTTCCCTCCTTTTGCAACTTCAAAAGATATGTAAGCACCGTGGTTTTGGTGGTTTTTTTCAAATCATTTATTCCGTTTGAGGTAAGATACTCTATAAATTGAGATACATCTCGTCTATATGAAAGTATTGTATTTTGGGATTTGTGTTTTTCGCCAACCATAAAGGTCACAAATCCGTCAATATAACCTGTCATTACTCTTTGCCTCCTATTACATATAATTAAGCAATATATGTTTACATAATATTATTACAATTTTATTTCTGATTTTGGGTCAGCTTTGATATTATACCATACATTTTTAATTTTGTATAGTCTTTTTTATATATTTTTTACAATTTTTTATAAAGTTTTTGTATCATATATCCAAAAACATTACAATTTGGTTACAGCAAATCCCATAAATGTTGTGGTTATGTAACCGTCTATCAAAGATGTAATACAAAATATAGTAAGACAAATCAGCGACAAAACAAGATAGTTTTTCTTTAAAAATCTATCGTTTTTGCCATTACATAAAGAAAATTTCATTGACCATGCACCAAAAAATACAAGGTTTACAATAAAAACCACAGAGGCTAAAATCCCCGATAAACCCAAAAGTAATCCTTTAATCCCAAAAACCTTTATAAAACTTGCCGTTGTAAACCCTGAAATAAAACCTTCAAATCCGATTGTCGCAATTGTGATTGGAATTGTAAGCTTAAAAAATCCCGCCAAAAACATTAAGGCAAAGACCCTGAAGTTGATTATAAGCGAATTTTTAAAGACCTCTGCCTTTTCTTCGAATCCTTGTGATAAAAACACCTTTAGATACTCTTCCACCTCCGAATACGCATCACCTTGAAGCCCCGCCGCATAAAAGCTCCCCAGAAACATCCCCACTATAAAGAGTGCCGCTCCAATTATAAAATACGTTTTCATTCCCCTGTTTTTAAACATAAAAATCCCTCCTATGTAATAGTAGTAAATACTATTCAAAGAAGGGATTAAAAATTACTTATTTTCAAAATTCGCCTTTTAGGAATTTCTCGAGTCTATCAAGACCTTCGTCGATATTTTCCATACTTGTCGCATATGACCATCTTACATATTGAGGTGCTCCGAAGCCTGTGCCCGGAACAACTGCAACCTTTGCCTTATCAAGGAAAAGTCCTGCAAAGTCATCAGCATTCTCTATAACCTTGCCGTAAAGTTCAGTTCCGATTAACCCTGAAATATTCATCATTATATAAAATGCACCCTGAGGTTTTTTGCAGTAAACACCGTCGATTTTATTGATTCTCTCAACCATGTGGTCGCATCTTGCCTTAAAATGACGCTTCATCTCCTCAACCTCAGCGTATCCGCCTTCTACCGCCGCCAAAGCCGCAGCCTGAGCAATAGAGTTTGGGTTAGATGCTGCATGGGACTGAATGTTTGCCATAGCCTTTGCAATATCCAAAGGTGCTGCGGCAAAACCGATTCTCCAGCCGGTCATAGCAAATGTCTTTGAAACACCATTTATAACAATTGTCAAATCCTTGATTTTTTCATTATATGATGCGATACTAACGTGCTCACCTTCATAGATTAGCTTTTCGTAAATTTCGTCTGAAATAACATAGATATTATGCTTTACTGCAAAATCCGCAATAGCCTTTAACTCGTCTTTTGTATATACCATACCTGTCGGGTTTGAAGGGCTATTTAAAACCAAAGCCTTAGTTTTTGGAGTCAATGCCTTTTCCAGATCCTCTACCGTTGCCTTAAAATCATTTTCTTCTCTTGTATTTATAACAACCGGCACGCCATCTGCAAGTTTTACCATTTCTGTGTAGCTTACCCAGAATGGTGCCGGGATAATAACTTCATCCCCCGGGTTACAGATTGCGGTAAATGCGTTCACAAGCGAGTGTTTCGCACCGTTTGAGATTACGATATTCTGGAATGTATAGTCAAGACCATTATCTCTTTTGAACTTTTCAGCAACTGCCTTTCTTAACTGAACTGTACCTGCAGCCGGAGTATATTTTGTAAACCCTGCATTTATCGCCTCGATTGCTGCGTTTTTTATGTGGTCCGGTGTGTCAAAATCCGGTTCACCTGCACCAAAGCCTACAACGTCCTCGCCGTTTGCCTTCATTTCCTTAAACTTTGAGTCAATCGCCAAAGTTGGTGATGAACTGATTCCTGCCGCTTTTATTGATATCATATTTTCCCCTCCGAATCATTTTTGACAGTTTCACTGCCCTAAAATTTCATTTTAATTTTCAAAATCCTTTATATAATACACTATTTAGCCAAAAAAATCAAGTGAATTTGAAAATTTTTGCAATTTTCTATAAATTTTCTTGCAAAATCCGTTCCATATTTGTATAGCTGATTTTTTTAACGGTGTCTTCTTTATATCCCAACCTTAACATCTCATCAAAAATCTTATCGATATCCCAAAAACCCGTTATGCCGTCGGGTAGACTTTCCACCCCATCCATATCAGCTCCGATTCCAATATTATCTTCCCCGCCAAGGCTCAAAAAATGCTCAATATGTGAAATTACATCGGAAATTTTAGCAACACCCGACTCGCTCAAAAATGGTGGATAAAGATTTATTCCCACATATCCACCTCTATCCTTTATTGCAAGAAACTGCTCATCGGTGAGGTTTCTTCTGTGATTGCAAATTTTTCTTGAATTTGAGTGACTTGCAATGACCGGTTTTTTAGAACATTCCAGAACCTCCCAAAAAGACCTGTCGTTTAAATGGGATACATCGGTAATGATTCCAATTTCGTCCATCCTCTTAACCACTCTTTTCCCAAAATCAGAAAGGCCGTATTCACCATCCACATCATCAGCACCGCCTGCTATGTGATTGGAGTTGTTCCAGGTTAAAGCAATCAGTCTGATTCCTTCGTTATAAAAATAGTCTAAGGTTTCTAAATCCACTATCGGGTCGCCACCCTCAAGGCTCAAAAACGCTTTTATTTTTCCCTTATTTTCAAGATAGTCGGCAAAACTTTTACAAAACGCAAGCCTACCATTACTTTCTCTAACCTCCGCCTTGAATTTTTCTATTAAATCGATAGCACGCTCATACGCCCTGTCCTTATACATAGGGTGTATAAATGCGGCAAAAAACTGTGTGTATTCCAAAAAACCACACCTGTCCAAATCCACTTGAAAAGTATTTTTAAATAGCGACCCCTTTTGTTCATAAGCCTTTTTAACCGTGTCGCAATGTGTATCAATAAGCGAATATTTCATAACTACCTCCAAATGCATTTTCTATGTAATTTATTTCATATCCATCATTTTTTATAAATACTTCCGATACATCAAACCGCATTTCTGCTTCCGTATCTCCCACGTAGACCATAGCGGTTTTTATAATCTTTTCCATTTTATTTTTTGTCACATACTCCGCAGGTCTTCCATAAGATATACTTTTCCTGGTCTTTACCTCGCAAAAAACTAAACACTCGTTAATTTTTGCAATTATATCTATCTCACCCCAACGGCTGTGAAAATTCCTATCTAAAATCTCATAGCCACGGTTTTCCAGATATTTTACCGTAACATCTTCTCCGAATTTCCCTGAATTCATATTCTATCTCCCAACAATTTTTTTAAGAATGTTTTTCTGTGGATTGGCGACGGGCCATGCTCTAATATTGCCTCATTATGAGCCTTTGTGCCATAGCCCTTATGCTTTTCAAAACCGTATTGGGGGTAGATTTTTGCCATCTCGGAAATGTATCTGTCCCTTGATACTTTCGCAAGAATTGACGCTGCGGCAATGCTTATACTTTTTGCATCCCCCTTTACCACCGTCTCATGTGGCGTTTTCATATTCTTTATACTGTTTCCGTCGATTATTACATAGTCGGCTTTAGGTTGAAGCTTATCGACTGCATTATTCATTGCCATGTGTGTTGCATTTAAAATATTTATCTCGTCGATTACCTTCTCATCAACCGACGATATAGCATAAGCTACAGAGTTTTCGATTATTTTATCAAATAGCTCCTCCCTCTTTTTTTCGGTGAGTTTTTTTGAGTCGTTTATCCCGTCGATAACGGCACCCTCTTTTAAGATTACCGCCGCAGCATAAACCGGTCCTGCCAACGGGCCTCGGCCTGCCTCGTCAACTCCGGCAATTAAATTATATCCTTTATTTTTTAATTCATTTTCATATTCCCATAAAACACTTTGCCTTAAAATCTCTTCTTCTTTGGTTAGTTTTTTCATCGAATTTACCTCTTTTTTAAAATTTATAATATTTTTTTAAAATATTATATCATTTTTTTTGAAATTATGCTATACTATAATTGAATATTTTTTAGGAGTGAAAATTTTGGACTACACAAGAGAAATAACCGATATGGTTTTGATTCAGTATATAATTTTATTTACCCTGGCAAAAGCAGACAGAATCGTGACCGACAGCCAGCTCTCGTCACTAATCTTAGATAACTGTAATATTAACTTTTCAGACTACCGCATCGCCCTTGATAACCTCTCGGGCATTGGCTTTATAAGGGTTTTCAATAGCGGCGACAATAACCAATATTGCGAGCTTCTGCCAAAGGGGGTAGAATCAAACGAATTTTTCCAAAGCTCAATACCTATATATATAAGAGAACCTATCGAAAAATCCATAGCACCTTTTTTTAAAGAAGAAGAACTAAAAAAGAGTATCCGCTCAGAACTCACTCCTTTAAATGAAACCGAGTACCTGGCAGAGTGCGGGATTTTTGAGGGAAACACCCCACTTATGAAACTCTCGGTTTACGGCGGCACACGAAAGATGGCGGCATCAATGCTCAGAAAATTCAAGGAAGACCCGGAAAAACTATATCGCATGATTATGTCACAACTGTCTCAATATATCGACGACGAAAACGACTGATAAAAGGAGAATTTATAAGTGTTATCTTATTTGAGCCTTAGTGCTATATCCTATATTTTGGGGATATATGTCTTCGACTTTTTAGGTGAATCAAAAGAAATTCTTGCGACAGTCTTGCTAATTTTTCTCATTCTTTTTATGGTCTTAAAATCCTACAGAAAATACATATTCTTTGGTGCACTTTTTATTGTGCTAGGCGTAGTGGGTGCGGATTATTTCTCAAATCCCGCTAAGAACCCCTTGTATCCACTAAAGGATAAATACATTACAGTTGAAGGATTAGTTATAGAAACACCAATAAAATATGACGATACATATCAGTTAAAGCTAAAGGTCACCCGAGCATCGTATTTAGAAAAAGATTTCAAACCAAAAGAGGTAATCAGGGTGACCACATCTTCCCCTGTAAACTTTGG
The DNA here is from genome assembly GCA_045603125.1 of Clostridia bacterium. Taxonomy (GTDB): domain Bacteria; phylum Bacillota; class Clostridia; order UBA1381; family UBA1381; genus CAKSFT01. The sequence goes on along the minus strand of JAZULN010000085.1, from coordinate 22,127 downwards.
GGATAGTCTTCAGATTTCGGGATTTTTAGAAGAAATCCCCGAAAGGCTAAACAGCACCGACTTTAATTCAAAAAGGTACTATAAAAGCCGCGGAATATTCTATAAAATGTATGCTCGAGAAATTGCATTTTTAGACGAAAAGCCTGACGCAATCTCAATTTCTTATTTTGGAAACTTTATAAAAGATAAACTACAAAAGGAGATAGGGAAAAATTTTAAGGGTGACGACGCCGCAATCCTAAAAGCCATAACCTGCGGCAATAAACGCGAATTTTCGTCGGAGTATCAAGGGACATTGCTTTCGTCAGGCGTGATGAAATTTTTCTACCCGTCATTTCTTCACATCTACATAATATCGGCTATGGTAGCCCTTTTATTCAAAGGGTTTCAAAAGAAGCGACGGGATATTATACTTTCGGTATTTCTTTTATTATATGCAAGTCTTAACGCACATTCGCCCGTCTTTTTAAAAAATAGCCTTTTGGTTATTGTGGCAATTTCCTTTTTAAAATACCGTGGCTACACCTTCCACTCAGATATATTGAGTATAACGCTACTTTCGATACTTTTATTAAATCCCCTTTATGCATTTGATGTGGGGCTGGTGATTTCTGTTACATCGGGGTTAATTTATTATTATTTTAAGGATATTCTATCGGAAAAGCTATCCTTTATCCCCGGCCGGAAGTTTCGCAAATTTTTAGTGTTTTACATATTAACCACCTTCGGGCTATTGCCGATTATATGCTATTATTTTAACGGGGTTTCTCTTTTGGTAAACCTATTATCACCCCTTTATGCCTTGGTGGTGACTATACTTTTATTTATAACCCCAATAGCATGCTTACTTTTTAATATATTTGGCACATCATTTTTCATAAAGCCGATAATCTCTGGACTATTGTGGTTTTTTAAAGGTTTACCTAAGATAATTAACAGCGTTCCATTTTCAAAAATTTTTATAGGTGAGCCGTCTTTAACGGTGATTATCGCCTTTTTCATGACCCTTTATATCCTCTATCAAATTTATCATAAAGACATGAAAAGGACAGTTAATATATGCATTTTAATTATGACCCTCACCCTTTGGGGCACATCGTTTTATTCTTACATATCATCTTTAGGTAATATTGATATTACATTTGTAAATGTAGATCAGGGTGATGGTATGGTAATTGACATTAAAGGCGGAGATACCATAATTTTAGACGGCGGTGGAAAATACGAATTTTCCGACTACGATTTTGGCGAGAAGGTATTTTTACCATATCTTGCCGACAATGGCCATATAAATATAGACAAAGCCATCATATCTCACTATCACGCAGATCACTGTCTTGGCGTCATTCATGCGATTAAAAACTATAACGTTCGGGAAATCATAATGCCCGACTTCGACACCGATAACCCCTATAGGCTTGAAATCGAGAACTTAGCAAAAGAAAAATCTATACCCATAACCTTTGCAAAGGCAGGCGACACCTTTACCCTCTCACGTGGTGCCGTGCTAAAGGTTATATCTCCCGGAACTGATGAGATAGCAAAGGGCGATGAGAATGATTCCTCACTTGTAATAAAACTTGAATATAACGGCTTTTCTGCCCTCTTTACCGGCGATATTTCAAAAGAGATTGAAGAGAAAATTGCGGACAATGTCGGCGATTGCGATGTTTTAAAGATGTCGCATCACGGATCTAAAAATTCCAATTCACCGATTTTTGCTAACATCGTTTCCCCTGAATACGCAATCGCATCGGTGGGAGAGGGAAATATTTACGGTTTCCCAAAACCTGAGGCCGTAAAGAACTATCAAGAAAATGGTGCCAAGGTCATGACTACCGCCAAAAACGGCGAGATTATAGTAAGAGTAACAAAAGACGGCAGTTACCGGGTATTTACCAATAAATAAATTTAAGGAGTAATTCTATGGCAAAGGATAACGGCTTTATTGAGCTAAAAAAACAAATCAGTGAAAATTCAATTAAAAATCTTTATCTCTTTTTTGGTGATGAAAGCTATATTAAGGAAATTTATATTAAAAAGTTCAAAGTTCTTGTGCCCGATGGTGGGTTTTCCGATTTTAACCATATTATAATCGACGAAAAAGACCTGACCTTCGACGCCATAGACGATGCCTTTGAAAGTTTTCCTATGTTTTCAGAAAAGAAGCTGGTTATAATAAAAAATAGTGGCATTTTTTCAAAACCAAAGGAAGAAGTAAAAGAGTTCTGGACCGCAAGGCTAAAATCCATTCCCGATTATGTGACCCTAATCTTTGACGAGGTTTCGATAGATAAACGCTCAAGCTTATATAAGCAGGTCGATAAATCAGGATTAACCGTTGAATTTGAATATTTATCAGAAACCGATATGGTAGCCTGGCTTGAGCGTGAGGCAAGAAACCATAAAAAAATACTATCAAAAGAAAATGCACGATATATGGCAAATATCTGCGATAATGGGCTTACTTTTGTCAAGAATGAATTGGATAAGCTCATAAACTTTTGCGACTCAGAAATTACTTTATCCGATATAGATAGAATCGTAGCAAAGTCGCTCACCATAAAGGTTTTTGAGCTGACCGACGCAATTATGGAGAAAAATTCCGACAAAGCAATCGCAATAGCAAGCGACCTAAAAACCGTGAAGGAATCGGCGTTTAAAATTTTATACCTTCTATCCTCCACCTTCGATAAGATGCTCCACTCAAAGCTCATGCTAAAAGAAGGCAGAACCTACGACGAGATTGCCGAAAAGACAGGGTTAAGACCTTTCTTAGTCCGGAAATATTTAGACGGTGCAAAGAAATTTTCAGAAGACTATCTCGCCGACCGGGTTATCAGGATAGCTGAAATTGACCTTAGCATAAAGGAAGGGCAAATCCCCGAATGGACTGCCCTTGAACAGTATATCTTAGAGTCGGTGGATAAGGTAAATTAGATATTGACTAGAAGATGCTATCATGTTAAAATAAATATATTGTGTTAAAAGGAGGTGTTATGATGAGATTTAATGTTTCGGATAGTGCAAAAAACATTATTTTGGCTCTATCCAAAAAGGGGTATGAAGCATATATTGTTGGCGGTGCAATTCGTGACCTTATCATGGGCAGAACCCCCCACGACTACGACATCGCAACAAATGCACGACCCGAGCAAATTAAATCTACATTTCCTTTTACTATAGATACAGGCCTGAAACACGGCACAGTTACCGTTATGGATAGTCATGTGCCTTTTGAGGTTACAACCTTTCGCACCGATGGAGAATATACCGACTCACGCCACCCGGAAAAGGTGGAATTCATATCCGATGTCAAGGGTGATATGCTCCGCCGTGATTTTACCATAAACGCCCTTGCCTATAACGAATCAGAGGGTATAATCGACTGTGTTGGTGGAATCGAGGACATTAAAAATAAGATAATCCGATGCGTCGGCGAACCAGAGGTTCGATTCAAAGAAGATGCCCTAAGAATGCTAAGAGCAATCCGTTTTTCGGTAGTCTTAGGCTTTGAGATTGAGGATAGAACCAAAACGGCAATCAAAAAATACTCAGTCTTAATAAAAAAGGTCAGTGCTGAGAGAGTCCGTGAAGAATTAGAAAAGATACTTCGCTCAGAAAATCCGGGCGGTATTATAATGCTCCACGAACTTGGACTTTTAAAGTACATCATCCCCGAGCTTGATGTTTGTTTTTCGGTAAAACAGCGGAATAAATATCACCTGTATAACGTTGGAGAACATATAATCCATGCAGTAGCGGCAACCCCCGACGATATAATCATCCGTTGGGCGGCACTTCTACATGACATCGGAAAGCCACTTTGCCAGAGTGTAGATGCAAACGGCATAATCCACTTTTATGGCCACCACCACGAAAGTGTACGCCTTGCCGATGATATCCTAAGACGCTTAAGGCTTGATAACGAATCAAGAAAAAACATTTTAACCCTGATTGAAAACCATGATATCAGAATTGATCCGAGTATGGTCGGCGTAAAGCGGATTATGGCACGGCTTGGTGAGGAGCTTTTTTTAAAGCTATTACTTTTACAAGAAGCCGACAATACCGCCAAAAACCCGAAATTCCTACCCGACAAGCTTGCAAAAATCAATGATGTCCGCTTGATTTACAAAAAAGTCTTGTCCGAGCGACAACCCTATGTCACATCCGACTTAATAATTAACGGCCGAGACCTTATAAAAATTGGATTTCGAGCCGGTCGTGAAATTGGCGACACTCTAAGATGCCTTTTAGACGAAGTTTTAATAAACCCGTCTTTAAATAACCGCGAATACCTTATGATGAGGGCAAAACAATTAAAAAAGAAAAAATAACCTCCCGTTTTAAAGTTTAAAACGAGAGGTTATTTTTTATAGCAAACCCCCAAAACCGTAGTCTTGGGGGTTTTTAAGTTACCTAATTTCTAACTAAACTTATTAGTTAGTTGCCGGAGTTTCAAGTACTGCAGTCATATCTGGATTCCAGATAAATGCTTTTACTGTTTCACCCTCAGCCTTAGTAAATGATTGTGGCTTTGATTCAGTAGCATTCTCACCTGTTAATGTGATAGGCTTAACTTCAGCACCATTGAATGCACCGCCTAAATACTTAGCAACGTATAGTACTACGTTCTTTCCGCCTTCAGGGATACCTTCAAATGAAACTGTAACTGTATCATCTGCAATTTCAACACCTGTTACTGCAAATTCTACAGGAACTACCGGTTCTGTTGCCTCTACAACTGTTAGGGTATAGTGTTTTGCAACTCCCTCTTCAGCATTTTGTGCAACGATTAAGTATTCACCAGGAGCTACATCTTCTGAAACTGTTAGTGTTGTCTTTGATGCATCTTCTGCGTTAGCTTCAAATGTGAAGCCATCTAAAAGCTCTGTTCTATCGTCAGTTATTGCAACCCATGTGAATTCTTGTGATAAGTAACCTGTTAAATCAAGTTGGTTTAGAAGTGTAGCATCAAGTTCAATTGACTTGCCTTGTTCTACACTCTGGGCATTTGCTGTAACGCTAAATGTATAAGGAACTTCCTTTGCATAGTAAACTTCAGGAACACCTGCCACGTTGATATTTAAATCCATCGCAGCACCTGCAACTGTGCCCACAGGGAAACCATAACGAATTGATGGTACCTGACCATCTGCAGGAGTTCCACGCTCTGCAAGTGTAACCTTAATATTAACCCACTCGCCTGTTTGCGGAAGGTCAATTATACCGTTCGGATATTCCTGAACAGGAATATAGTCTTTTGCAGCCCCTGAGTATGTACCATTCCATACACCCATTCTTAGTTGAGCAGGAAGTTCAGGGTTGGCATTTCTTGCAGCAAATGATAATACATAGTGGTCGCCCACCTTATAATCAGCTGCCTCCAAATCAATTGCGTTACTACTACCAGATAATGCACCGCCCAAATATGCACCGGCACTACCAAAAGAACTACTAACCGTAGTAATATCTTCTTTTGCAGTAAATTTGTCGTATGAATAGCCAACGCCATTAACCCAATCATGGGATGTTGTATCCACTTGCGTAGATGTCGTACGAGCACTAAACCAGAATGAACTTGGCTTCGCTATAACTTTATTTTCCGGCATTTGGGGTTGTACGAAATCAGTTGTATTGGCAATAGCTGAAACAACTTCGATTGCAATGGTCTTTCTCCAGGTTGTAGTTTCGTCTATAGCATAATTTGCTCTTAGGTAATATTCGCCAGCTTCTACTGAATCTTTAGCACTAACTGTTGCAACATTACCGTCAGCTGTAACTGTTAAACCTTCAATTTCGTTGCCCTTAGCATCGCCTACAGTGAAAGTTACAGCATCCTGATCTAAATAACCGGTTAAACCAAGTTGGTTTAGAAGTTCCGCCTTAAATGTTGCATCATTACCTGTTATTACAGAGTTTCCATCCACACCTTCTAAAGTGATTGAATGAGGAACTTCCTTTGCATAGTAAGTTTCCGACACATCTTCAACACAAATATTTAATTCAATTGCTGCATCCTTTACCGTTCCAACCGGGAAGCCCATACGGATAGATGGTGCCACACCATCTGCAGGAGTTGAACGCTCCGGAAGGGTGGTTTTAACTGTAACCCACTCACCTGTTTGCGGAAGGTCTACAATACCATTAGGATATTCCTGAACAGGGATATAGTCTTTTGCAGCACCTGAATATGTACCATTCCATACACCAACTCTTAGTTGAACAGGAATGTCTGCATTTGCATTTCTTGCAGCAAATGAGAATACATAGTGGTCGCCTGCCTTATACTCTTCCACAGGCACATTAGTTACAGGAATACCTGTACTAACAACAGCGGCAGTATTTACATACACACCCGACATACCATAATAACTTAAAACCGATTCAATATCTTGAGTTGTATAAATTTTGTTTGCACTCCAGTCCAAACCGTTAATCCATCTTGTTCCTGTATACGCTACGCCATCGCCCATTATACGGCTTGAAGCCCAGACTTCACCTTTTTCTGCTATATATCTATTTTCCGGCATTGCACCCGGAACATGGTCTCTTACAAATGGGTCAGAACTTTCTTCTACCACAATCGGAAGAGTCTTTTGCCAGTCATAAGCAGTTGCAACTGCCTTTACATAATATGTGCCAAGTTCTACATCAACACCGATATCGATTGTAGCTTTGCTTGAATCATCAGCCGGTGTTAAAGTAATTCCCTCAACAGCATCGCCATTTTCGTCAACTACTTCCCAAGTAAATTCTTGAGTTGCGGTATGTGCCGGAATACCGATTTGGTTTACAACGGCTGCCTTTAGGTTTTTAGTTGTACCTTGAGCAATAGCCTTATTTTCGTCTGCAACTTCAACCGCAACATCATATGCAACTTCAGGTGCATAGTAAACACCGTCACCAACGTCAAATCCTAACACATCACTACTTGTCGCATTCAAGATACCAAACTGAACCGAGAATCCATCATCCTTTGGAGATAATGTTGCTTTATAATCTTCCCATTCTGCAGATGGGGTAAAACCAACATTACCATATACATCGTCATATGTAGGAACATAACTTTTAACAGTTGTAGCACCAACTGTTGGATTGCCGGCAATTGCTCTTACCTTTGCTTTGAATACATAAGTTCCGGCAGTTGCAGTATAGTTATCATATAAGATACCCTTATTCAATTCCGCTGTCGCTCTTTCAATATATATTCCATGACAACCCCAGAAACCACCCGCTGTAAGGTCAGATAAAGCAGTTATCTTTCTCACAGTATATGAATGATTACTTGTATAATCACCAGTATATTCAGAATATGAAATCTGTGTATCATTTGTGTCTCTGTGGAAGTTAGGAACTTGACATCCAATAATACGGTTCTCCGGCATAGATGCAGGAATATGGTCTCCATTTGGAGCAGTTGATGCAGCATTTACCTCAACTCCACCGTCTGCGATAATTCTGCCAAGTTTTAGGCCGTTTGTATTTGTAATCTTAACAGTGTGAGTTCCGGCACTCAAACCTTCAACAAACTTCTTAACAATAGGAAGGTCGTTTGAAGCACCTGAAAGTTCACCTGTTAATTCATTTTCTGTGTCTTCGTCTAAAACCCAAGTACCTGTACCGCCGATTAATGTAACACCCAATGTATCGTTACCTGTACTTTCATATGTGAAAGAAACAGTATCGCCTTCTGCAGTTGCCTGAATTGCTTCATATTTATTGTCTGCCTGACCTGCAGTGCCGTTTTCCCATGTACCGGTCATTGCAATATTATCAGCATCGGCAAATTTGATATCTCTTGCATCTTTTGTTGTGAACATGAACTTTCTTGAAAGACCCACGTTATTTTCGTGTAATATATCACGGCTCTCAAGTTGGCTTATGATATAGTTACCATATTGCTCGTGACCCAAAGCATTAGGGTGGATATTATCGTTTGTTAGAGTTCCGCTTTGGCCCTTAGCCCAAACAAATTCGCCCTTTTGGACAAGGTCTGACATATATTCATAGAAGTTAATTGACTCAATGCCATAGTAATCTGCTACATCCTGATGGTCAGGAATTGATGTGTAGCGGATATTTGAATATGAGTTATCATGCATTGAATATAAGAATACGATAACAGGAACCTTTGGAAGTGACTGAAGATTTCTAACAATGGTTTCCATGTTACTTCTTACAGTTTCAGAGTATAATTCAGAAATATTAGCATCGTTTACTGCATATTCTACAAACACAACGTCTGGTGCATATGCACCGATGTCGGTCATAACTCTGTATTTACCTAAATCCGAACCAGTTCCGCCAATACCGGCATTTACCTGTGTTACGGTCTTTTCAGGGTACTGTTCCTGGAACCATTCTGTTACTCTTGTAGCGTAACGGTTAAAACCATATTGATTTGAATCACCGTCTGCTACTGTGATTGATCCACCCAAGAATCCGATAACGAGTTCTCCGGCTTCGTTATTTAAGTTGTCAAAGCCTGATTCTGCAAATGTAGGTACAGCTAAAAGTCCCATTACCATTGACAAACTTAAAAGTTGCGCTAATAGTTTTTTCATTTTCTTCCCTCTCCTTTTATTTTTTTAATACATCCGGTGATGTATTCTGTATGCAGCCTGCCTGTATGACTTTAGTAAGTAGCGGTTTTAAAAATAAAGTCATACATAGCATACTACATTCCATAAATAAATTGTATCACATAATTTATCTTTAAATAATACAAAATATTGCTTTTTACAGGCTAAAAGTTGCTATGTTTTAGGTTAAAAATTGCTTTTCTCCAAAAAACCCCCATAAAACCTATGATTTCAATTTATGCGGTAAAATTAATAAATTTATCACAAATGACATGTAAAATATTGGCATATTTATCTATAAAGGAGACTATAGCATACAAAAAAACCGGTGTGAAATAATCACACCGGTTTTAAAATTTATAAGCTATTATTTGCTTGCTAAGAATGCACTATATTGCTTTTGAAGTTCATCCTTAACCTTGTCGATACCTGCTGTATGCAAGTCAGCGATGAATTGGTCGTACCATTCCTTTGGATCGGTTGTACCATACATTCTTCTTGCCTTGTATTCAGCAAAAACGTTAGCAATATTTGCAACTTCTGTTGTTAAACCTGACAAATCAGCAACGAAACCAAGTGCAGGTGACTTAAACGCTTCAGTATTCATCTTCTCTGTTGCTTCCCAAACGTCTGCAGGTTGACCTTCTAGAACGTATGAGTTGAATTGGTTACCATATGCCCAAGCATTTCTTGACATATCAGAATATCCTGAACCTTCAACGAACTTAACTGTTCCGTCTTCGTTCTTTGTATAGTGCTTGCCTTCGATACCCCAGCAGAACAAGTTATAAAGTTCCTTATTAGAATTCATCATATAGATAAACTTAACTGCTTCTTCAGGGTGCTTTGAGTTAGCACCAACTGCTTGCATTGTTGCAAGTGGGTTACCATTCTTTACAGTTGGCTGATGCATATATACATAGGTTATAGGCTCGCCATACTTTTCAATATCTTGTTGGTCCTGACCAGGCTTCCATGAAGCTTCCCAAGTACCAAAGTGCTTTTGTTCTTCTACAGTTGCAGGAGTTTCACCTCTAGATGCTGCATCCTTATCGATGATGCCTTGCTTGAACCACTTGTGAAGTGTTTCAATTTCATACTTATATTCTGGTGTTTCGTATAAAAGTACAAGTTCTTCAGAACCGTCGTATCTAAGACCGACACCACTTGAAATACTTTCATAGATAGATGGTGCTAATAACACAGGACCGTTGATTCTTGTTAAGCCAAGTTGACCTTAAACCTTTTGAAGCTTTGTTAATTCTTCAGTACACTTGTCGATATAAGCCTTGTGAGCTTCTGTAGTTGTTGCGTTTACAGCCATTTCCTGCCAACCCTCAGCATCGATGCCTGCAGCTTTTGCAGTTGATTCAAGAATCATAAAACATCTTGGGTTAGAGTTAACCTGAGCGTTAGGAATACCGTAGATTCTTCCGTTTCTCTTTGCTGAATCCAAATAGAACTGGTCAACAACGTCGCTCATTTTAACGGTAGAACCGTCTTTCATCTTGATGTTATCCAAAAGGTCTGTGATATCATAAAGACCCTTCATTTGAGCAGCTGTACCATATGGGTTACAGTAACCTGTGAAGCATACATCATATGTATCCCTTTCAGCCATTTTAAGCTTCATCTTTTCGCCCATTGATGCAGCATCGATGAACTCAACTGAAACCTTCATGCCAAGTTCAGGTTCAACGATCTTGTTCATTTCTTCTAAGACTAAATCGAAGGCTGCCGGCTTTTCACCAAGAACAATCCATCTTAGTGTTTCGCCTTCCTTTAGCTTATCAAATAACTTACATCCTGATAAGCTAACTGCCATTGACGCAGCCATTGTAAGGCTGAGCAATGCTGAAATAATTCTTTTCATACAATCTCTCTCCTTAATAGAATATATAGTTTATATCTGCACAACAACCCTTAGTTGTTGTAACATTCTATAATCCATTAACCCTTAACAGCACCAACTGTCAAGCCTTTTACGAAGTACTTCTGGAAGAATGGGAATACAACCAATGCAGGACCTGCAGCAACAACCGCCATCGCCATTCTCATGGTTTCACCAGGAATCTTCGCAACATCTACAGAACCCATACCTGCCTGTTGCATTTGAGTGATCATATCAAGCTCTCTCAAAATCTTCTGAAGTAGGTATTGCAAACTATATAGGTTAGCATCACTTATATAGATAAGAGCTGTGTTCCAGTCGTTCCACTTACCTAAGAACATCATAAGTGCAACTGTTGCAAGAACCGGCTTTGAAAGCGGTAGAATCATCTTGATGAATATTGTATATTCAGATGCACCGTCAACTGTAGCTGATTCGATAATTTCTCCAGGGATACCCTTGAAGAATGTTCTCATCATAAATACATACCATGGGCTTATCATATGCGGTACAACATATACCCAGATAGTGTTATTTAAGTGCAATGTACTTGCTACCAACAAATATGTCGGGATAAGACCACCGCCGAAGAGCATTGTGAAATAGATGTAGAAGTTGATTGCGTTTCTTCCCTTTAATTTTGCTCTTGATAAAGGATAAGCAACCATCGCCATCAGGATAACACCCAATACCATATATAAAAGTGATGCTACAAATGTTACTCCATATGCTCTCAATATTGTTTGAGGGTTTTCAAATACGAACAGATATGCATCCCAACTAATTTCACTCGGAATCAGCTGATAACCGTGCTGAGCAATCGAACTTGCACTTGACATTGATACACTCACCAATATCAGGAACGGAAAAATAACCAATGCGCAAAGGATTGCGAAGATGGCAATTAAGATAATTTGAAATGCAACATTTTTCTTTTTCATTTAACTCCACCTCCTTAGAATAATCCCAAATCAGGGTCGATTTTCTTTGATGCTGCGTTAGTTGAAATAACGAGAATCATACCGACAAATGATTGTAATAGTGATACCGCTGTAGCCAAGCCGTATGAGTTACCAACATTTGAGTTGGTGCTTGAACTAAACAGACGGAATGTATATGTATCGATAACGTTTGTTGTTGAATACAAGTTACCGCTTGCACCATCCATTGTTACGTTATAGAAAAGACCGAAGTCTGCACGGAAGATGCTACCAATCTTCAAAATTGTTAAGATAACAATAATCGGAACCAAACTTGGTAAAACGATATTGATAATTCTCTGCCATTTATTTGCGCCGTCAACTTCTGCAGCTTCGAAAAGTGATGAATCGATACCCATCAAAGATGCATAGTAAACAACCGAATCCATACCTACGTGCTTCCAAATCGAACAGATTGTAAGGATTATAGGCCACGCGTTAGGCTTAGAATACCAGTCGATAGTGGTGTCTGGTGTGGCAAGACCCATAGACATAAGAGTTCTGTTTAAGAAACCGTCACTTGTGTTTAGTATTGCCAATACCATGTAGGCAACGATAACCCATGACATAAAGTTTGGTGTGATAAGAATTGTCTGGAATATCTTTGTTGCAAGTCTGCTCTTTAATTCATAAAGCAGGATAGCAACCGTCAATGCGGCTAAAATACCTGTTACAATGAATAAGAAGTTATTGAGCATTGTGTTTCTTACAAGTTCTACGAATACGTCGGACTTAAAGAAGAATTCAAAGTTTTTAAATCCAACCCAGGCACTTCCCCAGATACCATCTTGATAGTTATAGTCCTTGAATGCAAGTACAACACCGAACATCGGGATGTAGTTGAATATGAACAAACATAACAATGGTATCAGACAAAGTGTGTAGAGTTGAATATCACTTGCGTCTATCTTACGCTTGCTTGTTCTGATTGTGCCATTTGCTGTCACAATCTTTTGTTTTGTGCTCATGACAAAACCCCTTTCTTATAATGTTTTTCTTTTCTTATCGGTATATAAATCACCACACGATAAGATACTATAATAAAATTGTAACACACATTAGTTATATTCGATAGTGGATTTTTTTAAGAATGTTGTGGATTTTTTTAATATTTTTATAAGCTATTGTTAATTTTAGTTATATGGATTATTTTTACATTATTAAAAATATTCAAAAATTTGCACAATCATTGTGGGCATCTTACTTTATTCGACCTTTATCTTATTGTTATTTTTACTAAACAATTTGTCCAAAACCCATTGACATACCCCAATTTAGTGGTATAATTTAGAGGTTAAATCACAAATTCAAATGTTAGGCAGGAGTTTTAAAATGGAGCTAAGTTTAATATTATTAAATCAAGTAACAATTGTATTTATTCTAATCGCTGTTGGATTTATCCTTCGCAAAACCAACACTGTTAACGAGACAGGTGTGAAACAAATGGCAAATGTTCTACTTTTATTTGTTACACCATCAGTTTTGATTATAGCATATCAAAGAGATTTTAAAGCAGAACTTGCTATGAATCTTTTATTGGCAGCAATCTTCGCACTCATCGTCCATGTTGTGATGATTTTAATAAGCACCATTATATATAAGAAGAAATCCAACGGCAAATCCCGAATAAATATTTTTTCGTCAATATATTCCAACTGCGGATATATGGCCGTTCCGCTATTGTCGTCGGTTCTTGGTGATACCGGCGTTTTCTACGGTTCTGCATATCTTGCAATATTCCAGATTTTAGTATGGACCCATGGCATTACCGTCTGCTCCGGAGATATAAAGTCCCTGTCTATCAAAAAAGCCTTTATAAATCCGGGAGTGTTGGGCGTAGCAATCAGTCTTTTACTATTCTTCACCGAAATTAAACTACCCGAAATAATTTTAGAACCGGTTAAATACATGGCAGGACTAAATACCCCTCTTGCCATGCTGATACTTGGCTCATACCTTGCCAACGTGGACTTTAAAAAGACATTTGCGAAGGCTTCTATATATGGAGTATTCTTTTTAAGACTAATTCTATTCCCGGTGATTGCTTTCTTCCTGGCAAGACTTATGAATCTTCAAAATGATGTTTTGGCTGCAAACCTAATTTGTGCATCATGCCCTGTTGCCACCATTGCAACACTTTTTGCGTCAAAGTATGACCTGGATGCTGGCTATGCTTCAGAAATAGTTTCCATTTCTACCTTGCTTTCTATCCTAACCATTCCTTTGGTTATGATGTTGACCTCCATATAGAAAATATGGGGAACATTTAAAATATTTTTGTCAAATCTATTGACATTGAGTGGTAAAATATTGTATAATATACAACATAGTGATTAGCGGTAGGCTTATCCTATTCAAACATCCGGATTACGTAAAGCCCGGAGGGAGGGGAAAAAAGTGTCTGAAATTCGTGTAAAAGATAATGAATCATTAGATAGCGCACTTCGTAGATTTAAGCCTCAATGTGCAAAAACTGGCGTTTTGTCTGAATTAAGAAAGCGTGAACATTCCGAAAAACCAAGCGTAAAGCGTAAGAAAAAGTCTGAAGCAGCACGCAAGAGAAAGTTTAAATAAGGAGACAATTTATGTCGCTTAAGGAACGTTTAGCTGACGATTTAAAGTCGGCAATGAAAGATAAAAATACTATCCGTAAGAATGTAGTGCAGATGGTAAGAGCCGCAATACTGCAATTCGAGAAGGATAACAAAGTTACTCTTGATGATGAGGGAGTTTTAGAGATTATCGCAAAGCAAATGAAACAACGTCGTGATTCTCTCCCCGACTTTGAAAAGAGCGGTCGTGACGATTTAATCGCCGACCTAAAGGCAGAAATGGATGTTTTGTCAGAGTATCTTCCCGAGCAGTTAACCCGCGAGGAGTTAGTAGCTATCGTAGAAGATGCAGTTAAGACTACCGGTGCCTCATCTATGAAGGATATGGGCAAAATCATGGCTACTGTAATGCCTAAAACCAAAGGCAGAGCCGACGGCAGACTTATAAATGAAATTGCAAAAGAACTATTATCACTATAAAGAAAGAGAGAGAGCTTTTGGCTCTCTCTCTGTGTTGATAAACCTATCAACACAATGAGACTTCGAAAAAGAAAGGTAAATTTGCCAAACAAGAACTCGTCGGCGTACGATGGTACGCCAGAAGGCGTGTTTGGTAAAAGCAAGTAAAGTTTACTTGCGGTTGACCGACTTTTTCGGCAGTCTGAGAGAGCTTTTGGCTCTCTCTTACACTATGCTGGTGTGGCTCAATGGTAGAGCAGAGGTATCGTAAACCTCAGGTTGCAAGTTCGATTCTTGTCACCAGCTCCACGTCGAAGCAAAGTTCACTTTGCTTCGATTTTTTGTGTAAAAATCGAATAGTATTTATTAAAATCGGTTGATTTTTACATAAATTTATGCTACAATATAGACACAAATTAATACATTCACACAGAGTGTCGACTATACTGTAAAGGTATATTGCCAGGTATAGTCGGTGAAAAGGGAATGGGGTGCGAATCCCCTGCGATAACTGTCGGTGTGTGCATCAGAGTTTTATATCCGTTAGCGAAAGCTAGTCATTGGGAAACTGAGAAGGCAGGATATAAAAATGCGGACCTTGTCCAGAAGATGCGAGTCACAAGACCTGCTTTGATGTTATCTCGTAAGTGCACATTCTGCATAGAGATAGCGTTTTCAGATTAAGGTACTGAAAATTTGTCTTCAGGGCTTTATTTTGCTTTTATCTGAATTGTGATTCATCACAGGAAAAACTCAGGCTGTGGTAATTTTAAAATTACCGCAGTTTTTTTGTTGGCTTCGGTAATTAAAACCGGAGGTGAAAAACTTACAACATCTATTTTCTATTAACATAGCAAAACGAAAGGATTGAATCACAATGAAACTAAAAAAACTAATATCCATTATTATGCTGATAATACTTTTCAGCTCTAATGCGGTTTTTGCAGAAAACCCGGCAAGCTCACAGGAGAATCTGCCTTCTGAGGAAAGTACGACAACCGAAATAGGGGCTGACGAACTCACATTATTACATAATCTTGCCGCAAATTATAAAAATGTTGACCTTAAGGATATTAATCTTCCATGGATTATAGCAGATATGATCACTTACGAAACCTTGTTCCCCGAAAGCGAAAACATTTTAAGCGAAGACCAGAAGGACGCGATGGCAAAAACCATTGCAAAATCTATTTGCGAGGCAAAAAAACCCGGTGATTTGGCAAAATACATTATAGCTCTTCGTGCTTTAGGGTATGATGCCAGAAACATTTATACCGATGATTTTAAATATGTCGATGCAGTTAAAAAACTTACAGACCTAATCGATTCAGAAGATAAATCCGTGAAAGATATATACACCATTTCCTATGTCTTGATAGCACTATCGCAAGACGAATCTTTTGCTACCAAAGACCAGTTGGATTGGTTAATTAAATCGATTATTGACAGCAAAGATAAGTGGCAAAGCACAACAGACGGAACCGACGCTATGACACCTATGCTATTTGCCCTTGCACCCTATTCAGAAGATGAAATTAAAGCATTGTGTAATGATACGGTAAAAGATTTTTTAAAACCTGAGCAAAGAGAAGACGGTTTAATCGACGGATACCCGGGGTGTGAGCCTGCAGCAACCGCCCTTGCAATCTGGGCACTATCTTCCCTTGGCATTGATTCTTATGAAATTAAAAATGGCGGAAAGAATCTTTTAGAAGGTTTACTCTCGGTTGCTACCCCTGAGCTTGACGCTTTTCCGGATGAATTTGCAACCGAGCAGGGTTTTCGTGCTCTTTTATCTTTATTACTCCTTCAGGAAAATGACGGAAAAATCATATATGATTTTAGCGACTATCCAATAAATGAATTAAATATACCAAAGGTAGAATATTGCCCTGTTATTTTTAAAGCAACCCCTGCCGATGCCACAGTTACAATAGACGGGGTAGAAAAAACCTCAAAAACCCACTATGACCTTCCAGAGGGGACATATAATTACTCTATTTCTGCCTCCGGATATGAAGATACAACAGGTGAAATTGTGATAGAGGCAGAAGATTCAAAAAACCACACACTAAAGACAATTACTGCTTCGCTTTCTGAAAGTTATAGTGGTGGTGCAAGACCCCGACCTATCATTAAAGATAAGGATACAGAAAAGACTGAACAGGATAATGTGAAGGAAGATACCCCTTCAGTTATGCCGGAAGAAAGCGAAACAAAAGACGAAGTCAAGGAATTTAGTGAAGATACCTTCCCGGATGTTTCGGCGGGCGACTGGTATTACGATGCAGTAAAATATTCCTACCAAAGGGGATTATTCACCGGCACTGACAAAGGTTTTGAACCCAACCTCCCAATGACCCGAGCTATGCTTATAACTGTTTTACATAGACTCGATTCACCAATCGACTCATCAGACACTCACTCCTTCTCGGATGTACCCGAAGATGCATGGTTTTCAAAAAGCATTGGTTGGGCGGCAGGAAATAATCTTATAACCGGCATTTCAGAAAACTTATTTGCCCCATATAGTAATATCACAAGAGAACAATGTGCTGTTATACTATATAGATATGCACTCTCAAAGGGTTACGATGTGTCGAGAAAAGACAAGGAAATTCTTGATTTTTCAGATAAAGACAGCATCTCACCCTACGCCGAAGACGCGGTTTTATATGCGGTGTCAACAGGCATTATAAACGGAAAAGCTGACCAAACTTTAGCACTGACAGAAAAAATCACAAGAGCCGAAGTTGCAGCTATACTAATGAGATTATCCGGGGTGGTAAAATAATATATTATGAAAACAAAAACAAAAATTTTTACCGTTTTATTCATATTAGTTGTTTTGATCGGTTCATTTTTTGCAGGAGATGATTTTCCGAATCCACCCGACAATAACAATTTAAATTCAGTAGCAAGTCAACAAAAATCCACAGAGGAAATTCCGGAAACCCTGAACGAACAACCTCCAAAGGATGAGCTGACAACAGAAAACGAAGAACCTCAAATTTCCAACAAACCGTCGGATCATATTGAAATTCCCGAAAGTGTAGATAAAACACCAGCGGAAAATCAACCTGTTTTTGTAAATCCAAATGACGAAAATGAGATCTTGCAGGACGAAAACCCTGTTGATGACGGGCATTTATATTGTACATTGTCGGTTAACTGTTCTTCGGTTTTTAAAAACTACGAAAGGCTAAAAGAAGCTAAAAGAGAAATCATACCCAAGGACGGTGTTATACTAAAAGAAACCATGGTTGAGTTTTTCCAAGGTGAGAGCGTATTTGATGTTTTAAACCGCGAGCTAAGAAACAGAAAAATACACATTGATTTTGTTTCAAATCCGATGTATAATTCTTTATATATAAAAGGAATTGCAAATTTATATGAATTTGACTGCGGCGAACTTTCAGGGTGGTTTTATAAGGTAAACGGTGAAAAACCAAACTTTGGATGTTCTCAATACAAATTAAAAGATAAAGACAATGTTGAATTTTATTACACATGTAATATGTTTGAATAAATTAAATTTTGAGGCGAAACTATGAGTGAATTTAAAACATATCACCCGATTGTAAATTTTTTATATTTCGTATTTGTAATCGGGTATTCCTGCGTATTTCTGCATCCTGTATGTCTTGGTATATCTCTTTTATCCGGCTTTACATACTCGGTAATGTTAAAAGGTAAAAAGCAGATTAAGAAAAACTTAATATATATGCTCCCCATTATTCTTTTAACAGCACTTATAAACCCGATTTTTAACCACGAAGGTGCTACTGTTTTAACGTATCTGCCAAGCGGAAATCCTGTGACACAGGAATCAGTTATCTACGGGCTTTGTGCGGCTTTGATGATTGTGAGTGTTATATGTCATTTCTCCTGCTATAACGAGATTTTAACCAGCGACAAGTTTATATATCTATTCGGTAAAATCATCCCCGCTATGTCTTTGGTTATATCTATGACACTCCGCTTTGTGCCAAAATTCTCCACTCAGCTCAAAGTCGTGATAAATGCTCAAAAGTGTATGGGGCGAGATGTTTCAAAGGGAAATATTATAAAGCGTGCAAAAAACGGGTTGAAAATCTTATCTATTATGACAACTTGGTCTTTGGAAAATGCTATCGAAACTGCAGACAGTATGAAATCCCGAGGCTATGGGGCAGCGGGTAGAACTTCGTTTTCCATATTCAAGTTTGATAAGCGGGATAAAAAAGCCCTTATTTGTATTTTGATTTTTGGTATATATACGCTCATTGGAAATCTTATGGGCGAAATGTATTTTAGGTTTTTCCCATCAATGAAGGCGGCAGAGGTTTCGCCCTTCGGAATAAGCGTATTTTTATCATATTTACTTTTATCGATATGTCCTATTATAATTGAACTTTGGGAGGTGAGAAAATGGAAAGCATACGTATCGAAAATTTAAGTTTTACTTATCCCACAAGATATGATAAGGCACTCTCAGACATAAGTTTCACAGCAAATCAAGGGGAATTTATTCTTATTTGCGGCAAGTCCGGATGTGGTAAGACTACACTTTTGAAATTATTAAAACCAACGCTTGCACCATTTGGCGAGATTTCGGGAAACATCTATTTTAATGGTAAAAACCTTGCAGACTGTGACACCAAGGAACAAGCATCAGGCATTGGATTTGTAATGCAGAACCCCGAAAATCAGATTGTAACCGACAAGGTATGGCATGAGCTGGCATTTGGTTTGGAAAGCCTTGGCTATAAGCAGACAGAAATCAGGG
The DNA here is from genome assembly GCA_045603125.1 of Clostridia bacterium. Classification (GTDB taxonomy): domain Bacteria; phylum Bacillota; class Clostridia; order UBA1381; family UBA1381; genus CAKSFT01. Next base: position 2,889 of record JAZULN010000085.1, on the reverse strand, counting down.
CAAGGGTGTCTGAAATGGCATCATTTTTTGGCATTGAGAATTGGTTTTATAAAAAAACAACCGAGCTCTCAGGCGGTCAAAAGCAACTCTTAAACCTCGCCTCAGCCATGGTGATGAATCCGTCTTTATTGATTCTTGACGAGCCCACAAGCCAACTTGACCCCATTGCCGAAGATGAATTTTTAAACGCCATCGAAAAAATTAACCGCGAGCTTGGTGTAACCATTATTCTCTCCGAGCATCGTTTGGAAAATGCTTTTTCCATGTCCGATAGAGTCATCGTTATGGATGAGGGCAAAATCATTGCAGATGACGTGCCGGCTGAAGTTGGAAAAATCCTAAAACTAAAAAACCACGATATGTATAAGGCACTTCCCACCCCTATCAGAGTACATCGCGAGGTCGAAAATCCACTCCCCTGTCCTTTGACTGTAAGAGATGGTAGAATATGGCTTGAAGAGTTTTCAAAAAGCACCACTTTAAATCCAGACTTGATTCCGAAAGACAAACCGGCAAACGATAACGAAAAAATTATCGAAGTTACAGACGCCTGGTTCAGATTTGAAAAGAACTTACCTGATGTTTTAAAGGGGTTTAATTTAACGGTCAATAAGGGGGAACTGTTTTGTATTGTTGGCGGTAATGGTACCGGAAAAACAACGGCCCTTTCTATTATATCAGGCTTAAACACACCATATAGAGGCAATGTTAAAATATCGGGAGAAAGCATTTCAAAAATTAAAAATTTATATGATGGTCTCTTAGGGGTTCTTCCTCAAAATCCACAGAGTGTATTTTTAAAAAAGACCGTTTATCTTGATTTGTTGGAAATGCTGTCTGATAAAAAGCTTGCGCAGGAAGATAAAGAACAAAAGATTCTAAATATCACAATTCTTTGCAGAATAGAAAACCTTTTAGACTCGCACCCATATGATTTATCAGGTGGTGAGCAGCAACGCTTAGCCCTTGCAAAAATTCTTTTAACGGAGCCTGAGATACTCCTTCTTGACGAGCCGACAAAAGGAATGGATGCACATTTTAAAGAAGAATTTGCAGATATTCTGATCCGCTTAAAAGAAAACGGGGTTACAATTATTATGGTATCCCACGATATTGAATTTTCAGCCGAATATGCCGACAGGTGTGCACTTATGTTTGATGGCACTCTTGCCTCGGTTGATACACCAAGAGAATTTTTTAAGGGCAAGAATTTCTACACCACCTCAGCAAACCGCATGGCAAGAACAATACTTCCCGATGCGGTCTTGGCAGAAGATATAATCTTTGCCTGCGGTGGTAAGGCAGAAAAGAAGAAAGTGTCGTCAAGAAACATGGAATTACATAAGATTCAAAACAAAATCGTTCCACAAAAAGAGAAAACACAAAAACTGACTCCCACAAGAATAGTTTTGGGTATCATCTTTGCCTTACTTTTTTTGGCGACAGTGATAATAAGCAATTTAGGTATATACGCTTTGGAACTGTTTTTAATACCGGAATTTGCCGCTATATGTTTATGCTTCTTTCCCCAAAGGGCTATTGGAATAAACCAAACCCCAATCCCAAAATGGGATAGAAGACTTACAAAAAGAACTCTTATTGCAACACTCATGATACTTATTTTAATCCCGCTTACTATTTATATTGGTATATTCTATTTGGAGAGCAGAAAATATTATTTTATAAGTCTACTCATCATCTTGGAGACCATGATACCATTTTTAATGATGTTTGAATCAAGAAAACCAAAAGCCAGAGAACTGGTCATAATAAGTGTTCTATGCGGATTAGCCGTTGCCGGAAGAGCAGCATTTTATATGCTACCACAATTTAAGCCCGTTTTAGCACTCATAATAATTTCAGGTGTAGCTTTCGGCGGCGAAACAGGATTTATAGTAGGTAGCGTTACCGGATTTATTTCAAACTTCTTCTTCGGGCAAGGGCCGTGGACACCATGGCAGATGTTTGCCTTTGGGATTGTTGGTTTTCTTGCAGGGTTGCTTTTTAAAAAAGGATTTTTAAAAAAGATCCGGGCATTGCTTTCTATTTTTGGTTTTTTTGTAACCCTCATAATTTATGGTGGCATTATGAATCCTGCCTCCGTTATTATGTGGCAAAATAAAATCACGTGGGAAATGATTATTTCCGCCTATATGACAGGTCTGCCCCTTGACTTAGTCCACGCACTCTCCACCGCGTTTTTTCTTTGGTTTTTATCCGAGCCTATGATAGATAAGCTCCAGAGAATTAAAGTAAAATATGGGTTAATTGAAGGATAAGATTTTTAAATGCCACCTTGCATCTGAAATATTCGAGGTGGTATTTTTTATACATTTTCCCACACATCAATTGACAAATAAATCCGGATATGATAAAATTTCAAATGTGTTATCCTATTATAATTTGAAAAGAGGCCGTAACAATGATAAAGAAATTTGAAAATAAGGTATGGTTGGCAACTCCCACAATGCACGGTGAGGAGCTTGAGTATATGACAAAAGCATATACCACCAACTGGATGTCAACTGTGGGCGAGAACATAAATGTTGTAGAAAGGGAATTGGCAGAATACGTTGGCACAAAATATGCCGTTGCCCTTTCAGCCGGCACTGCAGCCCTTCACCTTGCAATGAAGCTTGCAGGCGTAAAACCGGGGGATAAAGTGTTTTGTACCGATATGACCTTTGACGCCACCGTAAATCCGGTTGTATATGAAGGTGGAATACCTGTATTTATAGATAGTGAATATGAAACATGGAATATGGATCCGGTGGCATTAAAAAAAGCATTTCAGATTTATCCTGAAGTAAAGGTAGTTGTTGTTGCAAATCTTTACGGAACTCCTGCAAAGCTAGACGAAATAAGGGCGATTTGTGATGATAATGGGGC
>JAZULN010000084.1:0-38929 GCA_045603125.1 Clostridia bacterium | reverse complement strand
AGGGATGCAATTTTAGTAATACCGGGTGGTGCATATGCACAGGTGTGTCATGACAGAGAAGGGGAGCCTATTGCTATGGCATTTTTACCTTATGGCTTTGCTTCTTTTGTACTTCACTATTCGGTAAAAGAAGAATGTGTTTTTCCAATGCAGTTAATTCAGGCATCAAAGGCTATGAAGCATATAAGAGACAATGCTGAAAAATACGGAATAAATCCGGAGAGAGTTTTCGCAGTAGGGTTTTCTGCCGGTGGTCATTTAGCAGGTAGCCTTGGTAACTTGTGGAATTTAGAAGAAGTTACAAAGGCGGTTGGCGGAGAACTCGGATGCAATAAGCCGACAGGTACTATGCTTATTTATCCGGTTGTCAGCGGTGATGAAAAGTTTTCTCATTTGTGGACTTTAAGAAATCTTTTCGGTGTAGAAGAACCCACAAAGGAAATGAGACATCAATTCAGCCTTGATAAGCACATTGGTGAACACTCAAGTCCGGCATTTATCTTCCATACTGTTGCAGATCAATCTGTGAATGTTGAAAATTCGATTAGTCTTATAAGTGCATACAATAAGGCGGGAGTTATGTATGAAGCACATATTTTCCCGAATGGTCCTCACGGCATGGCATTAGCGAATGAGATTACCGAGATTGGCAACCCTGAATATGTGGATGAAGCAATGTCGAAGTGGATTGAACTTGCAGTACTTTGGAGTGAAAAGGTTAAATAGGTGATTTATGGATAGACGAATTTCAGAATGTCTTCGCGGAGAATACGGAAGCTATATTTTGCCGTTTTTGTGGCTAAGGGGCGAGCCCCACGAGAGAGTTTATCAAGAAATCCTCGCAATTCGGGATAGCGGAATAACTGAGTTTTGTGCAGAATCAAGACCATATGAGAATTTTTGCAAAAGTCAGTGGTGGGAGGATTTTGGATTTATTTTAAAGACTTCAAAAGACCTTGGAATGAAGGTCTGGCTTTTGGATGACCGGCTTTTCCCCACAGGTTATGCAAACGGCTATTTGGAAGCACCCGAGCGGGAGAATCTTCGAAAGGTACAGATAAGAGAAATTCACGCAGAGGTTTTAGGCCCTAAAAAAGCTTGTAAAATCCTTATTGACGGAATGCTGAATCGGGACAGAAAAGAAGAGGTTATTAGCGTAATTGCCTATAAGCATAGGGATGGCGGGGAGGAGCTAATTGCCGATTCGGCAATAGATCTTACCGACACCTATGAGGATGGGACAGTTTATTTTAATGTCCCTGATGGCGTGTGGCGTGTTTGTACAATGATTAAAACCGATGCATGGTCGGATAAAGGGGACAGGTTTTCGTATTATATAGATATGTTAAATCCCGAGTCCTGTCGAGCTATGGTTAAAGCAGTGTATGAGCCACAATATGAGCATTTTAAAGAGTATTTTGGCACTACATTCCGGGGCTTTTTCTCAGACGAACCGGGATTTATGAATATTCGTGATACATATTTAAATGAGCTTGGAATTTTTGATTCGGTGTATCCATGGCGAGATGATTTACCAGAGTTAATTTCTAAGAGTGCCGGAGTGCCAGTTGATAAAATAAAAAAGCTAATCCCTGCTATGTGGGAGGATTTAGGGGATGATAATGCCTTATTCAGAACCCACTATATGGAGGTCTGCACCAAGCTTTTTGAAGAAAACTTCAGCATGATGCTTGGTGACTGGTGTCGAGAACATGGCGTTATGCATATTGGCCACCTAATTGAAGATAATAACGTAAATATGCGTCTGGGTTACGGTGCCGGGCATTATTTCCGTGGTCTTTCGGGTGACGATATGGGTGGAATGGATATTGTTTTAAATCAGATTATCCCGGGAATCACAGATAACGCACACCACGGAAAAATTGCCGACCAGGGTTATATGGACCCCCACTTTTTCCATTATGCACTGCCAAAGCTTTGCTCATCCCACGCACATCTAGACCCTAAGAAAAAGGGTAGGGCGATGTGTGAAATATTCGGAGCTTTTGGTTGGGCCGAGGGGTTAACATTTATGAAGCACTTAACCGATGTTATGTTAGTATCGGGAATTAACCATTACGTTCCTCATGCCTTTTCTTGTAAAGAAAATGATCCTGATTGCCCACCTCATTTTTGGAATAATGGTAAAAATCAACAGTATCCGCTATTTAAGGAATTGATGGCATATATGGGAAGATGCTCCCATGTATTAAATGAAGGGACACATAAAGCAAGCGTTGCGGTTTTCTATAATGCAGAAGGCTATTGGACATCCGGGAAAAATGAACTATATCAGGAAGTGTGCGTAAAGCTCACAAAAGGGCTCATAGACTACGATATTGTACCTTTTGATATGCTAAATAAAGCCGAGATTTCGGGTAAAAAGCTCAAAATTTCCAACGAAGAATTTGGTGCACTTATAGTTTCGGAAAGCGAGGTGCTGCCGATAAAAGTTATAGAAAAATTTTATGAGATTTCCAAAATGGGCGTGCCTGTAATATTCACAAACTCGCTTCCGAAAAAATCTGCTGAGGGACAGGAAATTTCAAATTATTTGAAAGGCTTTGATGTTGTAAAAACCGAGGACATTGCCGATAACCTAAGAAAAAGAGGTATATTTGAAATTTCGGCTAATACCCCGTCGGCTTTAAGATTTTATCATATAAAAAGGGATAATTCCGATACATTTATGTTCTATAACGATGACGTCTTAAAGGATTTAGATACCGAAATAACTTTCCCATATAGTGGCGACTATGTTTTATATGATCCTTGGGGGAATAAATGCTATAAGGGAAGTTTAAATGATGGAAAAATGCGACTTTTCCTTGAAAAGGGAAATAGCATCTTTATAACTTTCGGTGGTGAAGTTCCAGAAGAACTGCCGGATTTTCGATATGAAAAGGAAAGAGAAATTTTGCCAATTAGCTTTGATATATATGTAAAAGATGAGGGCGAGGAGGAGTTTTCTTTATATAAAAAGGATAGCACTTTAGTTGATATCACATCGCCTAAAAACTTGCCGCACTTTAGTGGGGAAATTCTATATAAGGGGAAATTTTTTAAGAAAGAAGGTTATGAAGTTTTAGATCTTGGTGAGGTGGGAGAGACTGCAGAAGTCTTCTTAAACGGCGAAAGGGTGGGAGTAAGAATCAACGCACCTTTTAAGTTCGATATTAAAAATGCAATGGAAGGCGAAAACCAACTGGAAATCAGGGTTATAAATAACCCTGCCCACAAAAGAAGAGATGTGTTTTCACATGACATCTTTGTTCCGCCAAGTGGCATGCTTGGGGACATATATTTATGCAAGTATTAGATGGAGATGTTAAAAAGGGACTGTAAAATTTTACAGTCCCTTTATATTATTCTTTTCCGTCCCAACAGTAGGTACAGAGCTTACATTTGTCTATACCGATAGCTTTTACAATGCCGTCGAGTGATTGAAATTCAAGTGATTTAAAATGCAGTTTTTCGCAAATTGCCTCTCGAAGTTTCTTTCCACGCTCTGTTTTAGAGTCGCTGTATTCTTCCAGGTATTTAAAGCCTTCCTCACCCTCTAACTCTAGGATCGTTTTCCTTGTAATCAATTCTAATGGATTGGTTGAGCGTGAGAAGTTCAAAAACTTACAGCTATGCATAATAGGCGGGCAAGCAGAACGCATATGCACCGCTTTTGCACCATTGTCATATAGAAAATCAACAGTTTCTTTTAGTTGAGTACCACGGACAATAGAATCATCTACAAAGAGAAGATTTTTGTCAACAATCAGGTCGTGGATTGGTATTTGCTTCATTTTGGCAATCTTATTTCTGTCTTTTTGTATTGTTGGGGTAAAACTTCTTGCCCAGGTAGGGGTATATTTTATAAACGGTCTTGCAAATGGCACACCGCTTTTATTTGCGTATCCTATGGCATGGGGGGTGCCTGAATCGGGCACGCCGCTTACATAGTCAAGCTCGTCTACGTTTCCCGACATCAAATCATTTTCTGCCATAATCTGACCGTTACGGGTACGCATCACTTCTACATTCACACCTTCATAGGTGGAGGTAGGGTATCCGTAATATGACCACAAGAAGGCACATATTTTCATATTGTCTCCTGGTTTTGCAAGCTGAGTCAAGCCGTCTTTTGTGATTTCAATGATTTCTCCGGGACCAAGCTCCTTTTCAATTTCATATCCTAGTTTTTCGCTGGCAAAGGATTCGAATGTAACACAGTAGCCATCTTCATTTTTGCCGATAATAACCGGGATTCTGCCTAATCTGTCACGGGCGGTTATAATAGAGCCATCGTCTTTTAAGATAAGGATATTTGCTGTTCCTTCAATAGATTCTTGTGCAAATTTTATTCCCTCAGTAAAATTCCCTTTTTGGCTGATTAGGGATGCAATTATTTCGGTTGAATTTACAAGTCCTCCGGTCATAGCATCAAAATGTCCATGAGATGAATTCAGATATTTATTTATAATTTCCTCTGAATTGTTAATAAGACCTACAACGCAGATTGCGTATGTGCCAAAACTTGCACGGATAAGCATAGGCTGTGGGTCATAGTCACTTATACATCCAATGGCAGAAGAGCCACTCATTTCTTCGAATACATTTTCAAATTTTGTCCTAAACGGTGAGTTTGTGATGTTATGAATTTCTCTTTGTAGACCAATTTCAGGATTCCAGGCTGCCATCCCGCCACGGCGAGTGCCTAAGTGAGAGTGATAGTCTGTGCCAAAAAACACATCAGAAATTGCATCATGTTTACTGCAAACGCCAAAAAAACCACCCATAATTTTACCTCCAATTTATACTTTTGTTGCTTTATACTTAAAATATTATATCACGCATAGATTTTTCGGTCAATAATTTATAAAAATAATAGTCAAAATGTTTTAAAAAAACTCCTATAAAGACTATTTTATAGGCATTATAATATCAATTATGGTGGAAGATTCGTCCGAGAATACCGAAACACCGTAATTTTCGCCAAAGATAAGTTTTATTCGCTGATTAACATTAGATAAACCTATATGCTTGGTTTCCTGGATTTCATCAGATTTCAGACGATTTTCTAAAATTTCCAGCGTTTTATCGTCGATTTTCGGGCCGTTATCTGAAACCGAGAGAATAAGACAGTTATTCATAATCATTGAATTTATCTCTATAATGCCGCCCTCTCCTTTAATCTTTTTGATGCCATGTTCAATAGCGTTTTCGATAATAGGCTGGAGCACAAATTTCACAGTTTTTAAGTCAAGAGTTTCGGGATCAATGTTATAGTTTACCGTGAATTTGCCCGGATATTTAATTTGCTCAATTTCAATATATTTTTTTGCATAGTAAAGCTCGGTTTCGACAGTTACTATGTATTCTTTGGTGTTAAGGGCGATATATAAAATATCTGAAAGATTGGAAATTGTAGTCGATGCACGGCTGTCACCTTTACATTCTTCCAGTATAAATCCGTTTACAAGATTTAGCGAGTTAAAAAGAAAATGCGGGTTTATTTGTGTTTGGAGGGCGATAGACTGAGCTTTTTTTAATTTACTTATCTTTTCCACCAGCTGACTTTCAATCTCTTTATGGTTTTTAACCGTATTTAAAAGTGTATCGCTCAAATACATAAGCTCGTTATTTTCATCAGGGATATTATTGTTGTCATTGCCTGTAGCTTTTAATACCACGCGTACAACCGAGCGGTAGAAAATTATGGCAACAATCAGTGCAAAAAGGATTACAAGTAGAAATGTTAGCACAAAATAGGCAATCATAATCTTTGCTAAATTCTGATATCTTTCCTCATAAGCAGTAGTTGAAAATGAAGAAACCATCTTAAAGTCGTGATTTTCTGATGCTAAAACGGTATGGAAATAGTAATCATCTTTGAAAGAAGATGTGGACTCGTAGGTGGTGTTGGAAACTGCCTTATCAAAGTCGGTTTTACTATTGTTATAAATTCTTTCGTTTGTAGAAAATAGTAGTTGATTTTCTATATCGTAGATGGAGATTTCGTTGTCGATTGCAGACGATTCATGGTTTATGTAGTCAAAGAGAAGTTCACCGTCGACGGTAAAGATTAAGAGCCCTCGCTCGTTATTTGAGATAAAAATTTCCTTGCAGATGTGATAAAACATAGAGGAATCTCTTTGGCGGGGAGATGCCGAAAGTGAAAAATTATTTTTTCCCGACTTATACGAATTAAGCCATGAAACATCCCTGAATTTATCAATTCCGGAACTTCCGTAAGACGATATAACATAGTCGCTTTCAGGTAGATATAAGGATATGGAATTTAAAAAGGGAAGTGCCTTTTTCTTTCCCAATAATAGGGTTGAGTATTCCTGATAGCCCGCGGTGTGAGGGTTTAGCGGAGATTTATAGATATCTGTATAGGCGGTATCGATAAAATCGTAAGCTTTTTCAAGCGTGTTTGATGCCTTTACCGTCTGGTATTTATGGTTTGAGGTTATCTCTGATTCTATCGATTTGACATAGTAATTAAGAGTCAGGAATATAAATAAAACCGCAGGGATAATGATTACAAAAATCATAACCCTGAAATATTTAAAGAACATACTGTTCCATTTATAGTTTTTAATGAGATTTATTGAATCACGAAAAAAACGGTTCATATTTATTCCTTTCCGTTGTCAATTCTGAACTTCGATGGCGTTGTGCCTGAATATAGCTTAAAGACTCTGTGGAAATATTGTGGGTCCTTGTAGCCCACAAGGTTTGCCACCGATGTAATTTTTATATTTGAATTTAAAAGAAGTTCTTTTGCCTTTTCAATTCTTAGTTTTGATAGATAGTCTATAAATTTCTCACCGGTGTTTTGCTTAAAAATCGAGCTTAGATATCCGGAACTTAGTGCGACGTGGTTTGCAACGTCGGCAAGGGTGATGTTTTCGGTGTAATGCTCATCAATATAGTCGATGGCCTTTTTCATAACCTGATCCGAATTGCTTGCCTCGAGCTTTTGGGGGTTGGTAATGCAGTCTATTAAGAAGTCATATAGTCCGCTCACATCGGATATAGATAAAAACGCCATACGCATATCGTCGTTTCGCTGAGCCGACTGCAGAAGCTCGGTAAAGATAAGCCTGCAGAATTTTTCGCCCTGAGCAAGGTCGGAGCCGAAGATTTTCTTTGTGATTTGTATGGTTCTTACTGCCTCCTGAGTGTTACCGTCGTGGATATACGATATAACAAGTGACGATAACTGAAGGGCGGAGTTTTTCGAGATTTTGTATTTTTTTAAGTCAGAAAGACTCTTTACCACCTGAAGTATATTTATTGTAATATCTATCTGCATAAGCGACTTCATATTGGAAGATAAAACCTCCAAGTAGTCTGACAAAATCTTTTTAAAGAAATCGTCGGGGTATTGTTGCTTTCCGATTACAACAATTTCTAAGGTGTCATGAATAAACTGGGAAACTGAAAAATAGGCGTAGTCATTTTCAGGTGTTACAAATTTATTGATAGTACTGTTTAAATGTTCCCTTGTGTGTTTCCAGGTCGAGCCTATGAAGTGGTCGAAGTTGTTGATTTTAATGCTTATCTGTGCACATGATGAGTTATCCTTATCCACATTTATGCCGATGTTTGACAGATGCTTTATCAGGGTTTCAATGTCAATAACTCCCAGAATGTAGCTTGATAAATACTCCTGACGCATAAATGCGATTTCATCTTCTATAAATTCGTTTCTTTTTTGAAGTGATGAAATCTGATGGATTTTGTCGACTTCTTTATAAAGCTCCATCATCCCGTTATAAAACTCGGTATATGTAATAGGTTTTGTAATGTAGTCAACCACGTTATATTTAATTGCACTTCTTGCGTATTCGAAATTTCTGAAGGCACTTATAAATACAAATTTTATGTCGGGGTGGGAGGTGTGGCAGATTTTTGCAAGCTCAACACCTGAGATAGTAGGTATACGAATATCGGTTAAAACTGCGTCAACAGGGAACTTATTTATGTAATCAATGGCATCGGCACCATTTTCAAAGGTTTTTACAATCTCAAAACCGATGCTCTCCCAATCAAGAATTTTGGTCAACTGCTGATTCATCTGCGATTCGTCTTCTATAATTATCAGTTTATACATACTATCCCTCCTTGCCGAAAACTTAACAATAATATTTTACATTGTTTTCAAGAGAAAATCAAGTAAAATAATAAAAGGGGCTACAAAATTTTTGTAGCTCCCATTTAAATTCTCTAAAATTAGCGAGTTTTAAATTGTATTAAACCGTCTTTATAAATTATCGGGTTTTCGCCTTCAATAAGAGGCTTTGCATATTCTATGAACTTTTCGGTCACACCAAAGCCGTCGGAGGATAGCATATCTTTTGGAATTTCCTTTTCATAGTTTGCAACATCTTTTACGTCAAATGGCACAATCTCCATTTTATATGGATTAGATGAAAGACGTTTAAATCCAGGCATAACGGCAGTCATACCTTCTTTTGCAAATTCTACCGCCATAAATCCGGCCGAGAATGCTTCGTCCACGTCCACCTTTGATGCGGTGGCAGAGAAACATCTTTGAAGGGTACTGAATTCTATGGTTCTTGTCTTGATTTTCTCGGGTAGTTTGCTTTGAAGAAGATGTTCAACAATTCTACCCGCACCACCTAATGCTGCGTGAGAAAAACCGTCTGCACCTGTACCTAAATCTTTTCTTTCTCCTATGTATCGGCCAGTTTCATCCTTGATGCCTTCTGAAATTGCAATAATTGTTGTATCCTTGGTCTTCATAACCTCAGACACCTTGTCAACGAATTTATCCACATCAAAAACCACTTCAGGAAGACATAAAATGTCTACAGGGTGAATATCGTCAGCGTTAGCTAAGGCCGCTGTTGCTGCAAGCCAGCCGGCGTTTCTACCCATAATCTCAACTATAACTATGGACTTCATTTTATAAACGGAAGTGTCAAGATACAGTTGACGAATTGAGTTTGCCACGAACTTTGCACATGAGCCAAAGCCGGGGGTGTGGTCGGTCAAAACAAGGTCGTTGTCGATAGTTTTCGGTACTCCTATAATTTTAATTCCGTCAATGCCTTTTTCGGTGGCGTAGGATGATAGCTTTTTGGCAGTGTCCATAGAATCGTTTCCGCCGATGTAGAAAAAGTAGCCTATGTCATTTTTCTTGAATACTTCAAAAATCTTTTTGTAAATGGCCTCATCGTCTGATGCATCGGGAAGCTTCTTTCTGCATGAGCCAAGATATGACGACGGAGTCTGCTTTAAGAGAGTGATGTCTTGGTCGGTAAAGTGGTCAAGGGAGATGATATTTTCAGATAATATCCCTTCTATGCCATTTACAGTCCCCAAAACCTTGCCGATTTCAGGAGATTTTATACCATTTTGGATAACTCCTGCCAAAGATGCGTTAATAACCGAGGTTGGACCTCCTGATTGACCCACAAGTAAGTTTTTCATTTAATTTCTCCTTTTAAAAATTAGTTATTTAACACCATACCAGTGGTTATAGCGTTCATGCCCGAGATTGAATCCCACCACATAAATTTTATGGTTTTAGCGCCTGTCACTTTTGGAAAGCTAACGGGTGGATACTCAGAATTTGCCTTTTTTATAGCACCTATAAAGTTGTCAGAATCATCGTAGTATGCACATATCAGCACGCCTGAATTATCGTTATTGTAACCTCCGGCAATATAGCTTGTCGCACCATTAGATGCAGCCAATACAAAATCATCGGTTACTCTCATGGATTTTTTTGCACTCTCCAAAGTGTTTCCTAAATAGTCCGTTGCCTCAACCCATACGGTATAGTTGTTGGCGGGCAATGGCTTTATTGAAATATTTTTTGCACTACCATCGGTCGAGTTTGCTATATTATCTAAATAATAGCGGGAATGATCCGGCATCTGGAAGTATATATTAAAATAATTTGCCTCAGGGCATAAAATTGAAACTTCAACAATATCGTCAGTTGCAAATATCGGTTTTTTCAGACCTAACTGTACGCTTGTCATTGGGTTATATACAGTCACCGAGAAGGCTTCGGAAATGCCATTATGAGAAGCTACGCTTACAGTTGCCGTTCCCTTTTTTAAACCTGTTACCAAGCCATTTTCAACTGATATAACCGAGGTATCGGAGCTTGTCCACGAAAGAGCTTTATCCGATGCATAGTATGGGCTTACAGTTGCCGAAATCTTTAATGTATCGCCAACCAAAACTCCGTCTGATTTACTTTCAAGAGTTATAGCGTCCACCGGAATTGGATTTTCCGACCATTTTGCATATAGTGTGGTATTTTCGCATACGGTGTCCTCATCAAAGCTCCATGGCGTTAAAAGATTTTCGTCTTTATACCAGCCCGCGAAGTAGAAGCCGTCTTTTTCAGGGTTTTCCGGTATATCTAAATGGGAACCCAAAGATGCCGGGATTTCTGAGATTATTTCGTCTTTGTCTTTTAAGGTTACAGTTGTTAAATCATAAGATGAATAAGCCTTTACCGCTGCATTATTTATAAGCATACCTGACGCTTCCTGATTATATGCATCACACCAATCGTTTGTGTAGCAAAAGCTCTCGCCCTCGTTTGATGAATTATCAAGACCATTATAGGCAGTAGAACCTTCAAAAGGTGCATATGAAATATATGACATATTATATAGACCACTCAAAGAGCATACAACCGAGAATTTATCGTCTTTTGATAATGGTATAGGGTTTTCAAGTTCAAGTGTATGAAAACCTACAAATTCCTCAAATCCTTCTAAAGTTCCCACCTTAACCCCGTCTTCAGGAGTGGTATGATTTCCGTTTAGTTTATAGATTTCAATAGCATATTCGGTATATGGGAATGAAGTATGTAATCCTATAGCCTCTAGTTTTTGGTTTTCCGAAGCCTCGTAAATATTTGCATATTTAGTAGCATCCAAGGTTAATTTATTTGTAGAACCGTCGTATTGATAGATTATATCGTAGTTGTCGGCGGGTTCTGCGTTATATGCAACATAGTTTGCCAAAGTCGGTTCTTCATAGGACATATAAAAATATCCTTCGTCGCCCCAGCTATTGCCCCAACTGTTTTTTATAATCCATGCACCCGGATTTTGGGGTTTGTTATTCAAACCGTCAAAGTTTGACAGTGCATAGTTATCGTCCCAACCGACAATCGTAATGGCGTGGTTGGTTAGGTTTTCGTCAATTCCTCTATAATATGCGTTACCGCTAAAATATTGGTTATCATCGTAGTAGGAAGCAACGACCGAGCCGTGCTCCATAATTGCCTTTTTAACATTGCCCTCATTTAAGATATAATAGTCCTGAAGGTGTGCCGCTGAATTATATCTTTCGCTTTCGGGAAGGGTGTAGTCTTTGTTTTGCGGTGGATACGGGAAGTCTTCCTCATTTGCCATACCCTGCCAACCGGCTAAAACTTGTGCAGCAACTATGCTGCTTCCACCACCGTAGTAGCCGTAGGATTGGCTATATACCTTTTCACCGTCACCGGTGAATGAATTTCTGGTATGGGTAAAATATGCAAGATGAAGTTCTGAATAGTCAACCTCACCCAAACGTGCATACCCGTTTTTTATCATACTTGTTTCCATGGCCGATGTGGTTGAAAATGACCAGCAGGTGCCGAAAGGGTTTTGGTTTTTAACTGATGTTACAATCCCCGATTCTGCAGAATTATAGTATGATGGGGTAGACTCCGCTGAAAAGATCATCGGGATATCGTTTACAATTTCGTCAACGGGAACTGTTCCCTCGCCCTCGATTACTATTTCATAGGGCTTTGACGCCTCCGGCTTTGAAACTTTTGGTGTTTCTTTAATACTTACTTCAAAATCTTCGGCATATGTCGGGAGTGCGGACAGTAAAAGACTAATGCTTAAGATAACTGAAATAAATGTATTTTTTTTCATCTTTAGATTCCTCTTTTCTAAACTTATTCTATGGTAAAATTTTCTAAAAGTCTATTAACTAAACCTTGAATTTTTTGAATGTAAAACTTTACATTGGGAAATCTTCATAAATCTTTTCAATTGATTCATATAAAAGCTTTTTAAAGACCGGTGCAGTTTTGTCGGCGGTTTCCTGAACCTCTTCGTGGGTAAGCGGGGTTTTGGTTATTCCTGCTGCCATGTTGGAAATTACACTGACACCAACGATTTTCATGCCCATATGCCTTGCTGCCATTGCCTCGCATGCAGTACTCATACCCACCGCATCGGCACCAAGAGTTCGACACATTCTGATTTCTGCCGGAGTTTCAAAATTAGGACCTGTTAGCTGTATATAAACACCCGATTTTAAGTCAATTCCGTGTTTTTCAGAAACATTTTTCACAATATCTCTTAAGTCTTTTGAATAGATTTCCGACATATCAGGAAAGCGTGTACCTAACTGGTCAATATTTTCGCCAATTAAGGGAGACGGTATGAAATTTGAGATATGGTCGGAAATAAGCATTAAGTTTCCGGCTGAAAATTCGGGATTTATGCCACCGGCGGCATTAGTGAGAAACAGAACCTTTGCCCCTAAAAGCTTCATAACCCTTGTGGGTAAAACCACATCCGAAATTGAATACCCTTCATAATAGTGGACTCTTCCTTGCATAATAACTATGGGAGCACACCCTAAAAATCCGAATACAAACTGACCCTTATGCCCCGGAACTGTTGAAACCGGAAAGCCTGGGATATCAGAATAGGGAATAGTCTTTTTTATGTCAATTTCCTTGGCAAAATCTCCAAGCCCGGATCCAAGAATTAGTGCAATTTCTGGTTTAAAATCGGTCAAAGTCCTAATATATTTTACAATTTTTTCCAAACGTTCAAATTCCTTGTTCATTTTAATACCTTCTTTTGAAAAATACTATGAATTCAAAAATTTTCCTACAAAATAATTATATCATATTATGGGGGTTTTTGCAATAGGAATTTCAGTGGTTTTCGGGATAGCAAAGGGAGTGCATAAAGCCTGATATGGAAGTGGTCATAATATCGCCGGCAACAGGTGTATTATCCACCAAAATTATATTGGCTCTTACATCCTCGCCCACATCCTCCGGATAGTTTAAAACCGAATATGTATAGCGAATGGCAGATTTTCCCTTATATTTAGAAAGGTCAAGGCCGGCTTCGAGCTGAAGGGAGTTATAGTTATTATAGACATCGTCGAAGGTTTCGGGGATATTTATGCTGACCTTTTCCAAAGGAGTTTCTAAAACCTCCCAGCCATATGAATTTAAAAATTCAATATTTTCATTATTTTTCATTGAAGAAAAGGCAAGACATGAGCCTGTTATTGTAAGAATTGAAATAACTAATAAAAAATAAGCCATAATTTTCTGCAAAAATTTCACCTCCTTTTTTATTTATATTAAAAATTTCAATCTAAAATACATTTTTTACCACGTTTTATAAAAGTGTATGGGGGTAAAATTATAATATATCAAAAAAGTTGATATAAACAATGAAAGGATGAGGATTATGTTAGATAACATATCATTGGTTTTGGTTATAATCGGTGCAATCAACTGGGGAAGTATCGGATTTTTCGGTTATGACCTTGTAGCAGCACTCTTTGGCGGACAAGGATCGCTTCTTGCAAGAATCATCTTTGCAATTGTCGGAATTGCAGGACTTTGGGCAATAGGGATGCTCTTTAAAGAAAAGGTGCCGGCAAAAGACGGCTCTATGTAAAGATAAAAACACGGTTTTTACCGTGTTTTTTATTATGTAAAGAAAAGGTGTCAATTATAACAAAAGTCGTCAAATTTTTCATATTCCCCCATTACTAAAAAATAATGTGTAATGGCTGAAATGTTGAAATCTCGAAACGGAATTGAATTGACATATACCATCTTGGGCAAAAGTTGGCTGTGTGACCAATTTTGGCATTTATAAATAAAGTTAAATATTTTATAAATCTATCTCAAACTTTTATAAAAAGTGCGGAAAGTTTTATAAAACATTGGTACAGTTTTATAAAAGGCTGTACCTTTTTTATAAAACCGATTATAAACAATCCGAATTATTTTATAAAATAACATTGCTTTTTTATAAAACATAACAATCCTTTTATAAAAACTGTTCAAAATGCAGAATTGACAAGATTTAGCAAACTTTATATAATATAAGTACCGAAAAAAAGGGGGTGTAATAGTGAGATTAAAGGATATTATGAAAGACAAGCCCAGAATAAGCAAAGAAGTCAAGGAATTAAGGGCAGAACTCAAAGACATTGAGAAAAGAATAAAAGCTTTGTCCGAAACCGATAAAGAGTTTGTACTGCGTGACTTTGTGAAGAAAGAACCAAAGAAAAGACAGCCCACAGAGTGGGAACTGTTTATGGAAAAGCACGGAATAAGGGCAGTATGTGACAAATGTGGCTGTGTTCAAACCTATATGCACGCTTTGGAAAACGGCAAACCACGCCGCCGTTGTGTAGATTGCGGTCATACATTCAATCCCTTTGTCGGCACTATTGCACAGGGCTCACACCTACCCCTTAATGTGCAGATTGCCCTTGTTTATTATACTATCAATAACTTTTCGCTTGTAGATATTCAGCAAAACCTCAGAACCGATTACGGAATAGAACTGACACAAGGGTCAATCATCAGCAACAGACACAAAATCCTTGCCGCTATTGAACATCGCTTTGCTATGCCGAAAATGTCGGGAGTTATCAAGGTTGACGAGTGCTGTTTCAGGGAATGTCAAAAAGGCTCAAAAACCCTTATAAATACTATACCTACGGCAGTTGCAGAAAGAATAGCAAGAACAAAGGAAAAGAAAGTGCCGTCACAGTTAGGGACTTTTGGTAACGAGTTTGTCTGTGTTGTAACTGCTATTGACAATAAAGGTCATATTGCCGCTGTTGTAACAGGCTTGTCAAGGATTAGTGCATTGGATTTTGAGAGTTATTTCGGGGATTACCTTGGGGATATTAGCTTTTTGTGTAGTGACGGCTTTTCAGCATACCACAAATATTGTGAGGAACACGCAATCCCTCAGTACATAAAGCCCTCCACTATGGATAAGGATATCCGAAAAGAGGAGCGGGAATGGGAAGAAACCCACAACGGCGAGAAAAACAGCAGAGAAGATATAAAGAAAAAGAAGTATGAAAATCAGGAGCTTGACCGCATAGAAAACTATGGCAGGCTTACACAAGCGGAGTTTGAAGAACTGAAAAGAAGAAAACGGCTTACTCTTGACGATATAGACGCATTCCACAGACAACTTAAAAGGCATATCAACAAGAATATGACGGGAGTTTCTGCGGTATATCTGCACTTGTATATTTCCCTTTATGTTTTCAAGCACAACTGGAAGAAAGACCACAAAACCCCTTTAACCTCTTATGCCGATGCGGAAATGCTTTATGCTGAACTTGTCGGGGCAAACGGCAGATTTATTCAATCCGCTGATTGGAAAAATAGAGATATACTTGCTATGAGGAGAACACCTGCACAGCATATTACAAGGCTAAACACTTTTACAGAAAAGGCAAGAGAACTGTCAAATGAGCGGGGATTTGTATTTGACGGGAATAACAAACTGACACATTTTAACAAAAGAGTGTATTTCCGTACTGCAACCTTAACACAGTTAAGAGCAATCTGCAAAGAGTATAAAGTCAAAAATTATTCAATCACAAAAAGCACAGATAAACTTGCCTCAATGATATGTGCATTGCCAGAAGTCAATGAGATTTTTGTACAGCTTTTAATGGCAAATACAGTAAATGCACCTCTTACAGACCGAGTAGTGGGATTACTACGGGAAGGAGGACAGGGCAACTAAATCCGTTGACAGCGGTATTCCCCCAAAATCCAAAAAGTGTCATTTAAAAGTGTCGGAAAAATGTCGAACTTTTTCCGACCCCCTAGTTTTTATTAATTTTCAGCCTCAAAACAGGTGTTTTTTGAAAAATATACAGGGTTGATTTTGTTAAAACAGTCATAAGTGTCGGTTTTTAAACCCAATTACCGGAATTGTTGCTATTGCAGTATTTTCTAAAAATATCATCGGCAAAATGCTGAAATGGTGCGGTTTCTATTGACGGCAACGGATTTCGGTGCTATAATATATTTGTTAAATTGTAATCTGGAGCATTATAATCATATGCAAAGAAATTAACGGAAAGGACTTGACAAGTAATGACAAGAAGTATAAAATCGCTTTACTTACTTACTTACTTACTTACTTACTTACTTACGGGCTTATTAAGCCTTTTCTTTGCATATCAAAAATTACATAGATTTAATATAAACCGCTTACGGAATATCGCTGATATTCCGTAAGCGGTTTTGTGTGTATTGACTATTATTTAATGAAGAAAGAGGGAATGAAAATTATGGCAGAAGAAAAAATAATGACTGGCTATCCGTCTATTGATAAGCCTTGGTTAAAATATTATAAGGATGCTTATAAGACAATTAACACCAATAATACTATATATCAAAACTTTGTTTCACTTTGTAACGAAAACGAAAATAAAGAAGCTTTGTTTTTAGATAATAGATATATAACTCGTAAAGAACTACTTGACTTGTCTGATATGGCGGCGGAAAGTTTTTCGTTTTTCTCAATGGGAAGAACTTTGAAAGTAGGTTTTTTAAGTGTAAATAGATATGAAGAATCTTTCCTGTTTCTGGGATTAAATAAAATAGGCGGCATCTCAAAGTTCATGAGCTTTGATAAAAGCCCTATGGAAATAAGAAATAGTATAGAAGAAACCTCATTAGATATGCTTGTGTTAGATGGGCTTATGTTACACTTGAACCCAATAATTAATCCGAACAACTTACCAGTAATTATAGTCGGTGATTGTGATAAGGGTTATAATAAAGAAAACTGTTTTTCGGTTGAGATGTTTTTGAAAAATAAAGTAGAATGTAACGGAGTAGATAACAGTATAAATAAACCCTCTCTAATAATTTCAAGTAGTGGGACTACGGGGGCGCCCAAACCTATTGTTCATACGGACTATACAGTAAACATTGCCGTTAACAATATATTATTTTCCGATTATGGATTATCAAACGAAAGCTTAATTTTGAAAGTAATACCTTCACATATTGGATTAGGAATTATTACAAGTTTATGTGTTGGATTGTTGTCGGGAATACCGTTGATTTATATTAACTACAATTCACCTGAAGACTGTATTGCTAAAATTGTAAGTGTTGTAAAATGTTTTAATAACCGATTTGCGGATACTCAATACAAATACTTACATATTTTTGCATCCCCTGTGTTTTTTAGAGGGCTTATAAGCCAAATGGACGAAGTTAAAGATTTATCTTTTATAAAGGGAATGTTGGCAGCTGGCTCTAAAATGAGTGAAATGGAATTATTACAATTTTCTAATTTCTTAAAAGAAAGAAACTGTAATGTCCCAATTTGTAATGGATATGGGCAAAACGAAATGGGCGGTGCCGTTACATTAAATACAAATCCTCACAATATTAACGGTAGTGCGGGTTTTCCTGTTGTATCTTCTAATATAGCCATAGTTAACCCTGACACTTTAGAATTGTTAAAATACAATGAAATTGGTTTGGTTGTAGAACAAAGTGAATGTCAAATGCTTTATTATGAAAATATGCCCGAACTTACACAAAAAGCAAACATTCAACTTCAAGATGGTTCTCAATGGTTCAATACTCATGATTTGGGATATATAGATGAAAACGGATTTTTATATATCACAGGAAGAATTACAAGAGTAATTATTAAGTTTGACCACAAAATACCATTAGACGGTATTGAGTCAAAAATGAGAACTCATAAAGCGGTAAAGGAATGTGCTGTTGTTGTAAAAAGAGATAATGAAAAAGAATATGCCTTTGCATTTATTTCATTAAAACCAGAATATCAAACATTATATTCAAGTGGGAAAGAAATATATGACGAATTGCAAAAAACAGAGTTTGCATTAATGCCATTAGAAGAGTGTGATGAAATTATAATTTTAGAAGAATTGCCATATATGGCTAACGGCAAAGTTAACTACCGTGCTTTGGAAGTGGAGGCACAAGAAGAATAATAATTGTAAAGCAGACGGATTTTCCGTCTGCTTTTGCTTGTCATTCCGGCAACGGAAACAGTTTTTATAAAACTTCCGCATATTTTTATAAAAGTTTAGACTTTGTTTATAAAATTGTCAACATCGGTTATAAACCGATTTATAAAAATATAAGACAGATTTTATAAAAGTTTGAAATAGATTTTATAAAAAACTTGACTTCTTTTATAAAATAACCGACATCAATTATAAGTGCTTTTATAAAAAAACAGATATTTTTTATAAAACTTTTGACAACAGTTATAAAAGATTGAACACTTTTTATAAATCAAAAAATCATTTTACGCCGCCTTCTTCAGCCCAAAACAGAGCAAGTCAATTCAATTCCGTTGCGAGATTTCAACAAAAAAAACTTTTTCCACGAAAAAATTAAGTAATGGGTCATATTCCTATTGATTTGAAAAACGGAATATGATATAATAGAAGTGGATTTTTTTAACTCTTTTTTAGAATAAAAGGTTTGGAAAAAAATACTTATAAATAAGCGGTAGTTTATTTAGAAAGGATGAAATTTATGGCATTTACATTCAAGGGTGGATTACATATCCCGGATCATAAAACGGCGACAAATAAAATTCCAATAAAAAAACTGGATGGTGCGGATGTTCATATTTATCCCGTTATCCAACATATCGGAGCACCGTTAGAGCCGGTGGTATCTGTGGGTGATGCGGTAAAAGTAGGAGACATATTGGCAGATAGCACATCACCCGTATCGGTACCGGTACATAGTTCAATTTCGGGTGTTGTGACCGAAATCAAGGATTATTCGCATCCGTCAGGGAATATGGTAAAGGCTATATTTGTCGAAAACGATAATTTATATGCCGTGTCCGATAAGGTTACCCCAAAAGACCCCGACAACATGACAAAAGAAGAAATGCTAAAGGTAATCCATGATGCCGGAATTATGGGAATGGGCGGTGCCGGATTTCCGACTCATATAAAACTAAATCCTCCTGCTGATAAGGAAATTAAATATATAATTGTAAACGGTGCGGAGTGTGAACCATATCTTACCTCTGACCATAGAAGAATGTTAGAAACCCCGGAAGTCGTAATAGATGGCTTAAAAATAGTTATGAAACTATTGGGTCTTAGTAAAGGTTATATCGGAGTTGAAAATAATAAAATAAATGCCATCAGGGCTTTAAATAAGGTAAAGCCGGGGGATGTTGAGATTATAAGCCTTGTTACCAAATATCCCCAGGGGGCAGAAAAGCAGTTAATCAATGCAGTGACCGGCAAAAAGGTGCCATCAGGCGGACTTCCGGCCGACGCGGGTGCTATAGTTTTAAATATTGATACTGTAACCAACATCTCGCGTGCATTCAGAACCGGAATGCCTGCGATTTCAAGGATTGTAACCCTGTCGGGGGATGCAATAAATGCTCCTCAAAACTTTGAGGTAAGAACAGGGATGCCCATTGGTAAGGTAATCGAGGCCGGAGGCGGATTTAAAAAAGAGCCGGAAAAGATTATTATCGGCGGGCCTATGATGGGAACAGCACAATTTAATCTGGATGTCCCGGTTATTAAGACTACATCTGCAATTTTAGCACTAACAAAAGCTGAGATTATCTATGATGAGGATACCTCGTGTATTCGTTGCGGAAAATGTGTGGAATGTTGTCCGATGAGACTTATGCCGCTTTATCTAAATAAATACATATTGGAAGAAAATCTTGAGAAGGCAGAAAAATATGGCGTTTTAGATTGTATAGAATGTGGACTTTGTTCATATCTATGTCCGGGAATGAGAAATCCATTGAATAATATAAGAGTTGCAAAGCAAAAGATTTTGGAATTAAGGAGGAAGAACAATGGAAAATAAATTTTTAGTATCAATGTCTCCTCATATCCATGAAAAAGAGGGAATATCGGGAATAATGCTCGATGTGTTAATTGCACTTTTCCCTGCATGTGTTGCGGGAATATATTATTTTGGTTTTCGAGCAGCTTTGGTAATTTTAACCGCCATAGCATCTTGTGTATTATTTGAGTACCTTTACCAGAAACTCATGAAAAAGAAAATTACCACAAGAGATTTATCTGCCATGGTAACAGGCGTTTTAATCGGTCTTAATATGCCGCCTTCAATACCGTTATGGATGGTAGTGGTAGGTTCGGGCTTTGCCATTATAATAGTAAAACAGCTCTATGGCGGAATCGGTAAAAACTTTATGAACCCGGCACTGGCGGCACGTTGCTTTATGCTTGTTGCGTGGGCAGGGGCTATGAGTACATTTCCGGAGCCCGGAATGCCGGATGTTATCTCGGGTGCAACACCCCTTGGTGTTATGAAGGGTGTAACCGACGGAAATATTCCGACTGTGAACGCAGCATTTTGGGGCGGGATACCGGGATGTATCGGTGAGACCTCCACATTTGCACTTATAATCGGATTTGTATATTTATTGGTAAGAAGAGTAATCAGCTGGAAGATACCGGTAACATTTATTGCGGTATTTGGTGTTCTTACATATTTCTTCGGAAAAAATGCAACTGATATGCCAGCTTTGGATTATACCTTGCTTCAGCTTTTTACAGGCGGACTGATGCTTGGTGCAATATTTATGGCAACCGATTATACCACAACACCGACCACACCTTTGGGACTATTTATATTTGGTGCAGGATGTGGAATTTTAACATTTTTATTCAGAAATTTCGGGGGGTACCCTGAGGGTGTTTCCTTTGCAATACTTTTAATGAATATTTTAGTACCGCAGATTGATAAATTTACTGTACCTAAAAAATTCGGGGAGGTAAGAAAAAATGCTTAAAAAATCAGACATCCCGAGTATTATAAAAATTAGCTTAACATTATTTATTATTACCGCACTGGCGGCGGCAATCCTTGCCGGTGTAAATGGGGTTACTGCCCCCCAGATTGCAAAAAATGAACTAGAAAAGCAGTCGGCGGCTATGAAAAAAGTTGTGCCGGGTGCAGAAAATTTTGAAAAGACAGAAAATGAAGAAATATTCATCGGAAAAAAGGGTGAGGAAATTTTAGGATATGCCGTAATTTCCGAGTCTCAGGGCTATGGCGGTGTGATTTCTATGGTTGTTGGTGTCGATCCTAAAGGGACAGTTTTAGGTATTGACATTGTAAGTCAGTCGGAGACAGCAGGGCTTGGTGCTAACTGTGAAAAAGATGAATTTAAAGAAAAATTCGTTGGGAAAACTGCCGGTGTAACTGTTGTAAAAGGCGGTGCAAAAGAAAACGAAATTGACGCTATTTCCTCGGCGACTATTACATCAAAGGCGGTGACCGAAGGTGTTAATAACGCCATAGATTTAGTGGAAAAATATAAGGAGGGTGAAGCAAAATGAAAGAAAAAAGCGGTTTGAGTGTATTTTTAAACGGCCTTATTAAAGAAAACCCTACCTTTGTGCAACTGCTTGGAATGTGTCCGACTCTTGCAATAACTACCACACTTTTTAACGGCCTTGGCATGGGACTTTCTGCCACTGCCGTGTTGGTTATGTCTAATATTTTGATTTCATTACTTAGAAAATTTGTGCCCGATAAGGTTAGAATTGCGGCATATGTTGTTATAATTGCGACCTTCGTTACTATAGTGGATATGAGCCTGAAGGCATTTTTGCCGGAGCTTGCATCAAGCCTTGGAACCTTTATTCCGCTGATTGTTGTAAACTGTATAATTTTAGCCAGAGCCGAGGCTTTTGCATCGAAAAATTCTGTAGTAAAATCTGCATTGGACGGTCTTGGAATGGGGCTTGGGTTTACCGGAGCTTTATGCATAATCTCGGCAGTCAGAGAATTTTTCGGTTCGGGTACTATCTGGGGGATTGAGATTTACGGAAAAACCATCACCCCTCCGGCAATTATCGGTATGCCTCCCGGCGGTTTTATTGTGTTAGGACTTTTAATTGCCCTTATAAACTTTATTGTGGCAAAGAAAAAGAAAGAGTAAGAGAAAGGAGATAGAAAATGGAAATATTATCACTTTTAATTACTGCGGTTTTTGCCCAGAACTTTGTAATGGTAAAGTTTTATGGAATATGCCCCTTTTTAGGAGTATCTAAAAAGACCGAAACAGCATTTGGAATGGGTATGGCGGTAACATTTGTTATGGCTATGTCATCGGCTATTACATATCTTGCTAACCGTTACCTTTTAATTCCGTATAACCTTGAATATCTGCAGACGATTCTTTTTATCCTCATCATTGCAGGACTTGTACAGTTTGTTGAGATGTTTGTTAAAAAATCGATGCCGTCTTTATATAACGCTCTGGGAATTTATCTTCCACTTATTACCACCAACTGTGCGGTTTTAGGCGTTACATTAGAGAATGTAAAAGCAGACTATAATTTCATATTCTCACTGCTTTTCGGAACATTTGCGGCTTTAGGTTTTACCTTAGCGATTGTGTTATTTGCAGGAATAAGAGAATTTATAAACGAAAAGGACATCCCAAAAAGCTTCAGAGGTTTTCCTATTGCTTTAATTACTGCAGGGCTTATGGCTATTGCATTTATGGGCTTTTCGGGATTTAGTATTCGGTAAAGATTGGAGTTGGAATTATGGATGGAATAATTCAGGCGGTTTTGGTTGTCGGCATTACCGGATTGATTTTTGGAATCATACTTAGCATTGCGTCGGTGATTTTTGCTGTGAAAAAGGACGAAAGGATTGACTTGATCGAGGCAGAGCTTCCCGGTGCCAATTGCGGTGCCTGTGGGTGTGCCGGGTGTTCTGCATATGCGAGCGGAATTGTAAATGACGGATTAGCGTTAAATCTTTGTAGCGTCGGAAAAACTCCGGTTGCAAAGCGAATCGGCGAGATTATGGGAACTGATGCCGGATGCGTTGAAGAAAAAGTCGCAAAAGTTATGTGTCAGGGAAACTGTAATCTGGCAGAAGATAAGTACATATACGAGGGCGTTTCAAACTGTAATGTTGCAATAAGGCTTGGCGGTGGTGCTAAGGTATGCCGTTACGGTTGTTTAGGACTTGGCACTTGTGTTGAGGCCTGCGAATTTGATGCAATCGAGATTATAGACGGCATTGCTGTAGTAAATGAAGAAAAATGTACAGGCTGTGGGAAATGTAAAAATGCATGCCCGAAACATATAATTGAGCTTGTACCTAAAGCCGCTGAAGTTTTTGTACTTTGCGGTAATAAGGACAAAGGTCCGGCAGTTAATAAATACTGTAAGGTTTCTTGTATTGCATGTGGTATATGCCAAAAGAACTGCCCTGAGGGTGCAATTTCAGTTATGGATAACGTGGCGGTTATTGACTATGAAAAGTGTACAGCTTGCGGAACGTGTGTAGAGAAATGCCCCAAAAAGGTTATTAAACTAAAGAATGGTTAAAATATGAAGAATAAAGTAAAAATAATAGGTAGCATAGTTATCCTTGCGATAATTTTAGTGGCAGGTTTTATTGGCAAAAATAAGCCGACAGAAAATCAATATGTGTCGGTACACTTTATTGATGTTTCCCAAGGTGACTGTCAGCTGATAGAATTACCGGAGGGAAAGACCATGCTAATTGATGCAGGTGATAATGGTACCGAAGATGTAATAATAGATTATATCGATGAGCTCGGTATTAAAAAAATAGATTATATTTTAGTAACCCACCCTCATGCTGACCACATCGGCGGTATGGCAGAAATTATTTCACATTTTGATATTGGTGAGATTTTTATGCCGAGGGTTCAGAATAACACCAAAACATTCGAGGATATGCTGGAGGAAATCGATAAAAAAAGCTTGACAATATCATCGGCATATGAAGGGAAGATAATCTTTGATTATTCGGGGGTAAAAGCAGAGATTCTGTCACCCAAAAAAGATAAGACCTATGAGGAGATGAATAACTATTCAGCGGTGGTAAAACTAACTGCCGGAGAAAAAGTCTTTCTTTTCATGGGGGACGCAGAAAAAGAGATTGAGTCGGCAATTTTAAATAAAGATATAAAAGCTGATGTGTTAAAAGTTGGACATCACGGAAGTTCCACATCGTCCGGGTTAGCGTTTTTAAAAAAGGTAAGCCCCGAGTATGCGGTTATATCCTGCGGAGTCGACAATGACTACGGTCACCCCCATAAAGAAACTATGAATAGCTTAGAAAAAGTCGCAAAAAAAGTCCTTCGGACCGACAAGTCAGGAACGATTATTATAAGATGCGACGGAAATGAATTAGATGTTTTAGAATAAAGGAGAACATAATTTTAGATGAATAAAAATAATAGACCCAAGAAAAATTCGTTTATATCGTTTTTGATATTTTCTGTTGTAACAACGATTCTTTTGAATTTGTTGTTGTCAGGACTGACGGCGGTACCTGAAAAGGAAATAAGATACGACCAGTTTATGGAGATGGTGAAAAACGGAGAGGTGGAGGAGGTAGAGATATCCTCTGAAAAAATCCAGATAAAGAAAAAGGAAACTCCGCCGCCATCTGATTCTCCGATGCTACAGTTAGGCGGATTTATGCAAAAAATAGAGCCTGTGTATTATACAGGTAACATAAATGACGGCGAGTTAAAATCCATACTTGAGGCGAATAATGTAAAATATTCAAGACCGGTTGTAAAAACCAATATTTTTATGGATATATTCTTATCATGGATACTTCCGTTTGGAATGCTTGCCCTCTTTTATATGCTTATAATGAAGCTTATGTCAAAGAAGATGGGCGGAGGAGTGATGTCTGTTGGACAGAGTAACGCGAAGGTCTATATGGAAAACGCAACGGGCGTGACCTTCCAGGACGTAGCCGGTCAGGAGGAGGCAAAAGATTCACTAAGAGAGATTGTAGACTTCCTTCATAATCCTTTAAAATACACAGAAATCGGTGCGAAGCAACCAAAAGGAGCTTTATTGGTAGGCCCTCCGGGAACGGGTAAGACACTTCTTGCAAAAGCGGTTGCCGGTGAGGCGAGCGTTCCGTTTTTCTCACTATCCGGCTCGGATTTTGTTGAGATGTTCGTAGGTGTCGGAGCATCCAGAGTAAGGGATTTATTTAAGCAGGCAGCAGCAAAGGCACCATGTATCATATTTATAGACGAAATCGACGCTATAGGTAAAAGCCGTGACAACCAAATCGGCGGAAACGACGAAAGAGAGCAGACCTTAAATCAGCTACTTGCCGAAATGGACGGATTTGATTCGTCTAAAGGTGTTGTGATTTTGGCAGCCACAAACCGACCTGAAATTTTAGATAAGGCACTCCTGAGGCCGGGTAGATTTGACAGACGAATCATAGTTGAAAAGCCGGATTTAATAGGCCGAGAAGCGATTTTAAAGGTGCATATTAAAAACGTTAAGATGTCTTCTGATGTCGACCTTCACGAAATGGCACTTGCCACAAGCGGTGCCGTGGGGGCCGATCTTGCCAATATGGTAAACGAGGCGGCACTTCGTGCAGTCAGAATGGGTAGAACTGAGGTTTCTCAGGAAGACCTGATGGAGGCGGTTGAGGTAATTATCGCCGGAAAAGAGAAAAAGGATAGAATCTTATCGGAATCGGAAAAGAGAATTGTTGCATATCACGAGGTTGGCCATGCACTGGCGACAGCTTTACAAAAACACACTCATCCGGTGCAAAAGATTACCATAGTACCGCGTACAATGGGAGCCTTGGGCTACACTATGCAAATGCCTGAGGAAGAGAAGTATTTGATGTCAAAAGATGAGATAGTTGACCAGATTACAGTACTTTTAGCCGGCCGTGCGGCGGAGGAAGTGGTGTTCTCTACGAAGACAACCGGTGCTGCCAACGATATTGAAAGAGCAAATGAGCTGGCAAGAGCTTTGATTGCACAGTACGGTATGTCGGATAGGTTTGGTATGATGTCTTTAGAGAGTATTGAGCATAAATATTTGGACGGAAGAGCAGTATCTAACTGCTCGGATCAGACCAAAGCCGAACTTGATGTAGAGATTATAAAACTTCTTGATGAATGTTATAAAAAAGCGGTTAAAATGCTTTTGGATAATAAAAAGGCACTTGATGAAATTTCAGAATTCCTAATCGAGAAGGAAACTATAACAGGCAACCAGTTTATGGAGATTTTAAATCGGGTGAACAACCCTGATGGGGCAGAAGAAAAGCCTGAAGAAACTGAAGAATAAAAAAATGCAGACCTCATGGTCTGCATTTTTTTATGAAAGTTCCAATGTAAATGTAAAGTTTGTAAACCGGGAGTTTTTGCCGGTATTTACGCTCTCAACCCATATATCCTGATTATGAAGATTGATAATATTTTTTGCAAGGGCAAGGCCGAGGCCTGCACCCTTTTGATCCTTTGTGCGGGATTTATCTGTCTTATAGAATCTATCGAAAATATATGGAATATCTTTTTCGTCAATACCAGTGCCCAAATTTCCGATTGAAACGTAAACCTTTGTTGCTTTTTTTACAACCGAGATTGTAATGGTGCTATCCCGGAACCCAAACTTTATGGCATTATCGAGAATGTTTATAATCACCCTTTGGATAGAGTTTTTGTCGGCTAAAACCATAAGTTTATTGTCGGGAAGGTTCACATCTAATTCTAAGTATTTGTCGCTGATTTTCTGCTCAAGCTGGATTATGCAAAGCCTGATTAACTCATTTATGTCAAATTCGCTTATGTCAAGCTTATATTCAGGGGATGCGTGCTTGGTCATCTCAAGCATATCGTTGGTAAGCTTTGCAAGTCGTTCGGACTCGTCATAGACGATTTTTAAGTATTCCTTTTCCTTCTCAGGGGGGATTGTGCCGTCTAAAATTCCGCTGATAAACCCTGAAATTGAGGTCATCGGTGTACGGAGTTCGTGGGAGATGTCCGACACAAACTCAGACCGCATATCTTCTAATCTTTCCAAAGACGATGCCATATGGTTAAAACTTGACGCAATCTGTCCGATTTCGTCTTTTCCCGGTTTTAAGCGCTTTTTAAAGTTCCCTGATGCGATTTCCAAAACCGCCTTGTTTAGTTCGCGAAGCGGCATAACCGTGCGTTTTGCATAGAGGTAAACAAGAAGTGTTGCAACAATGAGTGCTATAACACTTGCAAGCAGAAACATAAGTAGAATGTTTGAAATACTACCCTGAATTTTTGGTATTTCGGTGGTAAAAAACACTCCGCCGATAATCCTGTCGTTATCCTTTAAGGGGATACCTATCACATAGTCATTTTCCGAGCGTGAATCAAATTTTCTGACCGTCTTATCTGATAGGACGGGAGTTACGAACTTAGGTGCTATACGTTTATTTTGGTTAGTTGAGCAGATTACCCTGCCGTTATCGTCGATTACGGTGATGTTTGAGTCGATTACATCGGAAATGGTTACGATGTAGTTATCGTAAAAATGCCGTAATGACGGGGAATAGTGGTTATATAAAAGGGTAGCTGTTAACCCTTCAATAGTCCTGGATGCATTTTTTGCCGATTCGTATTTGGATTCTACAACCTGACTCCCTAAAAGCAGAGTCATCGCTGTGGCAATCAAGACTATTACAGCTAGAACTATGGCACAGGTTGTCCACAATATCCGGTGAAAAAGAGATTTAAACATCTTATCTTACCTCGAATTTATATCCGACACCCCATACCGTCTTTAACTGCCAGTTTTCGTTTACACCTTCCAGCTTTTCTCTTAATCTTTTAATATGCACATCAACCGTTCTTGAATCGCCGAAATAGTCAAAGCCCCAGACCTCTTCCAAAAGCTGTTCTCTTGTGAATACTCTGTTTGGGTTTGATGATAAAAAGTATAAAAGCTCCAGTTCTTTTGGCGGGATTTCGGTGATTTTGTCGTTGATTTTTAATTCGTAGTTGGAAAGATTTACCACCAATCCGGGGAATGTTACCTCTTCGGTGGAGTTATTGTCGGTTTTTGAGGTGCGTCTTAGGATTGATTTAATTCTTGCAATCAGTTCCTTTGTTTCAAAAGGTTTTACCATATAATCATCTGCCCCAAGCTCTAAGCCTAAGACCTTGTCGAAGGTTTCGCCCTTTGCGGTGAGCATAATGATTGGCGTCTCTGATGTTTTTCTGATTTCACGGCACACCTGCCAACCGTCAAGCTCGGGCATCATGATATCTAAAATGATAAGGTCGGGTTTTTCTGATTCAAACTGTCTTAGACATGCCTTTCCGTTTTCGGCAGTAACACATAGGTATCCTTCCTTTTCAAGATATAATCTGATAAGTTCAACAATACTTTTGTCGTCATCTGTAATTAGTATCTTTGTTGGCATAAACGTCATCCTTTCTATATTAGAATATCTTTTACGGAAAGCTTCGGAACCTGTAATACCTTTTTCTCGTTATAAAAGTATTTCTGATCCTTTTCATACTTACATTCTTCGCTTTCTTCTGCCGGATATCCCACTGCTATAACATATAAAAGCGAAAGATGAGGCGGAAGGTCTAAAATGGTAGATATTGCACCTCTTCTGATTGCCCCCATCCAACAACATCCAAGCCCCATCTCCATTGCCCCCAAAAGGATTGAGGTAATGGCAGCTCCGGCATCTGTTTCAAAGGTGTCTTTAATTTTAGTATCGCCTAAAACTGCAATGAATGCCGGGGGACGCTCGTCAGGCGTAGGTGTACCTTTTGGAAGATATCCCGCCCACTTTACGTTATTAAAGATTTGGTCACGGGTTTCTGGATCAGTAATTATTTTATATTTTAACGCCTGAATGTTCCCTGCAAAAGGGGCAACGCGTGCGTAGTTTATAAGTTCTAAAAGCATTTCGTTGTCGACGGGTAGCTGTTTAAATTTTCTTATGGTACGTCTTTTTAGTAATGCGGTTGAAACTTTCATAATAATTAAAACCTTTCTGCCGGAGAATCCCCAGCCTACATATTATATTGTTATAATTGTATCATATTAGGAAGAAATATGCAACAATTTTTCCTTTAATAAAATGTTAACTAATTGTAAATCTTCCGGCGAAAGACACTTTACATAAGGGATAATTTATGATAAAATAAAAGTTATATTGGGAGGTGAGGTAACTTGATGGGCGAGATATTTAAAATGCTAAAAAACTATAAAGGATTAAAAAGACATTGTTTTTCTATGCCGGGACATAAAAACGGACAAGGTCTAAAGGGGACCTGGGCAAAATTTGATGTGACCGAACTTCATGATACCGATAGCCTCCATAATTCAGATGGTGCGTGCAAATTTGCCTTTCAAAAAATTTCTGAAATTTACCGAGCCGATATGAGCCTTATCATGGTCAACGGCTCAACGGGCGGAATATTTTCAATGCTTTCTGCCACATTAAGGCGAGGGGACACGGTTTTAGTGAGCCGGATTTGTCATATGTCGGTGATAAATGCATGTATTACATTGGGTTTAAAACCAATATTTTTTGAACATAAATTCTACCCCGAATTTTCCATATATGGCGAAGCGGATTTAGAGGATTTTTCGAAAAAATTAGAGAGAAATCCCGTAAAAGCGGTGCTTGTAGTTTCGCCAAATTATAATGGGGTGGTGTCGGACATTTTGGCAATGTCTGAAATTTTACGCAGTAAAAAAATCCCGCTTTTAGTAGACGAAGCCCACGGAGCCCACTTTATTGCATCGGATGAATTCCCGGAAAATGCAATTTCCCTTGGTGCTGATATGTCGGTTTTAAGCACACATAAGACCCTAAACGGACTTAACCAGTCGGCAGTTTTAAATGCGAAGTCGGGGTTAGTGGATTTTAAAAAGGTCAAGGACGTGGCAGCGTTTTTCCAGACATCTAGTCCTTCATACCCAATTGCTGCATCTTGTGAGAATGCAATTTTGGAGGTAGAAGAGGACAATTCTAAGTGGATAGGGACACTAAATGAGTGTCGGGCATTCGTGGAATACATACTCAGAAAAACAAAAATTAAAATCCCGCAATTATCCGATGGGTTCTTTGGAATAGACCCTACCAGATTAACCTTGAATTTTTCAAAATATAACATCGAGGGACATAAAATTGCGGAGATTTTGAGAAAAGAATATAATATCGATGTTGAGATGGCGGATTCGGAAAATATTCTGCTTATTATGACGGCAGCAAATTCAAAAAAGGATTTCCGGCATCTTAAAAAAGCATTAGTTGGAATATGTAAAGATTTAGAAGATAGGGACATAAAAAAAGAGCCAATCTCTATGCCGGAAATAAAAATAATATCCGACCTTTCCGACACATTTTATTCCAAAGGAGAAAATATGAAGTTGGAAGAAAGTGTCGGAAGAATATCTAAAAATACTATAACGGTATATCCGCCGGGAGTACCTGTTATAGTAACGGGAGCTGAGATTACAAAAGAGATTGTTTGTTACTTAAAGTCTTGCGGCGGCGAGATAATCGGATTAAATGACGGATTTATTGAGGTGAAAAAGGAGGGATTTTAGTTGACAGAATATGACAGAGTTGAAGGAAATGTTATAGAAATTGTCTACCAAAATCCCGAAAACGGCTACACAGTCTGCGAGATTGATTCCTTAGCAGAAGGGCTATTTACCGCAACGGGATATATGCCCTATTTAACCGAGGGGGAGAGGATAGCCCTAACCGGAATGTGGGTGAGTCACCCTGAATATGGAGAACAGTTTCGAACAGATTATTATGAGAGCGTGTTACCCACAGATGAGGACTCGATTTTAAGATACCTATCGTCGGGGATTGTGCCGGGAATACGTGAGGCAACAGCTATAAAGTTAATTGAGAATTTTGGAACGGACGTTTTAAATATAATGTTAAATTCCCCTGAGCGGCTAAGCGAAGTAAAGGGGATTTCTAAAAAGAAAGCCATAAAAATCGGCGAGGATTTCATGAACCTCCAATCGGTTCAGGGGATTGTGATGTTTTTGCAGCAATATAAGGTTTCTGCAAATATGGCGGTAAAGGTGCACAAGGCTTTGGGGACTAATGCAGTTGAGAAAATTAAGAATAATCCTTATATTTTATCCGATATGGTTGATGGTATCAGCTTTAAAACAGCCGACAATATCGCATATATGATGGATATTCCAAAAAATAACCCCGAAAGGATACGCTCAGGTATTAAATACTTTTTAAATCAGGCGGCGTATAATTCGGGACATGCATTTTTACCCTTTGAAAAGCTTTTGGAACATTCGGCATATAACCTTGAGATTTCACGGGATGAGACCGAAAACGCCCTTAATTCATTAGTTTTGGATAAGGATATTTTATTTGACGAAATAGACGGGGTCAGGGTTTGTTATTTAAAGAATCTTGCTGACGCGGAAAATTACGTGGCACTAAGGATTTCGTCTTTGGTGGATAATCCGAGAATTGTTGGTGAGGCAGAGATTGAGAGAAGTATAAATATAATTTCTGAAAATGACGGAATTACCCTTGCCCCTGAACAGTTTCAGGCGGTAAAGCTTTCTGCCAGTGCCGGTTGTATGGTGATAACGGGCGGGCCGGGGACAGGAAAAACCACAACTATAAAGACGATTATTAAGATTTTAAAGGAACAGAAATTATCCATTGCCCTAACTGCTCCAACCGGGCGTGCGGCAAAACGTATGAGTCAGGTATGCGGAATGGATGCAATGACCATACATAGACTTTTAGAGGTACAGCGGATTGAGGGCGAAAAAAGTCATGTTTTTGCCCATAACGAAGAAAACCCTTTGAAGGAAGATGTAATAATTGTCGATGAGATGAGTATGATAGACATACCCCTTATGCAGGCGGTGTTAAAGGCAGTAAAACCGGGAGGGCGGATAATCTTTTCAGGCGACGCCGACCAACTGCCGTCGGTAGGACCGGGGAATGTTTTAGGAGATATGATAGAGTCAGGGGTTGTGCCTAAAATTCGCTTGGGAAGGATTTTCAGGCAAGCTCAGGAGAGCTTAATAGTCTTAAATGCCCACAGAATAAATTTCGGGGAAATTCCTGATTTA
Source organism: Clostridia bacterium (assembly GCA_045603125.1). Taxonomy (GTDB): domain Bacteria; phylum Bacillota; class Clostridia; order UBA1381; family UBA1381; genus CAKSFT01. The sequence continues at coordinate 6,919 of JAZULN010000084.1, read as the reverse complement.
TCCCACACCGACAGCGACTTTTTCTTCTTAAAAAGAGGATCATCTGAGCTTACCATTCAGACAATTTCTGATCTTTATAAAAACAGACTCCCTAAAAGCTACGGATTAAACCCAATAACCGATATTCAGATTTTGTCTCCGTCAAAAAAGGGGATTGCAGGGATTTTGTCGATAAATAACCTTATCCAGCGAGAGGTAAACCCGCCTGATATTATGAAGCAGGAGATAAGTTATGGAAAAAGCGTATTTCGGGTTGGCGATAAGGTTATGCAGACCAAGAATAATTATGACATAGAATGGCTAAAGACCGACGGCGAGACGGGATTTGGCATATTTAACGGTGATATGGGGATAATTGCAAGTATTTCTACCACCGATAAGGTTATGAATATCGTCTTTGATGATGAAAAGTTGGTAAAGTATGATTTTAATAATTTAGATGAATTAGAGCTTGCCTATGCTATAACTGTCCATAAAAGTCAAGGAAGTGAATTTCCGGTTGTGATAATCCCGATGTGCCAGTTCCCGCCGATGCTCATGTGTCGAAACCTTTTTTATACGGCGGTAACCCGTGCAAAGCAGTTGGTGATATTAGTAGGGAGTAAGGAGTCGGTTGTCAAAATGGTATCGGAAGAGCGGGAGGCAAAAAGATATACAGGCCTTTCGGAGAAGTTAGTGAAACTAAAAAAAACTCGGGAAAACTTCCAACAATTTGAATTTTAGGGTTGAAAAAGACAAAATTAAGTAGTATAATGAAGTTGATTTTAAGTGATTTTAAGAAAAATTACAGAACTTTAGGAGGGCTAAATAATGAATGTATTTGTAATGGTAGATATCGAAGGGATAAGCGGTATATACGCAAAAGAACAGGTGTTAAGAAACGAGTTGCGTTTTCAAGAGGGCAGAAAATGCATGACAGAGGAAATCAATGTGTGCGTTTCGGCCCTAAAGGAAGCGGGAGTAGAAAAGGTTTATGTAAGAGACTGCCATAGCGACAGTTATACGGCAATGTGGGATAACCTAACAAGCGAGGCGGATTATTATATTGCAGGCGATACAGGTGATGAGAGATTTGCCGGTTTGAAAGACTGCGATGCGGTAATCCTGCTTGGATACCACGCACTGGCAGGAACCTATGCCGGAACACTTGACCATACATTCTCAAGCTTGAGAATTCAGAATATGCTTTATGACGGAAAGGCTATTGGTGAAATCGGTGTTGATATGGCAATAGCAGGGGACTACGGTAAGCCTGTAATTATGGTTTCGGGTGACGATAAGGTGTGTGCCGAAGCCGAGCAATATGGAACAGGTGTTGTTACAGCTGAAGTTAAAAAGGGATTGTCGACATGTGGGGCTATGCTTCTTCCAAAGGAAAAGGCACACGCGGTTATAAGAGAAAAGACAATAGAGGCTGTTAAAAAGTTTAAGGAAATAAAGCCATTTGTAATGCCAAAGCCGGTTAAACTTACGGTTGAATTAGTTGAAAGAACAAAGATGCCGAATTTAAATGTACACCCATACATAAAGTTTATCGATGCAAGAACCATGGAAATTACAGCCGATTGTATCGAAACAGCGGTTATGGCTGCCTTTTCATAATATGAGGTGTTTTTAATGAATTTTTTCGGACACCTAAAAACCATAACAAAACACCGGCATATGGTGATAAAGCACTGTTTTCGGGCAGGGATAGGTTTTCAGGGACTTTTCCATGACCTGTCGAAATATAGTCCTACCGAGTTTTTGGTTGGGATTAAATATTATAGAGGATATAAAAGTCCAAACGATGTGGAGAGGGCGACTTTCGGATATTCTAAGGCGTGGCTTCATCATCAGGGGCGGAATAAGCACCACTTTGAATATTGGCGGGATTATGATGTAAATACCCATTTGGTAGCTCCCGTTAAAATGCCGGTTCGGTATGTAAAAGAGATGTTTTGTGACCGCCTTGCTGCAAGTAAGATTTATATGGGAGAAAATTTCACCGAGTCTCACCCTATAGAGTATTTCAGAAAGGGAAGGGCCAAGGAGATTGCTCATCCCGAGACCATGGCACTTTTGGAAGAATGGTTAATAAAACTTTCGGAAATCGGCGAGGAAGAAACATTTAAAATTATTAGGAATATAAAATAAAAACAAGCCTTTGGGCTTGTTTTTATGCTTATAATCAAAAATTTCTCATATACTCTAAATTAAGAGGTGAAGAAATGTTTTCAATGCTTTTGAATCTCATACAAGAGCTGATGTTTTTTGCAGGATATGTGGGAAGCGGTAATGCATTTCCCAAAAAACTCTCAAAGGAAGAGGAAGAAAAGTACTTAAAGCTTTATAAAGATGGGGATGAGTCGGCAAAAAACATATTGATAGAACATAACTTACGGCTTGTTGCACATATTGCCAAAAAATACGGTCAGGACGGAAACCTTGATGATTTGATATCTGTGGGGATTATTGGACTTATAAAGGGTATCAATACCTTCTCGCCCGATAAAAATTCAAGGCTTGTAACCTATATTTCACGATGCATCGAAAATGAAATTTTAATGGTTCTAAGGTCATCAAAGAAACAGCTGAATGAAGTGTCTTTAGACGAGCCGATAGGTGTGGATAAAGAGGGAAATAATATGACATTTTCCGATATCCTGCCTTCAGAGAGTCGGGATATAGTCGAGGAGATTTCACTAAAAGTTGACATCAATAGACTCTATGATGCCATTAAAATGGTCTTAAATGAGAATGAAATTAAAATAATTTCATGGCGGTATGGCTTAAATAACACAAAGCGGAAAACCCAGAAAGAGGTTTCGGAGATTTTGGGGATTTCGCGGTCGTATGTGTCGAGAATTGAGAAAAAGGCGATAAAAAAACTTTATGCGGCACTAAAGTGAACGGTTGACAAAATCCTGAAAAAATGATAGAGTAACAAATGAAAGGAAAGTGATTAAAATGTTTTGGATAGTTGATAGAATAGAAGGGGAATATGCAGTAATTGAAAGCTCGGCAGGGACATTTAATCTTGAATTAAAATTTCTCCCCGACGACATTAAAGAAGGCGACACCATATCGGTTATAAGAGACGAGCGAGAAGGGGAAGCAAGAGCCGATAAAATTTTTGAAAAAATGAACAGACTTTTTAAGGACTAAAAAACCGCCCTCATTTTGAGGGCGGTTTTTAGTATAAATTTTTACTTATTGGGAAAGATAGCCAAAAGAAAGGGGCGGAAAATATGCTAAAAATTCGTACCGACTTAGCATTGGAACTACACCAGATGTGTGCCGGAAAAAATGCGGGGAAGTTTTCAGGGATAAAGGTGGACGAGAAGACTGAGGGAAGTATAAAAATTACTAGTATTGATGTTTTAGATAAAGAGGGTAGCGAGATTTTAGGAAAACCCATGGGGCGGTATATAACGGTTGAGTCCCCCGAGATTAAATACGACCTCGATGAATATGAAAAAACATGCGTCATTTTGGCTGACTTGATACGGGAAATGTCGGGGGACACAAAACGAACCCTTGTGGTGGGGCTTGGAAATAAGCAGATTACCCCCGATGCCCTTGGGCCATTGGTAACCGAAAAGCTTATGGTAACAGGCCATATTAAGGACTCGGAGGATGTATTGGGCGATGCAATTTCAGCAGTATTTTCAATAGCTCCAGGTGTTTTGGGTACAACTGGAATTGAGAGTGCCGAAGTAATAAAAGGGGTGGTGGAGAGAGTAAAACCCGATGTGGTAATTGCGGTAGATGCCCTGGCATCAAGGAGTATCGATAGAATCAGCACCACATTTCAGGTTTCGGATACCGGCATAAACCCCGGTTCGGGAGTGGATAACAAAAGAAAGGCACTCTCAGAAGAAACGTTAGGTGTTAAGGTTATTGCAATCGGGGTTCCCACGGTGGTTGATGCAAAGACTGTGGCAATAGAGAGCATAGATACAGCACTTTTAGAGATTGGAGAGAATGAACTTGACGAGATGAAAAAGGGGGAGATGATTAAAGAGCATATTGGAAAGGAAATCGGCTCGCTTATGGTGACCCCGAAGGATATTGATATGGTTATAGAAAAGACATCAAAGACTGTGGCAAACGGCATCAATTTAGCGCTTCATAAAAATCTCACTTTTAAGGATATCGAAGGATATGTAGGCTAAATTCGGGTTGACATATCTATATATTTGATGTAAAATTATACTAATTAAATTTAAAAAATGAGGTCATAAAAAATGGAAAGTTATAAGATAAATGATAATATAACCCTAAATTATATCCCTATGACCAAGCTTAAAACCACAAGCATCGGGATATATATGGGAAGAAAGCTTAGTCGGGAGGAGTGCTCGAAAAATGCAGTCCTACCCTATGTTTTAATGAAGGGTTGTAAGGTTGCGAATAATGCATCGGAAATTGCAAAGGCCTTGCAAAATCTATATGGTGCAAACTTTTATACCGGTGTTACCAAAAGAGGCGATAACCAGTTTATAAACTTTGAAGGTGAGGTAATTTCTGACCGCTATGCCCCAAATAGAGAGGAGCTTACTTTGGGTCTTTTTGACTTGATGTTATCTGTGATATTTGAGCCGGTAACCGAGAATGGCGTATTTTTGGCTGATGTTTTGGAGAGGGAAAAGACCAACTGCATAAATAAAATCAAAGGCTTTATAAACGATAAGACTAGCTTTGCCAATATGCGAATGAAGGAAGAAATGTTTTCGGGTCAGGAATTTTCAGTGTCTGAATATGGATATATTGAGGATATCGAAAAGATTTCTGAAAAATCATTATATGAGCATTACAAAGAATTTTTAACAGGTTCGGTTATAAATATCTTTTTGTGCGGTGATGTAAATATAGAAGAAATTAAGGAAGAAATCACAGAAAAAATTAAAGGGTTGACCTTTAAAAAAGCAGAACTTTATGACGGGAATATCATTAAAAAAGAAAGCCCAATGGTAAGTATTATGGAAAACACCGAGCTTACTCAAGGTAAGCTCTCAATCGGATTTCGTACAAATGTTTCGGCAAAAGACGACGATTTCTGGGCACTTATGGTTGCCAATAACATCTATGGCGGCGGACTGGGGTCTAAGTTATTCAATAACGTAAGAGAAAAGCTAAGCCTTGCATACTATGTGGCAACCCGAATCGACAGATTCAAAGGTTTTATGCTTTTATATGCCGGAATCGCCTTTGAAAAGCTGGATGAGGCTAAAAATGAAATTTTCTTTCAGTTAGATGAGATGAAAAAGGGAAATATTACTGAGGACGAAATTGCAAATTCAAAAAGCGAGATGATAAACAGTCTAAACACCTTTTATGATGACCAAAAACAACTCCAGAGCTACTATATGGGAAATATTATTGCCGGAGTTTCGGTGTCGATTGAGGAATATATAGAAAAAATCTCAAAGGTTACAAAGGAAGAGATTGTAGCGGTTATAAATAAGATAGAAGCCGATACATTATTTTTCTTAAAAAGGGGGGATGAATGATGAGATTTACCATAAATACCAACGATAAAACAGGCGAAAATCTATATGTTGGCGAGCTAAAGTGTGGCCTTAAGGTCTATATTATGCCAAGAAAAGATTATTCCGCCACCTATGCTATCTTTGCCACAAAATACGGTTCGGTAGACTCTGATTTCATCGTACAGGGTGAAACCGAGGCGACCCATGTCCCCGACGGTATTGCACATTTTTTGGAGCATAAGATGTTTGAACAGGAAGACGGCAGTAATGTGTTTGAAAACTTTTCAAAGGTTGGGGCAATGTGCAATGCCTACACAAGTTTTAACCTGACTGGATATCTTTTCAAATCGTCACAGAGCCCTTATGAGAGTTTGGAGATTTTACTGGACTATGTTCAAAAGCCTTATTTTACCAAGGAAAATGTAGATAAGGAACAGGGGATAATCGGTCAGGAAATCAATATGGGTGACGATGACCCTAACTGGGTGGTGCTTTTTAATTTCTTAAAAGGAATGTATCATAATAACCCTGTCCGACTTGAGATTGCCGGAACTGTCGATAGCATTTCAAAGATTGATAAAGACGTCTTATATAAATGCTATAACACCTTCTATAACCTTTCTAATATGGCGTTGGTGTTGGTTGGAAACATTGACCCTAAAAAGGCAGGGGATGTAATAGAAAAAAGCATTATAAAAGACGATAAACCTTTAGGCGAGATTATGAGGATTTATCCTGATGAGCCGGAGAGTGTGAGAGACGCTAAAAAGACCGCTAAGATGAATGTGTCGATGCCGTTATTTATGCTTGGATTTAAGGATAATGATATTGGCTATGGCGGAGAGCGACTTTTGAAAAAAAATATTGAAATTGATATTTTAAATGAGATTTTATTTGCAAAGAGTTCACCTCTTTATGAAAAACTTTATAATGAGGGACTTATAAACAGAAAGTTCGGTGCGGAGTATGAGCCTCAGGTTGACTACGGTTTTACCGTGATAGAAGGGGAATCGAAAGACCCAGAGAAGGTGTATGACGAGATTATAAACCATATTGAGAAGGTGAAAAAGTCGGGGATACTCCAAGATGAATTTGAGAGAATCAAGAAGGTTATCTGGGGAAGGTATATCCGTTCTTATAACGATATCGGTGGATTTTCACACAAATTCATCTCATATAACTTTATGGACATAGATTATACAAAATATTATGATGTATATAAAGATGTCACCTATGAAGATGTATGTAAGCGGTTTGAAAATCACTTTGATAAAAAATATTCGGTGATATCTATCATAGAACCGATGTAAATTGCATAAAATATCAGAGAGTGAGGATAACTTCTCACTCTCTGATAAAATTTAAAAAAACACTTGACAAACAAAAAAACCTATGCTATAATATCCAAGTAATTTAGATATCGCAGGGTAGAGCAGCTTGGTAGC
>JAZULN010000083.1:0-19238 GCA_045603125.1 Clostridia bacterium | reverse complement strand
GAAGCAAATAAAAAAGCCCCTTTAGGGGCAGGTTGGTGAAAGAGTTGCGGTTGGCAGACCTTTCGACGAGCCTATAGGCTCGGCCAGCATATTGCCCTAAGGGGGCAGAGCAAGCCACCGGCACGGCCGGTGGTCATGACTGAAAAATTTATTTTGTTATGCTATACTGTGGTTATGTCGCATAACGGCTTTACTAATTTGGAGGTTAAAGTTATGAAAAAAATATTAGTGTTATTTCTGTCAGCAGCTATGCTACTTAGCGGATGTTCCTCATTGGAAAATCTTTCTGAAGATATTGTCGACCAGGTGTCAAATGTTGTCCAAAGTAATGATAAGTATGTTGTGACTGTTCAAAATGCAACTCTAAATGATACATCTTATACATATAAAGAAGTATTTAATAATTTCTTTGCATATCCTACATGGAAACATTTTACTAGTACAGAGGGAGAGGAAGTTGTCGAGTTTACCGGTGAATGTACTTATGATGGGCAACAGGTAAAAGCAAAAATCCAATACGTTATAACTAACGAAACAGAAGATTACCTCGAATGGGAAACTGCACATTTTAGCTTTAATAATGTAAGTCAATCATTTATTATGCTGTCTGCCCTGATGGAAAAGGCGGTTTCCGAATATGAAAATAAAATTGACAATGAATAATGCGTTATTATTAAAAAAAGAGGCTAGAAAAGCCTCTTTTTGAGTGAATTTAAAAATAACACCTGAGTTTTTTAAAACAATTCAGGTGTTATTCCTTTTCAAATTTAATAATATCTTCTACTTCACAATCCAAAACATAGCATAGTGAATCGAGAGTTTTGGTACTAATCGCTTCTCCTTTTTTTATCCGGTGAATTGTATTGGCGGAGAAGCCTTGTTTGAAAATCAAATAATATTCCGTTAAGCCCTTCTTATAAAGTGTTTCATAAAATGGTTTATAACTAATCATTTTTATCACCCAAATTATTTTATCATACTTAAAGTATTGACAATACTCAATAAATTAAGTATAATTATATCTATAAAAAACATACACTAAACAAAAGGGGCAGAAAATGAGAGCATTATTAGTGTTAATAGCAGTTATAACAATATTATTTGTAGTTATTATTTTTAGACTTATTATAAGATTAGAGATGCTTTCTAAAAATCTCAAGTTCGTAGATGATGTCAATATGTGGCATAAACTTGCCATTACAGACAGTTTAACAGGAGTTTATAACAGAAATGCATATGATTTAAAGATTATGGAGATTAAAAAGGATATTACTAAAAAGCAAAGAGGTATTGTTATTTTTGATGTTGATAATTTTAAGTTGTTTAATGATACAAAGGGACATCTTGCGGGAGATATGGTGTTAAAGACGGTAGGGAAAAACCTATTGGAGGTTTTTGGTGAGTCTGAGTCAATGGTTTTCAGGATAGGCGGAGATGAGTTTTCGGTTTTGTGCGAAAACATGTCGGAAAAAGAGATTATTAGGAAACTCATATTATTAAAAAAGAGCCTTGAGGAAAAGGACATACATTTATCCAAAGGGTATTCTATAATAAAGGATAATCCTGAGGAAGCTTTTCGGTATGCAGACGAAATGCTTTATGCAGACAAATTGTCTAAAAAACATTCCAATGTGTAGATGAAGAAAAACCCCCGTTCAATCGAACGGGGGGGTCTAAAAATTAGTATTAAATATCAAATAATTCTTCTATGGGGACGCCAAGAATCTTGGAAATCACATAAAGCTCCTTGTCGGTAGCACTTCTTATCTGACCTTCCAGTTTTGAATAACTGGTGGGGTTCATATCACACCCCATCACCTGAATTTGTGCAATAAAATCTTTTTGCTTAATTCCTCTTTCTTTTCTTAAAATTTCTATTTTTCTGCCAACTAAATTTTTGTCGCCGTAAGTTTTCTTTCTTATCTTCATAAGTCTTTTTTATTTTTCTTGTAAAACTATTCCTTTTCAAATTTAATAATATCTGAAATCTCGCAATCTAAGGCAATGCAAATCTTATTCAAAATAAAGCTGTCGTATCTGACAACCTTGTTTTTGTAGTAATTATCTATTATTTGATATTGGATGCCTGTACGTTTTGCTAATTCATATCTCGAAATGTTATAGCGTGCTAAGGCATCGTCGAGCGTAATTTTTATCATAATTTCACCTCATTAGTATCTTTTCTTAAATTCTTCGCCATTTATTAAATAATCTATAGAAACATTGAAATACCGGGACATTTTGTTTAGCATATCAAGGCTTGGTTCTCTTTTGCCGTTTTCGTAGTGAGAAAGTGCCTCGCGGGAAATATTTAAGTCCATCGCAACTTTGAGTTGGTTAAGATTTTTTTCTTTCCTCACCATTTTCAAACCTTTCATAAAATCACCTCTTGACTTTATTGTAACAGTATGTTACAATAAAAATGTTACATTGTGTAACATTTTGCCCTTGACTTAAAAGAAAAAGGAGGTTTTATTATGGCGGAGTTTTGTTTGGAATGTTGGAATGAGTTGAATGGGACTAATGACAGTGAAAAAGAGTATATCATGTCAAAGGATTTGGATTTGTGTGAAGGATGCGGAGAATATAAAAGAGTGATTGTTGCGGAACGAAAAAGTTATTATTTTGGTATATTGTTTTTCTTGTTTCGGCCCCTTATTCGTTTTGGCGAGAGAATATATTTTTTATTTAAGTTAATTATACCTTCACATCTAGATGACGATGGAGAAGATGATTGATTAAAATTTAAGAATATAAAAAATGGACTGTAAAATTTTTACAGTCCATTTTAAACTTTTTATTCGCCTAACATATCAACATATGTTAAGTCTTCATTTGCTTCCATTACACGGTTATATGCTAAGGTTGCAACGCAAAGGTCAGGGCTTCCCATACCAACAAGTTCACACATAAGTCTTTCGGTCGGGTTGGTTCTGCCTTCTTTTAGACCTGCCACAATATCAGGAAGTTCTGCCGCAAAGTCGTCTTCTGTGATTTCGCCGCGGTGAGCCATTGGCAGGAATTGACCTCTGTGAAGGCCTTGTGCGATGTGGTCAAGGTAAATCTTATCGAACTTTCTTGCAATATCATCGCTCACTTCCTGGAATGAGCCCATTGTAAGAACTAACGAGCCTTCCTTACACCAAGGTTCTTCAACCAAAACAGCGTTTGCAGTGGTTAAAGTGATAATAACATCAGATTCACGGCATGCCTCTTCAATGCTTTCATATGGTGTAATCTTAAAGTCAGCGTCCGGGAAGTGCTTATGGAAGTTTTCTCTTGCATCCTTTGAGATGTCGCACATACGAAGCTCGCCAATTTTATGTACACGTCTGATACATTCTACTGCGTAGTATGCTTGTCTTCCGGCACCGATAATTGTTATAACATCACTCTTTGCTGCAAGATATTTCATAGCGATTGCCGGCTGTGCACCGGTTCTTGCATCAGAAATCCAGTCGCCGCAAACAAGAGCTTTCAAAAAACCGTCATGTGGGTCGGTAACTAAAAGATTTGAACGGATAAAAGGAAGACCCTTTGATGGGTTATCGGAATATCCGCCGACCACCTTAATACCTGCCGAGTCGATAGGTGCGATGTATGAAGGCATTGAGTTAAACCAGCCGTTTACTCCTTGGCTTGACATATCTGTAGTGATTTTTGGCGGCATTACAACCTTCTTCTCGCCATACCATTTCCATGTGTTTTCAACAGATTTGATTACGTCTTCTATTGAAACGTGTTTTTTTACCATTGCGTTTGTGATAATCGCAGTTTTTTTATTCATTTTAGGACACCTCCAAATTTAATATTTATAATATTATCATACTGTCTGACAAATTTCAAGTGTTATTTGTAAAATTTTCAAAAACTCTTTACATAGACTCTAAAAAGGTGATATAATTGATAGGTAAAGAGGTTTATCTGATATGGGGATATAAAGATTGTCGGATTTTGGTGAAAAGAGCCCTCCTTGCCTAAAGGAGGGGGGACCGTCGCAGACGGTGGGAGGATTCCGAAGGTGGCGGAGAAATGCGCCCCTTGCCTAAAGGGGAGAGGGCCATGAAGTGGCGAGGGAATTCAATATGGATAGAAAACATAACACAGATTTAACAAATAATGCAAGAACATTGCGTAAGAATATGACAAAAGAAGAACGACATCTTTGGTATGATTATTTAAGAGAATACCCTGTTAGGTTTATAAGACAAAAGGTAATTGATAATTACATAGTAGATTTTTATTGCCATAGTGCAAGGTTAATTATTGAACTTGATGGCCCACAGCATTATGAGGAAAAAGGTTTACTTAAAGATAAAGTCAGGACAGAAAAAATAGAAAAAAGAAATTTGGTTGTTATTAGAATACCTAACAACGAAGTAAATAGAAATTTTGATGGAGTTTGTCAATATATTGATATTGTTGTAAAAAAATCCCTCCGTCAGCTTGCGTCTGATACTTCTCGTGGAATCCCCCAGTCAGCTTTGCTGACAGCCCCCTTTAGGCAAGGGGGCCTTTGATACGAGGCATCCGGGATTTCAAAGTGTTTATATAAAGGATGCCCCTAATTTATGTAAAAGCCATTTTAAAATAAACAAAGAAAGGATGAAAAGATGGAAATTACGCCTATTGTCAGCAAACAAAAATACGGACTTGTTGCTGAAGAGATAACAAAGCTAATAAAAGAGAACGTTTTTCCCGAGGGAAGCCAGCTTCCGCCCGAGACCGAGCTTGCCGCAATGTTTAACGTGGGAAGAAGTTCTGTAAGAGAGGCGATTAAAGGCTTGCAGCTTGCAAACATCCTAACTGCTACCGCCGGAAAAGGCACCATTGTTTCGGAAAATGCCCTGATTGCCATTGCAAATATCGACTTGGGCGAGGTTTTGATGGATGAAACCATGCTATCAGAACTAATCGAAATCCGTGTTGTTTTAGAGCCACAGGCGGCGGCGATGGCTGCAAAAAGACGAACAGATGAAGATATTAAGAGTATGAAAAACGCAATAGAGAGCATGGAAGGGGTAACTGACAAGCTAAAGCTTTTAAGACTCGGTCACAGTTTTCACGCAAGTCTAATCAGAGCTTGTAAAAACCGGGCAATTATTCAGTTTCACGATTCAATATCACTTAAGCTTTTAAAGATGCGTGAAAAGGATTTCTTAACAAGCGAGGTTTACATAAGGGATCTGGATAAGCATAGGGAAATCCTAGATGCCATAATAAATCAGGACGAAAAACTGGCTAAGGAACTGATGGAAAAACACTTGATGACCGACTATTCGGAGTATCTTTGATAAAATTCAATAATAAATTATGATAAAAAGGCGAAATTTTCTAAAATTCGCCTTTTTATTTAGATTATCCTTGATAACTAATTGACAAACGCTAAAATATCTAGTATAATAATGGGCGAATAATTAATTGAAAAGAGGTCTTTTTTTATGAATTTGTTTGGTGGAGTTATTCCGGTTACCGGCATATCTTTTTTTATGTTTTCGGTATTTTTAATTTTATTTGTGGGTTACCTTTTGGGTCGTATAACCATCAAGGGTGTGTCGCTTGGTGATGCGGGAGTATTTATCGTAGCACTTTTATTCGGTGCTCTTTTTTACGGTCCCCTTGAGAGCCAGTTGGTAATAAAGGGTGCGACTGATGTGGGATTTGCAGATAAAGCCTTAGAAACCATAGAAAGTCTTGGACTTATAATGTTTGTTACTGCAGTTGGATTTATCGCAGGACCTAAGTTTTTCGGGAATTTTAAAAAGAACTTTAAGTCATATGTGCTTTTAGGGTTGGTTATCATCATATCGGGTGGACTTGCGGCAGTTGGATGTATTTACATAGGAAAGGTAATCGGTTTTGGTTCGTCTATCCAAAATTCTGAAGGATTTACTGCTATGATTACAGGACTATTAGCCGGTGCTTTAACATCAACCCCTGCTTTCTCGGCGGCAAAAGCGACCGTTGCAACAGAGTTCCAAAGTCTTGTATCGGTAGGCTATGGTATTGCATATATCTTCGGTGTTATAGGGGTTGTATTATTTATACAAATCATACCAAAGCTTACAAAGGCTAACATGGAAGAAGAAAGAGCAAAGCTGGTTCAGGCAGAGAGTGGCGAGAATAAAAAGTCGTTTGCAGGAAAGCTTATGGAGATTGACGGATATGGCGTTGCGGTTTTTGCATTAGCGGCAGTTTTGGGAACAATCCTTGGAAAGGTTAAGATTCCGCTATCAGCCGATGGTCTTTCGGGAACTTGTTTCTCGCTTACCTCAACAGGCGGATGCTTGCTTGCATCGTTAGTTATGGGTCACTTTGGAAGAATCGGAAAGGTATCAATTATGCCAAAGGATACTGCACTAAAGCTTTTCAGAGAACTGGGACTTGTATTCTTCTTGCTTGGTGCAGGTGTACCGGGTGGTGCGGAATTCGTTGAAAACTTCGACCCGATGTATTTTGTTTACGGTGCTGTAATGACCACCATTCCTATGATTTTAGGATACCTATTTGCGAAGTATGTGCTAAAGCTTAGCCTATTAAACAACCTTGGCTCGATTACCGGCGGTATGACCAGTACTCCGGCACTTGGCACTTTAATTAACACAACGGGTACAGAAGACGTTGCGGCAGCCTATGCTGCAACCTATCCGATAGCCTTAATTGCGGTAGTATTTGTAGCACAGTTTTTGATAATTCTATTCTAATTAAAAAAGCACTTCTTCGGAAGTGCTTTTTTAGTTTTAGAAGAGAGAGGGCAGGGAGTTCTGCCCATATGATATATTTAGAATAAATCTATCTCGGTTACATTATCAGAGTCAGGGTTTAGTTTACAGTATAACTGCTTTACTGTTTCAAAAACCAGCTTTGGTCGTCTGAATTCATCAACCATACCCTTGTTGTTTACGCCCCCTGGTCTTTGGGTCTCAAAATGGGGTTGACACTGGGTGTTGGAGAATTGCCAGATGTAGCCGCCGCATAGTTCGTCACTTCCGAAATAACTCTCAATTCCCTTGGTAAGAAGAAGTGACTGATAGTTTTCGGTCCATCTTTGTTGCTCGAATGAACAAGCACCCTTTAATCCCGCACCGCCAAATTCCGACATCATCATCGGCATTTCTCTTCCGCCTGAATTTTTGTCAGTTTGAGCGCGCATTCTCATAATAAACTCTTCAAAACTCTCCTGCTTAGAGGTTGGGAACCAGCCGAGATAAAAGTTAAACCCAACAACATCCACAAGGTCGGAGCAGATGTCGGCAGGGTTACCAAGATGGATTGAGCAGGTAGCATAGGATGTAAGTCTTGATAAATCTTGTGATTTTACATATTCCACCATACGCTCTGTAAGGGCACGGGTTTGTGGAAGAGATGTATCTATTTCGTTATATAATCCCCAGAAGATAAGGCTCGGATGGTTCATATCACGATTCATCATTTCTTTGAACATTGTCATAATCCGGTCGATAAAACTTTCGGTTTTCAAAGATTCCGCCCAACTTTGAAGATTTCCCCAAAGCGGAATTTCCTCCCAGAATAAAAGTCCTAATTCATCGCAGTAGTCGATGGTTTTCTGGTTGTGTGGGTAGTGGGCCGCTCGAACCGCATTACAGTTCATGTCACGGATTATATCAATATCCTTCTTTATCAGTTCAAATGGCATCGCAAATCCCCAGTCAGGGTGGATTTCGTGACGGCAAACGCCGATTATTTTAATTTTTCGGTTATTTAAGAAAAGGTCTTTGCCTCTTGCCTCAATCTTACGAAATCCGATGCGGTCGGTAAGGTCAGCACCGCCAAACTTTACTGTGATATAATAAAGATTTGGTTTGTTTATATCCCAAAGCTTTACGTTTTCTAAATATATACCTTCTGCTATGTATTCCGATTTTCCGTCTATAGTTATCGTCTTTTTGTAAACACTTTGCCCGTTGATTTCGATTTGCAAGTCGTCGGTTACAGGGTTTTGGGTGGCGATATCGGATATGATTTTTAAAGATGCATTTTTAAGGTCTTCCGACAAATCGTATTTGCAGATTACTGAATGGATGTTACAATTATCCAGCTCAAGAATACCCACAGTCCGGCAGATTCCGCCATAGTTATACCAATCGGTGTTGGTGTGGGGAATGGTGTTGGTGGTGTTGGTGGTGTTATCAACTCTAACCACAAGTTCGTGTGTACCCTTTCCGATATTTTCGGCATCAAAACTGAACTCTACAAAAGCTCCATAGTGATATCCTATATGTTTCCCATCTATATAAACATCGCACTCGTTTGATACGGCATCAAAAATTATGCGTACCGAGTCGGAATCGGTTGAAAACCGGGTTCTATACCACGCAGTACCAACATATCTGAAATATCCGAGGGTGGTATTCCAACAAGATGGAACGCTCATCGGTACACTTTTTTCGGGGAAGGATTCAAACCATTTCTCATCGATACCCTTTTTGTCGGGGTCGGTAATAAAATCCCACATCTTATTGAGTGAGGTGAATTTTGCTGATTTACTTCTTTTGAACAACCTATCCATTTTATGTCCTCCAAGTTTGATTTTAATAATTATATCATTAATTATATCATTTTTCTCCGTGACTTCAAGTGAGGCGGGAATATATCCACAAAAATGAAGTAATGACAATTATTTTTGCATATAAATCACTTATTTAACTGACGCCCTTCCAAAAACGCACCGGGGGTCAGGCCTGAATGTTTTTTAAACAGGCGATACCCATAAGAAACATCGTAGACCGACACGCTCTCACAAGCCTCGCGGAAGGAAAATCCGCGGTTTTTAATACATTCGCCGATTATTCTCACCTTTTCGCGGTTTATATATTGGTGAATACCGATATCGTTGATTTTTTTAAAAACGCTATTTAAGTAGTTGGGGGATTTTCCGAGTGCCTCGGATAAATTTGCCAAAGACAGGTCTTTGCTGATATTTCTTGAAATATATTGTTTGATTTTATAGTCAAGAAGTGAGGAATTATTCTTCTTTGCATAAATTTTTTGTATATACATACTGTCCAATCTGGAAAGTATCCCCATGGCACATAAAGATGCTGAGAATTTTCCCGACTCACTTGCACCGCCAAGTAGTGATGTTATAGAATAGAGGTCTTTTTTTATCAGTTCATTCTCCTGACATGGCGGAGTTATAAAGGGGAGCATTATCCCGCGTGATGAGTCTTTTGGAATCTGGAAATCCGAGTCGACAAATTCGACATTCCCCGATGCCTTTATCTGCACACTGCAATGGGAGTGGGGGACCCCTTTTTTTGAATAAAGCCTGATTGGAAGGCGGCGGAATAAAACCAGAATACTCCCCGGCTCAATGTCGTAGGTTTTATCGTAGAGTTCTATTGAAACCTCGCCGGCTTTGATATACACAATCTCGAAACTATCGTCTTTTATGTTATACATTTGAGAATAATTCTCCGCATGAAAATGATGGGCAAAACCGATTTTTGGCAAATCCTCGAACTTTAAATGTATGCCTTGCATATTAAAAACCTCCCCGGAGTTTGTTTTTCAAAAACATTTTATCAAAAAAAAGTTATTTTGTCCATATATAATTCTTTTGTTTATTGAATTTTTAAGATTAGTTCATTATAATCAATGTAATAAAATGGGTAGAGTATGAGTTTTTGAGTCTTTTTAGAAGCGAGGAAAGGAAGATAACTATGACAAAATATCTGGAAGACAAACGTGCAAGCCTAATTTTGGTAATAGTGTGTTTTATAACCTACATCATTATTGGTCTTACAAGAAATGCTTATAGTGCGGCAATAGTCGGCATAATAAATGAAGGCTATTTTACCAAAAGCCAGGCAGGCGTAATTGCTACAAGTTTTAATATTACATATTGTTTATCCCAGATTGTTGGAAGTTATTTTGTTGATAAGGTATCGCCTTTTAAGATAATCCTGCTCGGCACAATAGTTACAATTTTTGCAAATATTGCAATGTCAATAAACCCGACCTATTGGGTAATCTTTATAGCCCGTGGTGTATGCGGTATTGCACAGTTTGGTATCTGGCCGGCACTTCTTAGAATTTTATCCGAATATGTAAATAAAGACCATCGAGGAACATGGAGATACATCCTGCCGTTGGGTATTACTGTCGGCTCAATCATCAGTTACTTGGGTGCTGCCATAGTTTCTAACTGGAGAGGTTTATTTACATTGGCATATATATCAATGGCAGTAGCGACTGTGATTTTTATGATTACAGTGGTTTATGCCAAGAAAAAGGCGGTTACAAAAACTATAGAGATATCGACTGAAAAAACACCAGAAAAAAATACCGATGTGGCGGGAGGAAATATCAGTGGCTTTAAATTGTTGGCTATGAGTGGTGCGTTTTTATACATAATCCCGATATTTGTAAGAAGCCTTATAAGTGGCGGTATTGGAAGTTGGATGCCGACTATGATAATGGAAAGTTATGGTGTTTCACCTGCGATTTCCAGCCTTATGACAACAATTTCGACTATTGCAAACCTTGCGGCGGTAGTCTGGGTTATATTACTTTACCCAAGGGTATTTAAATTGCAGACAACAGCGGTGGGAATGTTATTCTTATTTACCGTACCGTTTTTGGCGGCATCTGCTTTTATCGGCGGGATTCCGATGATTTTTATAGTTTTATTTATAACCGTCACCAATACCTTTAAGGGTTCGATTCATCAGTTTAATACTGTAGAAATCCCGGCGGCATACACAAAGTATAATAAAGCCGGAATGATTGCAGGTCTGATTAACTCTGTTGCCACAGCTGCCGGCATAATCTCAAGTTGGCTCTGGGGCTTTATGGCAGAAAACTATAGTTGGAATATAATTATAATTATGTGGACAGTTATGGCACTTTTGGCCGCAGTTTGTTGTTTTATAATGACTCCAAAATGGAAGAAGTTTGTAAAAAACAGATTTTAATAAAGGGGATGTAAAAAAAGTCCAGACCGCAAAAACTTTTTGCTATAAAAAAATATAGTCACTCGGCGTACCCTTGTACGCTGTCGGATAACCAAAAGCAAGGCTTTAGCCTTGCTTTTGCTATATTTTTTCATTCTGAAACATTTTTTCCTATCCCCACGAAAAAGGCTCGAAGAATTTACAAGCCTTTCTTATTTTACAACTTTTCTCGACTCATTCTCAAATTCCACAATCGTTTCGTTGTCGTAATATTTCCATTCGTTGTTTTTTCCAATACTGTTTCGGAATTCCTTCGGTGTGCAGGATAACTCGTTTTTAAAGACTCTGTTAAAGTTCCGGATACTCCCAAACCCACACTCGTAGGCTATCTCGCCAATGGTTTTGTTGGTGTTTTTTAAAAGCCTTACAGAGTTATCAAGACGAAAACTATTTAAAAATGACGAGAACCCCGAGAGGGTGTTTTTGTTAAAAACCCGACTAAGATAGACATAGCTTACATGAAGCTCCCGGGCAAGCTCCTTTAGGGTGATGTTTGTTGACGGGTGGGTGTTTATGTAGATAATTGCTTTTCTGAACATCTCGGCAGGCATGGTTTGGTCTATAAACTCGCAAGTGTTTATAAATGCACTAAAGATCATATAAAAAGCACATTTTATATCTATAATATTATTTTTATCAATGAGCTTTATGTGATCCTGAATTGATGAAAATTCCCTTTCTTCCACCTTAATCTTTGGGTTTTTCGGGCGTTTATTTTCAAAAACCGATTTATATTCGGGAAAAACGCTTGGCGTGATAGATAAAATTATGGTTTTAGAATTTTCGGGGGTTATAAATTTATGTGGCTCAAAGGGCATTATAAGTATTATTTCGTTTTTCTTGAGGGTATATTCGGCTCCGTTTACTTCAACAACCAACTCTCCGGCTTTTAAAAGTATCACCTCAATGCTATAATGACTATGGAGAGGGCAATTTATGTCTATAAGTTCCTCCTTTGTATACATATTATCCTCATTGATTTCAGTTGTTCCATAAATATTTAACAAATCTGTCACCACCTTACTTCGAGCCTTCCATTTCAAAAGGTTAATATTTGTCTATCATTATATAATATATTTCTTGAATTGTCAAACGGGGTTTTATATAATGAAAAAAAGAGGAGGCACGAAATATGTATATAAATGTTAACGACTATAAGGACAAAACGAGCGATTGGGAGATGATTCAGTCGGCTATCGATGATGCGGCAATCACTGGGAAGGCGGTAGTAATCCCAAAAACAAATGAGCGAACCAAAAAGGCTATCTGGGATATTGATAAAACTATTCTATTACATAGCGAGAGTATCCTTATACTCCAAAATGCACACTTGAGGCTTTCTGACGGGGCTATCTGCAATATGTTTACCAATAAAAACGCCCGAACACCTCTAGCCGAAACCGATGAGGGAAAAGAGAAGAATATTCATATTTTAGGTGTTGGTAAGGCACTTTTGGATGGCGGTATTCATAACGGAATGTATGAGGATAACGGTATCACGAGAAAGGTTATGAAAAAAACCAACCACCACATCACCGAAAACTGTATGATGTATTTTCAGAATGTGGAAAATATCGTAATTGAAAATATAACAATCAAAAATCAAAGATATTGGGGTATGTATTTTATCTATTCGGCATTCGGTCGGGTTTCTAATATCCATTTTGAAAGTGACAGTAATGTGCCGAACCAGGACGGCGTGGATTTAGGAAAGGGTTGCCATAACTTCATAATCGAAAAAATCACAGGCTGCACGGGTGATAATATTATCGCCATAAATGTTACCGGCCACGACATATACGGTCCAAAAGTCGGGGATATCAGAAATGGTGATGTACATAATGTAATAATCCGTGACCTTTTAGTATACGGCGTGGGCGGATGTTCGCTGATTCGGTTATTAAACCACGACGGCTACAGGATTTATAATATAAGCATCGAAAATGTGATAGAGGTATCGGACTGGAGTGAAGACGATGCTCCTCTTGCCCAGAACCCTGACCTTACAATAAAAACCGACGATGAGGGGAACATCCTGCCAAGACGGACAATCATCCCGGGTGAGATTGGGTATAGGTCAGAGTCGGCAATAATTATCGGCGAATCCTATTGGTATGAAGAAACTCCGGCAAAGCACGGCGACACCTTTGGGATTTCTGTGAGAAATGTTTCGACCCGCTCAAGGTATGCGGTGGCAATAAATAATACCCTTTTAGATTCTCAGTTTGAAAACATAAGAATCTTTGGAAACGGCTATATGACCGCATACATGGGAAAGGGAACAGTGGAAAATGTGAAATTTTCAAATATCCGCTATGATAGAGATGCTAAGCCCCATAAGGAAGACGAAAACACTTTTGTTGAATGGAACGGCACCGAAACAAAAGGCTATAACATGGTATATTTTAACGGAACAAATGTTAAGAATGTGGAGTTTGACGGAATTTCGGCAAACGGTCACATTCCGACAGTCTTTGGCGGAATGGGAAGTGGCGAGGTTTTATGTAAAAATATAAACCCATGTGGTGCAAAGCTTTCCGCGACTGAGGGAATTTCGGTAAAAGAGATTAAATAATGGGTGATGAAAAATGTTTAAAAACAGAAAATATGAACTGATGCTGGTTTTGACCGCCGCAATGTGGGGACTTCAGTTCCCCCTTACAAAATTTGTAAGTGCCGATTTTGATACAGTCCCGATTCTTGCAATCAAGTATTCGGTGGCGGTAGTGGCACTAACCCTTATAAACATAAAAAAACTAAAAAATATTAAGGTGAAGATGTTGGTACCCTGCGGACTTTTGGGACTGCTTTTGGTACTCCATTCGTTTTTACTGGTGCAGGGGCTTAAATTTACCTCGGCATCAAACTCTGGGTTTATTACATCTACAAATGTTGTATTTGTACCGTTTTTTATGTATCTGCTTTTTCGGGAAAAGCCTGCTAAAAATGTTATAGTGGGACTTTTGCTTATGGTTTTCGGGTTTTTGTTTATATCGGAGATTGTGTCGGTAAGTCCTTTTAAAATTGGCGGACAAAAGCTGAATGTAGGCGACTTTTTAACCCTGCTTTCTGCTATATTTACCGGTCTTTATATGGTATTTAATAACCGCATTGCCATAAAGCACGATGCGGATTTGGCAAACTATATTCAGTTTGTGTTTGCCGCAATCGGCTCGATAATCCTGCTTCCTATGGTTTCGGAAAACCACGCAAACTTTTCGTCGGGAGTATCTATACTTGTACTTTTATATTGCGGCATATTTGCAACGGCATTGGCGTTTTTATTCCTTATGAAATCGCAAAAGCCATTGGGAGCTGTAAAGACGGCGGTAATATCCAGCTTAGAGCCTGTATTTGCAACGGTGTTTGCCCTATTTATCCCTGACCCTCAGGGAAACTTTGGTGTGCTTACCGTTGAGTCGGTAATCGGGGGACTGCTTATTCTTACCGGCGTAATTGTCACAACAGCATTAAATACTAAAAAAGAATAATGATAAAAAATCTTGTATATCACTAAAAAGCGATTGCAAGATTTTTTAAATTGTGATAAAATAAGCTTAATTGCATGACTATTCGAACGAAATAAGACAGAGAGGAAAAAAGTATGATTTATACTCCCGATAAAAACAGATATAACGATATAGAATATAGAAATTGTGGCGAAAGCGGACTGAAGCTTCCGGCAGTATCCCTGGGGTTATGGCATAATTTTGGCCAAAACGCCGACTATGATAATATGTGCAGAATGTGTTTTTCTGCCTTTGATAACGGAATAACCCACTTTGACCTTGCTAATAACTATGGGCCGGAAGCGGGTAGTGCGGAAACTAATTTTGGAAAAATCCTAAATTCCCATATGAAAAGCTATCGTGACGAAATGGTAATCAGTACAAAGGCAGGGTATTATATGTGGCCCGGCCCATATGGCGATAATGGTAGTAAAAAATATTTAACAGCAAGCCTTGACCAGAGCTTAAAGAGAATGAATATCGACTATGTTGATATTTTTTATCACCACAGAATGGACCCGGACACTCCGTTATATGAAACAATGTGGGCGCTCGACGGAATAGTAAAAAGCGGAAAGGCACTATATGTGGGTTTGTCAAACTATGACGGTAAGACGATGGAAAAAGCGGCAGAGATATTAGAGGAATTACATTGCCCATTTGTGATTAACCAAAACAGATTCTCTATTTTTGATAGAAATATAGAAAAAAACGGAATCTTAAAAAGTGCAATAAAAAAGAAAAAGGGAATGATTATTTTCAGCCCCCTTGCCCAGGGCCTTCTTTCTGACCGTTATCTTGACGGAATCCCGGAGGATAGCCGAATCAAAACCGACGGCAGATTTCTAAATGAAAATTCTTTGTCTTCCGAGAAGCTCCAAAAAATCAGGAAGCTGAATAAGATTGCAAAAAGGCGCGGACAAACCCTTGCCCAGATGGCACTTTCCTGGGTTTATAGCCATGAGGGTATCACCAGTGTTTTGATTGGTGCATCAAAGCCGGATCAGATACTTGAAAACCTTAAGATGACCCAAAACCTTGATTTCACAAAGGAAGAGCTGGACGAAATAGATTCGGTGGCGTTATAAATTGGGGTTTATACCGATATACCTGTATTTCTAAAACGGGGTACTTTGAAAGGAGTAGAGATTATGAAGTTTATATCATTTTTTAAAAAACTCGGTGTATTTCTAACTATCGCCTTATGGGTTGTTACGTTGGTGATTTCGTTTTTTATTGGAGCAACTTTTCAATGGGCATCAACTACGGAAATTAAATTCACAAAGGATTACAGTCAGATAGTTGTGGAAGAAAATGATGTTGCAGACTATAAAATATTTATAGAAATTCCTGAAAAGTATGGTGCGTTAGAACAGATTGAAGAACCAATCAGAAAGACAATTTCTCTTTATATGCAGGCAAATAATCTAAAATTGTCAGAAGGAACCCATAAGTTTACTCGAAACAACGGAACGCTTGATGAATATATAAATCAAGAATTTAACTTTGAAAAAATAAACTAAAATTTACCACTATTACTTATATATCATAATCTATAGGAAAGACATAACAAAAGAAGGAAGCGAGAAAATGACAAATTCAATGGTAACAGACTTAACAAAGGGAAGCGTGACAAAACAGCTTTTAAAATTTGCATTCCCCTTATTTTTATCAAACGCACTCCAGGCAATCTATAACATTGTCGACATGATAATCGTGGGCTGGTGCGTAGACGGCAGCGGTATGTCGGCGGTGTCGACAGGCGGAGAGATTTTGCACCTTTTAACCTTTGTTGCAATGGGATTTTCGTCGGCAGGTCAGGTAATAATTGCAAAAGAAGTGGGTGCAGGTGAGCTTAATAAGGTTAAAAAGACAATCGGCACGATGTTTACCTTCCTTTTAATTGCCTCCCTTACCATTTCGGTAATCTGCTTCTTTTTACGTACACAGATTCTTGGTTGGGTAAACACCCCAAAAGAGGCATACGCATATACCATGGACTATACAGTTACGTGTATTGTGGGACTTGTATTTATATATGGCTATAATATAGTGAGTGCAATCCTTCGTGGTATGGGCGATAGCAAAAGACCTTTTGTATTTATCGCCATTGCCGCAATTTTAAATATTATATTGGATATGCTTTTTGTAATGGTATTTGATATGAAGGTTTTTGGTGCGGCATTGGCCACGGTTATCGGTCAGGCGGTAAGCTTTTTGGTTTCGATAATCTATCTTTACATACACAGAGAAAGCTTCTCATTCGACTTTAAGCCAAAGAGCTTTAAAATGGAGAAAAAAGCACTGTCACGAATTGTTTCTCTGGGTATTCCGATGGCGATTCAGTCGGCGGCAATTAGTATGTCGAAGGTAGTGCTTCTTGCCTGGATTAACCTGTCGGGCCCGGTGTACTCTGCATTGGCGGGAGTATTTAATAAGATAAGTACCATGAGCGGCGTTGTATCTAATTCATTTACCACAGCCGGAAGCTCAATGGTTGGTCAAAACCTTGGTGCCGGAAAGGACGAGCGAGTGCCGAAGGTTATGCTGACGGTTGGAACCTGCAGCATGATTATAACCTTAGCCCTTACATTTGTTATGCTTGTGTTTCCAAACCAGGTTTATGGTGCATTCACAAAAGATGCGGCAGTTCTTGCCATTGCAAATGTAATCACATGGCCTGTGATACTAAACTTCTTCGGTGCGGCAACAAGAAGCATAAGCTTTTCGCTGATTAACGGCTCGGGTAACACAAAATTAAACCTTTTGGTTGCAATAATCGACGGAATTATAGGAAGAGTCGGCCTTGCTGCTTTATTTGGATTCGGTCTTTCGATGGGCTGTAAAGGCTTCTGGTATGGTGATTCCTTGGCCGGATTTGTGCCGATAATTATTGGTATGACCTTCTTTTTATCAGGAAAATGGAAAACAAAGAGATAAAAGGGGGATGTGAGTGGCACAGTATAAGATATCGGGGGATATAATCAGGATATCCTACCCATATAGCGATAAATTTGACATTTTAATAGATATCCGCCGAAAGGGTGGAAATAAGCTTATGGATTTTTATGAGTTTTTTCTCTTCCCTCGAGGAAAACGGCTTTGGGAACTTCAAAGCGATGACCTTATACATATCCAGACCACCGATACCGACTGGCACGGGCCGTTTATAGTGAAAGCTTTGTCGGATGAGGAGGGCGATGATTTAATAACCCAGAAGTTTACCGGCGGAACCCATGAATATACCAATACCGGAAAAGGCGGAGTGGAAAACGCCAAAACAAACTATTTTGAGTTTTTAATAGACGGTTACCCCGCCGGCGATTCCTTTGGCGAGGCTAAAACCATAGAAATCCGCTGGAGTAATGATGTGAAGGCATATAATACTCAAAGGGCCGACGGTGGTGGGCGGTATGTGTTATGTGAAAACCATAGCCTTTTCTTTGACGGGTATGAATTTACGAGTGAATTTGAGATTATCCCAAAAGAGGATGTGGAAATGGTAACATGGTACGGGCTTCAGTCGTTAGCACCGAGAAATATCTATAAAACCCTTCAGTATGTGGGAGGGGAAGACGAAAGAGAGCATCCGATTTCCGAGTTAAGATCCAGTGAAAATAAGAGTGCCTGGAAGGCGGTTGCCCGAGGCGAGGGGCACCGCTTTGAAATGGAGATTGACAGAAACTTCGGCTTGGGAGACAGGCATATGTATGACGGCAAGAAAGGGTTGTTTAATTCCGAGTGGTCAAAGATTTATTTTAATGTGATAACCAACCGCCGGCTCAGTTCGGGAGTATCTTATCGCCTTCGTGGAAAATATAGATTTTTATATGATTTATGATATTGACATTCAAGCACAATATGTTATAATAGCCTTAAGAAAATCATGTAGGGGTCGATGCCCTCATCGACCCGTTTTCGAGAAATTATAGCAAATAAAATATATTTTAAGGAGAGATAAAAATGATTTACGACACAATAGAAAATATTAAAAACTATCCGGGTCTTGGCGGAGTTACAAAGTCTTTGGAGTTTTTGGCAAGAACCGATTTTTCGACGATTCCGGTTGGAAAATACGAACTGGACGGCGAAAAGGCATACTGCATGGTTCAGGAATATAACACAAAAACCGATAAAAAGGTGGCAGAGGCACACAAGAAATATATCGATATTCAGTATATGCTGTCGGGCGAAGAAATTATTGCTGTAGCACCGATTTCAGAACCAAATAAGTTGGTTGAGGAAAAGCCTGAAAAGGACGTATATTTTTATGAGTGCGAAATGGAGCCGCTCACCTTAAAAGCCGGCACGTTTATGGTTTTATATCCAAATGACCTGCATATGCCGGGTGTGGCAAAGGGCGAGAGTGCGTCTTGCCGTAAGGTAGTTGTGAAAGTATTAGTTGAATAAGGAATGTAAAAAAAGTTCAGATCTCAAAAAGGAATACTATTAATAGTATTCCTTTTTGCTATGAACAAATTTCGCCACTTGGCGTACCCTTGTACGCCGGCGGGTAACCCAAAACTAAAGTTTTGGCTCAGTTTGTTCATTCTGAATCATTTTTTCTATTCCTTGAATTGGATAATGTAGGGAACGGATTTATCCGTTCCCTTTTTGTGTTGCGTAATGACAACCACCAGCAATGCTGGTGGGATAAAAAAGCTTTAGCTATGCGTGGAAAAAAATATCCTCCTTTGATATAATTGAGGCAGGTCTAGCCAACCGCCGAAATTATTCAAAGGAGGAATCAAGT
>JAZULN010000082.1:0-11937 GCA_045603125.1 Clostridia bacterium | reverse complement strand
CAATTTCCATAAGGTCAGCCGCATTGTAGTTTTCACCTACTGCCGCCCAAGGTACCTTTGTAGCACCTGTGTTGTACCTGAAATCTGATGTTTGTTTTCCCATAATTTTTTCCTCCTTTAATATTCGGGTTTATATTTTTGAATAAATTCTTCCCAGTAAATCTTGCGGATTTCGATGTCTTTGATCATAAGCTTTGTGCAATAAGCAGAAAAGCCCACATGACCGCCCTTGATCGGGTTAGGGTCGATGAGTTCTGAAATCAAGACATCATCGACTATCATGAAACTCTGCCCGTTTATTGCACCCAGTGTCATACGAACAAGATCTCCCGGATTATATTTGTAAAGAGTTGTTGTTGAGTAAAGTGCCGATTCACACCCTACTTCATTCCTCTCAATACCACTTTTATTTTCATACCAGCCGTTTAGCCCACACACATATGATGTGCCGAGATAATCGGTTTTATCGTCCCATCTTGCACAAAAAACTGCATTTAAATCTCTCGTTGCCGGAAGTACTGTCTTAACGCTAAAAGACATCATAACATCATCTTCAAAATACTCTTTTGAAAATAATATTCCGGCGGTACTTCTTGGTTCATCACCAATCAGCCACCCATCTTTACATGTCCAGTTGCCGCTTTTTATATCCCAATATTTCTGCCAGTCATCCCCTGGTGAATATTTAAATAAAAGCGGTGATTTATCAACTATAACTTTTTTTCCTAATAGATGTATTTCATTCATAGTTTTACCCTGCTCCCTGAAAATTTTGTCCATAACGGCATTGCTATTAAGCTGAAAATGATAGATATCACCGCAAAAATCACCAACATCTCCATTATCTTAATCCAGCCGAAATTACTGGCTATATAGCCAAAACCATATGTGGTTACTGCATTTCCGAATGCCGCTATAGCATTTAACATCGCTGCAACGCTTCCCGTTTTATTGTATTTTGCAAAACTCGACGGAATAACTACATTTATAAATTGGTGCCCTGCATACATCATAGTCGTAATCACCGTAAGTAATAACACCACCACAACAATGTGGATTTTTCCGGTAAAGAGCAACAAAATATTAAACGGTAATGAAATAAGAAAGCAAATTCCAAACGCCAATACAGTATTTTTAGTAATTCTCTGAGTTATAAAACCTGCAATAAATACCCCTGCCAGATTTACAGCGACAAGAACTGTTGTAAAAGAACTTGCAAGTCCTTCCGATACACCATAGATATCTATCATCATTTTTGGAACCCAAGTTTTTAGTCCCAAGTCCATTGCTGACCTCAAAACCGCCGGCACAAGCAGGAAAATAACACCGCTTACCATAATAACCTTTAAAAAGCTAATGTTATTCTTATCAATGTTACCGTCCTTTTTATCGTTGGCTTCCCTATTTAGCATTTTATTTTCAGCAAAAATGAGTGCACGCGTATCTTTAGTGCGTTTTGTAATGAAAAACCATGAAATTATACATGCAACAATTATTATACCGGACACAATAAACAGCACTCGCCAATTGGAAATTCCAAGAACAATAGATGCAATCAAATAATTTACAAGCATTCCAACGCAATATGCAAAGGATATTAAAATCATTGCCTTTTGCCGATGCTCCATTAAAACATACTCGGCGATAATTCTTAAAATTGCCGGCCATACCGCAAACTGCATAAGACCGCAAAAGCTCCAAAGCACAAGCATTGCCGTAAAAGTCTTTGCAAAAGCCATACCGACAATGGAAATTAAAGTCCCCACCAATGTCATATAGATAAGTTTTATTGGCGAAACCTTGTCGACTATGCCAACACCTAAAAGTTGACCGCCACCATAGAAAATGTAGAAGCCGGTATTTATAATTCCTGCCGACGACGTCTCAAATATACCCTCGCCTATAATCGATGCCATAGATGCCGAATATGCACTCTTGGTCATGGAAATAACAGCATAGATTATAAAACTTACGATAAATACAGACCAGCTCACCCTTTTTAATTGGGGGCTTCTAATTTCTGTCTCCATTTATGATGTTCGCTCTCCTTTTTTATCAGTAAAGGTTATCTGCAAGCACAAATGTATAACCTGCATCTTTTAGCATTTTACCCATTAAATAAATTCTCTCTGCATGGTCAGGCTGATAAGCATAGTAGTCACTATAAAAATACTGCTCGTGGTCACCTATAACCAATACTTCACGGTCTGTATATTGACCAAGTGCCCCCGGTAATTTATCTAAATCAACAAGATTCAATACTACCTCTGCAGACGGAATATATTTAATTCCTGTTTCTTTATCCTCATAGAAGTTTTTAGTTCCCTTGATTTTCTCAAATTCTTCATCCGGGATATGGTTATATGAACAAAGCGCTCTTGCGATTGCCTTATCGTATGTATTCTTTATATATAATCCAGTCTCCGGCTTTCTGTTATGCATCAAACGGAATGAATGACCGTATGGCAAAGAATCCTGACTACCGTCCCATTCACCTTTATCGCCATGAGTTGCATAGGTACATTTAACACCGTTATCACGAAGTGCTTTTATTCCCTCTTTTGACATTGGAATCCAATGAGGGATAACGCAATGTGAAAATGATTTTTCACCCGCAAAACGGCAGACTTCATTATATATTAATTTGAA
The DNA here is from genome assembly GCA_045603125.1 of Clostridia bacterium. Classification (GTDB taxonomy): domain Bacteria; phylum Bacillota; class Clostridia; order UBA1381; family UBA1381; genus CAKSFT01. The sequence continues at coordinate 9,288 of JAZULN010000082.1, read as the reverse complement.
ATTATTATCAACCAATTCATAATCGGCATTTACATAAGGATAATCCGGCCATTCTTCCTTTGAATGGAATCCGAATGTTAACCAATCTGATGCCGCCTCAAACTCTGCTTTATATTCATCGGTCATATCGGCCAATGAAAATTCATCATCGCCATACCAAAAACAAGTTCTATAAAAAACATTTAACTGTGACTTAACACCATATTCATCGTATGCTTTTTTAAGCATAGCAAGGTATGGTATATCAAATATTGACTTTGGTTTTTGTCTTGTTATGTCACGAAAAACCCATATAACGTCATCGATAAAAAACATTGCCTTTTTTTCCATCTTGTAAAACCTCCTAAATGTTGTTTGTAAATATAATTAAATACACCGAAATTATATCATTTAACCCAAAAAAAGTCAACGGATTACTGAAAGTTTTATCATTTTTTGTTATTTTGTACATGTGGTGAAATAATAATTTAAATTAAATCAATTTTAATAAAAAATAAGTCCGGAGAGTTTCCGAACTCATTTTAAATACGTCTTTAATCATTTAAGTCTATCAAGAACAAATTAAAGGAATGTTTTTCTAAGGTTACTTCCAACAAATCATTCTTAATGTCTACGTTTTCACCTGACTTAAAAGTTACATTTTCAGGGTTATTTACCGTATTTATAGCCTTTAAGTCCTCATGATTAAACAAAATATGCTCCGCTTTTTTACCCAGATTAAATTCCGACATTTTGATTTTTACATCTGTATCTTCATCAAGAGACCGATTTAAAATCGCAATAATCAGCTTATTGTTTTTATAATCTATAACCGATGCTGAATCAATATATGGAATATCAGAAATTTTATTTGTGCTATACTTTTCACATTCTATGACACTTCTTAAGGCGGTTCCTCTCGCAAATTTGCTCATCAGATAAAACGGGTAGAATGTTGTCTGGCAATACGCCGCATCCCCTTCTGTTTTTATCGGTGCGATTGAATTTACAAGCTCACTTATGCATGAAATTTTAACCCTGTCACTATGGTTGATAAGGGTCATAATCATGGAACTTACAAGCAGGGCATCTTCGAAGGTATAATCCTGTTCAATTCTTCCCTCGCCCTTTTCAAAACATGGTTTTGTCCACAATGGGCTTTTTACATAATCCCACACGTTCCATTCATCGAAGGATATATTTACCACCTTATCGCTTCTCTTTTTGGCACCGACATAATCGCAAATAGAGGCCACTTTTTCAATGAATTTTGCCATTCTGATTGATTTTCCCAAAAACTCTTCCGTATAATCACTTTTATTTGAAAAATATGAATGCAGAGCTATGTAATCAATATTTTCGTAGCATTCCTCTAAAACTTCCGCTTCCCAGTCTCCGAATGTAGGCATCATATAATAAGAACTGCCACAGCAAACCACCTCAATAGTCGGGTCTACCAATTTCATAATCTTAGCACATTCATTTGCAAGTTTACCATACTCACGTGCGGTTTTATGTCCAATTTGCCACGGACCATCCATCTCATTTCCCAAACACCAAAGCTTTACGTTATAAGGTTTTTCGTGTCCGTTTTTAATTCTTAAATCGCTATAATATGTACCCTTTTTGAAATTGCAATATTCTATAATATTTTTTGTTTTATTAATATTCTTAGTGCCAAGGTTTATGCATAACATCGGCTCTACTCCGACCGCTTCCGTCCACTTTAAAAATTCATCAAGACCAAAACTGTTATCTTCAATCTGACTCATTGTGACATCAAACCTGACAGGTCGGGAGTTTTTCGGGCCGATAGTATCCTCCCAGTCAAGGGCTGAAACAAAATTTCCGCCCGGATATCTTACCATCTTTAAATTCATCTTTTTTACCAGGCCAATTACATCGTCTCTAAATCCCTTTTCATCTATTAGCCCACCATATACTTGTCTTCCCACATGTTCAACAAAGGATGAGTAAATCCTATCATCTATCGGGGATATTATAAAGTTTTTATCAAGGTATATATTTGCTTTCATACTTTTTTCCTCTCATATTTTAGTATAAGCGTTTTTTTAGCTCCTTACAGTCCGGCGAGACCACATCAGGCTCTAGGTTATTAATATATTTACAGGCTTCCATTAAAACATCTGCGTATTTTCCATATATTCCGCATACATGATGGATATATGGGCCTTCCACTAGTTTATGTTCCCACTTTGCCCAGTCATCAACCTCAACCCAAACATAACTGCCTACATTTTTCGGTCCGTCAGTGGTCGTACATTCCCCAACAAAGAGTTGATATTTTCCGTGGTCTCCATCAAATCTTACAAGGGTCAGTTCCCCCTCTTTTAACTCCCACTCACATATGCCAAAGTTATTGTCGTGATATTTACTGCAGCCGGCAGTTGCTACCTTTTTATCCTTCGCAAGAGAATACGGGAAATTCCCGCAATGCCATAAAAGTTCGGCATTATCATTTTCAGGATGTCTTACCGTTACATCTGCAAAAAACACCGATTCATTTCCAAAATTCAGGGCCTGAGTCATAATTGCCGTAATTGCTCCGTGAATGTCAGTTTCACAAACTGTAGGTATTCCCTCGTCTGTAAGCAATGAATTTGCAAGGCACGGCATAATTCCGGCGATATCCTGAAGACTTGTCCAGCATTGGATAGCTATTGCACGGCAGTTATACTTTTTCGCCAGCTCCTTCATTGCAACCTTTAGCGCTGCAACTTTCGTTATTTTCTCCATGCTGTTTCCAGAATCTATACTCTTAATAAATTCTACCGCATTTTTAAATTCTTCGCAAGAGTTTTTTTCAACTTCCTCCATTTTTAATTTTAAATCATTTAGAGTTATTGGATATAAGTGGACATTAAATTTTTCGATTAGTTCATTTTCATTACAAATTACACTGCAAAACGGCTCAGGACGTGTGGAAATTTGTAAGATATTTAAGTTTTTTATAGATTTTACAACATTTGAAACCTTGATAAACTTCTCCATTCCCGCCTTAAATTCCGGGCTTCCTATCCATGAGTTTTGAATATATGTAAATGGGATATTATGTCGTCTTAATACCTTTCCTGTTGCAAACATACCACACTGAGAATCCCTGCTTCTTAGTCCGTTATTATCAGGATAATCGTCTCTTGGCCCCCAAATCAAAACCGGCACATTCAAAGCCTTTGCAACCTGTGAAACTCTGTTTTCTGAACCAAAGTTACAATGTGGAAAAAATATAGCGTCTACTTTTTCCATAGTAAATCTATCAATTATGTCTTGAATATCCTCGTCCTGATAAAGTAATTTTTCTTCATTTATTCCTTCAAGATCCACGATATCCACATCAAATTCATTCATTTGTTCCCGAATCATATCATTAAATCTCATCGCCTCATCACGGCTAAAAACATCTCTTCTTGTCGGGCAATACGCAAGTTTTATTCTATTCATAAGTTACATCTCCCATTTTTTAAGCATTTTCTTTTCAAATTCTAGCATAAATAATGCTTCTTTATCTAAACTTTCTTCGCTGGTGTTATCAACCAAATCTCGCCACACAAATATATCCCGGCCAACCTCTCCGCCCCTTACAACAAACGGCTCTGCAACAATTCTCCCTTTATAGTTAACCTCTTTTAGACCAGAGAAAACTTCGTCCCAATTAAGATGTCCTCTTCCCGGAACACTTCTGTTATTTTCCCCAACATGAAAGCCTATCAGCTTTTCTCCTGCAGTTTTAATTGCGTCTTTTATTGAAAATTCCTCTATGTTCATATGGTATGTATCTAGTAAAATTCCTATATTTTTGCTGTCAACGGCATTTACATAGTCAAGTGCGTCATTTGCAGTGTTTATTACCACACCCTCAAAACGGTTTACGGCCTCAACTGCATATAAAATATCTAATTCTTTTGCAATCTTTACAAGCTCTTTCATAGAACTTATGCTATTATCTCTTAGTCTTTCCTTGCAAATATCCGTGATTTCCGGCACTCCCCAGCCCGCATAGCTTACGCCTGAAATCAATTTTCCGTCCATAACTGAAACTTTTTTCATAATCTTTTTAAGGTATTCTATGCCTTTTTCTCTGGTAGCCTTATCGTCTGATGAAATATCATACGCTTTATCAAGCCCAAGGCTATAGGTTAATTCAATATTTTCGTCATCTGCGATTTTTTTAAGTTCTAAAAGATAATCATCCGACATTTCCAAAAGTGGCTGTGCCTGAAATTCCAGAACATCAAATCCAAGCTTTGACGCTTTTTTGATATACTTTTTATGATCAGCATCCCAGTTTTTCTCCCAAAAGTTTATAAAAATACCAAGTTTATTCATATAAATCACCTCATATAGATTATTTTATATTTTCATTATAGATGACTTTTATAATTTAATCTACTCATATATTATTGAATTTTGGAATAATATTGCTTTTTTAAAAAATTTGGTGTATTATAAATTAAGAGGTGATTTTCTATGTTTTATGAGCAAATTAACCAAGCATCAAAACAATACCCATTTTTAATTGAGCATATAAATGTGAAATATATTCCGCATTTTCATGAAGAACCGGAACTCATCTATCTTCTGGATGGAACCTTAAATGTAACAATCGAAAATAAAAGTTTTACACTAAAAAAAGGCGAAATTTGCATCATCTCTCCCCGTTTAATTCATAACCTATATTCCTATGAAAACAACAAAGCATTTGTTATGAAGCTTTATCCGGTAGTAGATATCAGTAATATCCGACTCAAAAATCCAATCGTGTCCGTTGATTCTAAAATTTACAAAAAACTAAAAACCTATATATCCGACATAATTTCAGAAAACACTGAAAAATCATCAGGCTATGAGCTTTCGGTAAATATCAGTTCTGAAAAAATATTTTTGGAAATAATCAGAAATATGGACTACTGTCAATTAGAAAACTTAGCTCAAATTAGGATTTCTAACAGGAGTGATTTTCTAAATTCCATTACATCATATCTTGAGGAACATTTTGCCGATAACATTTTACTCGAGGACGTAGCAAAGAAACTAAATTACACAAAAAGTTATTTTTGTCATTATTTTAAGAAAATTACAGGCGTCACTTTCTGGAGATATTTTACGATATTTCGTCTTGAAAAAAGCATAGAGATGATGAAAAAATATCCGAGCATAAAATATATAGAAATATCCGAAATGTCAGGCTTTAAAAATGTCCGCTCCTTTAATCAGGCATTCAAAGAATACCACCATTGCACACCAAGAGAATATATGAAAAAATATTATCAATTAAAAGAATTTGATAATTCTTCTGAATTTTAATATAAAAATGCACCAAATTGATTTTGGTGCATTTTAATTTATTTCCAACTGCATATAAATTTTATAACTATTTGGTCGCCTTCTTTTAGTTTATAACTTGCCATATCGACTGTGGGGCTCTCACCATTTACGGTATATACCCATCCCGACATTTCGCCACAGTCACCGGCATATAGGTTATTGATACCGCTTATATAGTTTCCTGACTTATCAAAATGAATCTTTTTTCTTTTAAGCTCTCTCAAAACTACATCCATTACCGATTCACCATCTGAAAAATATACATCTCCGGATTTTTTTATGTACCCGTCATCCGGAATAAAATCCGTCTTTTCAGCATTTAATTGGGCTTTATTTTCAAGCACCTCCAGGCACTCGACTTCAAGGTTGCAGACTTTATCTCCTGCCTGCTCAGTTTTGCATCCGGCAGCAAATAAAACTGCACAAACAACTAATATAAGGGGTAAAAACTTTATCTTCATATTCATCCTCTAAAAATTATTTATATAAATCTTCTTTATTTCCGCCAAGAAGTGTATATGCTTTTATCATTTGCATATCAACTGTTTCTTCAAGCTTTGCAAACTCATTTTCCATCTTGACCTGTGTGGTAATATCCAGGACTCCGTAGGCAAAAAGTCCGGCATTTTTTTGAAAACTTCTAACCGCATCATCCAGATTCTGATCAAAATTATCGTCTATCACATCTATATTGTAACCCAAAAGATACAATCTCTCTTTTGCAGCTCTCACACCTTCGCCTGAATTTCCCAATCTCCACTTGGTCTTATAGTCAAACTGAGTATAGTTTGAAGTGGTAATCAGTTGCTTGGCATTGGCAAGCTCGTGGTCAGGAGTGATTCCAACACCATTTATGTCTTTACCATTTCTGGTAAGATACTTGCCGGTTGTCAGCTTAAATGCACTGCCGTCACCCAAAGGTATCATCTCCTGCACTAAGCCTTTTCCGAAGGTGGTCTCACCAACCAGAACGCCAACTCCCGAATCCTTTATAGCACCTGCCAAAACCTCCGATGCACTGGCAGAATTCCCGTTAACAAGACACACTATATCAAAATACGGCTCTTCCAGGTCGGATTCATAAATGCTATTATATTCTTCCATACGGTAAATTGTCCTTACTATTGTGCCTTTTGGGACAATAAGCCTTGCAATTTCTACAGCAGTCCTTAGATATCCGCCCGGGTTATCTCTTAAGTCAATGATGATTTTTGAAACACCCAGATCCTTTAATTCATCTAATGCCATCTCAAATTCGCCCGATGTATTTGCGGCAAAATTGATTACTTCAATATAACCAATATCGCCCTCCAAAACACTATAATATACAGTTTCAGATGAAACCGGACGTCTTTCTAATGTATATGTAAGTTCCCTGTCGCCTCTTAAAACTATAATGGTAACTTTTGTTCCAAGTTCCCCAATAACCAGGTCCTGAACCTCATCTATGTTCTTTCCCTTGCAGTCAACTCCATTAACGTTTGATAGCTTATCACCTGCCTGCATTCCGACCTCTTTTGCACTACCGTCGTCAAGGCATCTTACAACCTCTACATAGTCGCCATTTTTCTGAATTACCACACCAATTCCGTAAAATGTGTGGTTGATATCATTTACATATTGTCTGTAATCGTTGAAGTTATAGTATTCCGAGTAATCATCTAAAGACGAAAATCCGTTTTTCAAAATTTCCTCAACATATTCCGGGTGATCATCTAAAAATTTATCAAGCCCCATCTTGATTATATCGTCTTTTGTCAGAGTTTCGTCGATAAACATTTCAGCCGCAAACCCCGAAACCTTATCCATATATTGATATTCAGCACTAAGCTCTCCCACGTCAAAAGCATAGCTCAATGTACTGCCAAACACCAAGGTTACAGCCAAAACTCCCGACATAATCTTTCTAATCATCTTTTTCATCCCTTCCAACCTTCACCGTCACACTCAAGTCATTTCCTATAACCTCACCGTCAAGAGAGAGATTATAGATTATATTTAACTCGCCGCCCTCATCGGTCATATTATTTCTAAGGCTTAGAGTTTTTAGTCCAAAAACCATATTGCCATAAGGGGTGTGATAAATTATATCCTCACTCTCACCCTCTTTGTAGTTCATTTTTGAGCCAAAGTCGCCTTTTCTGCTAACGGTTACTTTATCTTTATCTATAATAATCATCACTGTAGAAGATGCGGTTTCTTCGCTTTCTTCTTCCTGATAAAAAATATACAGTTTTTCTCCCGACCGATAAAATTTTCCTTCGGTGATAAGCTCGGTTTCCTGTTCATCCGAGCCTGTCGACTGAATATTTTTTATCTTTACAAGAGCCAAATTTTCAGTATTTTTCAATGTCAATTTTTTTCACCTTTCCATTGATATTTTTATCTAAAAATGTAGATGCCAATTCTTCAAATCCTTCAACACCGTCACTAACAAAGTATTGATACTGTCCATCATTTACCTCGCCCGAATTTAAAAAGTCTTCCGAAAATTCACCTTTTAGATATTTTGAAACCTCAATTCCGGGGTCTACCAAAGTGACATTTTCTCCCATAAATTCACCAATAACTTTTTTTAAGTGCGGATAGTGAGTGCATCCAAGAATCAGCGTATCAATGCCCTGTTCCTTTAATTCGCTAAGGTATTCTTTAACCACAAGCCTTGAAACCTCGGTTTCAAAGTGTCCGTTTTCAACGAGGGGCACAAACAAAGGACATGCCTTTGAATAAGTCTTTAACCCTGCCTTTTTTATAACTTCCTCATATGCACCGCTTTTTATTGTGCCGCTTGTGGCAATAATTCCGATTTTCCCGTTTTTTGTGGCTTTTATTGCCGCTTCTGCCGTTGCGTCAACCACACCAATTACCGGAGTGGAAAATTTATTTTTTATCTCACCAAGTGCCACAGAGCTCGCCGTTCCGCAGGCAATAATAATATATTTAACGTCATTATCCTCTAAAAATTTCACATCCTGGATTGAATATTTTATAATAGTCTCTCTGGATTTTGTGCCATAAGGAACTCTTCCGGTATCCCCGAAATAGACTATATTTTCATTTGGGAATGTTTTCATGACCTCTTTCATTACGGTCAAACCGCCAAGCCCCGAATCAAAAATCCCAATGCTTCTTTTATCCATCTAAAACCTCACTGTTTTCTTACTCTTTTTAACCCAAGCTCAATCAGTTCATCTAAAAGGTCGGAATATTCCAAACCCATAGCCTGCCATAGTTTTGGGTACATACTAATACTTGTAAAACCTGGAAGGGTATTGATTTCGTTTAAAATTATGGAATTATCCGAGTGCTTTATAAAAAAGTCAACTCTTGATAATCCGGCACCACCAAGTGCTTTAAATGCGGATATTGCATACTCTCTGACCGCATTTCTGATATCTTCCGGGATTTTTGCCGGAATCTGGAGCATTGTAGTGCTATCGCTTGAATACTTTGCGTCGAAATCATAAAATTCAACTGTTGGTATGATTTCGCCCACTTCCCCCGCCTTTGGGTCTTCATTTCCAAGGATTGAACACTCAACCTCGTGACCATCTATAAATTCCTCAATTAAAATCTTTCTGTCAAATTCTGCAGCATCCAAAAGTGCTTTTTTAAGTTCCCCTCTATCGTGTGCTTTAAAAACACCCACTGACGAACCTGTATTTGCCGGTTTTACAAAGCATGGATACCCAAATTTTTCTTCCGCCAAATCCATTGTTTCTTCGATTTTATCAAATTCCCAGGTCTTTGCAACAATCCAGTCTGCCTGTGGGATTCCGGCACTGTCTAAAACAATTTTTGTATATGCCTTATCCATAGAGTTTGCCGATGCCAAAACTCCCATGCCAACATACTTTAACCCTGCCAGTTCAAATAGCCCCTGAATAGTTCCGTCTTCACCGCATACGCCATGTAGAACAGGAAAAACTATGTCGATATCTATAATTTTATTTTCCTCAAGGT
>JAZULN010000081.1:0-6329 GCA_045603125.1 Clostridia bacterium | reverse complement strand
GGTGACTCATCTCCATTACGGACATACCGGATGTTCCGTACTCAACCATCTCTTTCTGCGCTCTCTCCAATACCTCAACAGGTAACATTGATGGACCTGCTGAAAAATTGTAAACTCTACTCATTTTAAATACCTCCAATTTTTTATGAATAAAAATATTATAATATAATTTTTTCTTTTAGTCAAGCAATATAGCGTAAAATTCTTAGGTTTTTCTGTTTTTTTGACTAATTTTATAATAAAACCGAAATATTGAAAATTTTTTGTTAAATTTGACTTGTAAACTCTTATCTATTATGATAAAATACATTTATATTTATTTTAAGGAGGCGACGTTTATGCCAATCAAAATTCCTGATTCATTACCTGCAACTAAACAATTAAGAAATGAAAATATATTTGTTATGAGCGAAAAAAAGGCGATGCACCAAGACATCAGACCATTAAAAATCGCTATAGTAAACCTTATGCCTACAAAAATTACAACAGAAACCCAACTTTTAAGACTTTTAAGTAACTCACCTCTTCAAGTTGAAATAGATTTTATCACAATGGAATCTCATAAATCTAAAAACACACCTGATAATCATTTAAAAGCGTTTTATAAAAAATTCAGCGATATTAAAAACTCAAAATATGACGGAATGATTATTACCGGAGCACCTGTTGAAAACTTGGATTTTTGCGAGGTTGATTACTGGGATGAGCTTCAGGAAATTATGGAGTGGACAAAAACTCACGTCACCTCAACTTTTCATATTTGCTGGGCGGCACAGGCAGGACTTTTCTACCACTATGGCGTCCCCAAATACTCCCTACCCGAGAAATGTTCGGGAGTTTATAAGCACAAAGTAAAAAGAAGTACCGCAAAAATAGTCCGAGGCTTTGACTCGGAATTTTACGCGCCTCATTCAAGATATACCGAGGTTAGAGCTGAAGACATCAAAAAAATTAAGGATTTAGAAATTTTAGCAGAGTCTGACGAAGCCGGTGTTTATATAGTCTTTTCAAAAGGCGGAAGACGAATTTTTGTCACAGGTCATTCTGAATATGATGCCCAAACTCTGGCAGACGAATATAAAAGAGATTTAGAAAAAGGTATTAACCCTAACATTCCGGCTAACTACTTCCAGGACGATAATCCTAAAAAACCTCCGGTTGTCCGTTGGAGAAGCCATGCAAATCTTCTATTTTCAAACTGGCTTAACTACTTCGTATATCAGATTACACCATATGATATTGATAGAATTAAATAATATGAAAAGAGACTGTAAATTTTTTATAGCCTCTTTTTTCACCTCTTTATTTTCATTTCATATTATAAAATAAGAGCTACTTTAGTTCAAATAATTTTTGGAGGTGAAATTTTTGCAAAATGGTGTCTTGGGGGCTTTGATGCTCACTGTATTTGCCGGTTTATCAACCGGAATCGGAAGCATTATAGCTCTTTTTGCAAAAAGAACAAATACAAAATTTCTGTCCTTATCCCTCGGCTTTTCAGCAGGGGTAATGCTTTATGTTTCAATGATTGAGATTTTTTCAAAAGCAAAGAATTATTTAATAAGTGAAAATGGTGAAAAAGCCGGTTATTGGATATGCGTTATGGCCTTTTTCTTAGGTATAATCCTGATTGCCCTGATTGATTTTTTTATTCCTTCAACCGACAGCGATATTGGCAGCAAAACTCAAAAAAACAATCTTAGTAGAATGGGGATAATGACAGCTCTTGCCATTGGAATACATAACTTTCCCGAAGGTATTGCTACCTTTACTTCAGCCTTAAAAGATCCGGTTTTAGGGGTGGCAATAGCCGTCGCAATAGCCATACACAATATTCCTGAGGGAATTGCTACATCCTTGCCGATATATTTTTCTGATGGTAAAAAAGGAAAAGCCTTTTTAATATCATTCTTATCAGGAATGACCGAGCCTTTGGGTGCAATTTTAGGATATATTCTTTTAAGACCTTTCCTAAATGACACAGTTTTCGGGATTTTGTTTTCGGCAGTTGCAGGAATCATGGTATTTATTTCCCTTGAAGAATTAATCCCTATGGCACATGAATATGAAAAGAGCAAGATAACAATAATTGGTGTAATAATAGGCATGATAATAATGGCGATAAGTTTATTGTTATTTGTGTAAATTAAAAAAATCTGTAATGAAAATTACAGATTTTTTTAATTTATCTATTCATATTTTTAATTGCAATATCGGTTAGCCCACGAAGAAGATTAATCTGTGCATCTTCCCCACCGGAACCTGCTGAAATTATAACCAAATAACCGTCTTTTAAGATATATGCCGACGGAATTGCAATAAAGCAATCGGCCTCTACTCCCTCTACCGGAATAATCGATTTATACTCTTTGTTTTTGGTCTTATAAAAGTTAAACTTCTCCTCTATTTCTGATTTGGAAATTGCATCATTTTCAGAATAAACTGTAACTTCCACAAGGTCTGAAACACCCAATGTAGCATTTTTATACTTTAAAGTTTTTGAAACTGTAGTCTCGGTTTCTTCGATGACCGGTTCAAAGTCGATAAAGTCCTTTATGTCTTCTTTTGATAAAATGTCGGCAGGAGAAAACACTTTCTTATTTTCTTCCGGTTTATCTCCACAACCAAAAAGTGTTAAAATTATTATAAATAAAAGAATAGTATACTTTTTCATAATTACTTTAATTTAATTGCTTCCTTAACGTTTTTGATTATATTTTCAGCTGTAAGCCCGTATTCTTCAAATAGCTCTGCCGGTTTTCCGGATTTTCCAAATCTGTCTGTTCCAATAACTTTAACAGGAACCGGAGAACTTTTGCATACAACTTCGCAAACAGCACTGCCAAGTCCACCCATAATATAGTGTTCTTCTGCGGTAACGATTGCACCGGTTTCCTTTGCTGCCTTTATAATGATTTCTTCATCTATGGGCTTGATTGTATGTATATTTATAATCCTTACATCAATTCCTTCTTTTTTAAGCTCATCTGCCGCCTTTAATGCCTCTTGCACCATTAAGCCTGTTGCAATAATTGTAGCATCTTTACCATCTTTTAGTTCTACGCCCTTACCAGGTTCAAATACATAATCCTCGCCATTTACGTCTTCAACGGCAAGTCTTCCAAAACGCATATAAACAGGGCCGTCGTGGTCGATTGCGGCTTTTACACATAATTTTGCCTCTAAATCGTCAGCCGGATTAAAAATCATCATTCCAGGGATTGAACGCATCAAGGCTAAATCCTCAAGACATTGATGGGTTGCACCATCTTCGCCAACAGATATTCCGGCGTGAGTTGCCCCGATTTTAACGTTTAAATGAGGATAACCGATTGAGTTTCTGATTTGTTCGTATGCTCTGCCGGCTGCAAACATTGCAAAGCTTGATGCAAATACAATCTTACCGCATGATGCCATTCCCGCTGCCACGCTCATCATATTGCCTTCTGCAATACCCATATTTACAAATCTTTCAGGGTATTTTTTCAAAAACTCTGCGGTTTTTGTAGATTTGGAAAGGTCGGCATCAAGAACTATTATTCTTTCATCTTTGCCAAATTCTGCTAAAGCCGCACCGTATGATTCTCTTGTCGCTCTCTTTGCCATGTCTTATGCCTCCAATTCCTTTATAATTTCATCTAATTCTTTTATTCCCTGCTCATATTGTTCTTTGTTTGGAGCAGAGCCGTGCCATTCTGCCTTGTTTTCCATATAGGATACATTCTTACCCTTTATAGAGTTCATAATGATTGCAGTCGGTTTTCCTTTGAATTCCTTTGCCTTATCGATTGCATCTGACAGTTCTTCAAAGTCGTGTGCATTTACAACCAATACATTCCAGCCGAAGGCTTCGAATTTTTTGTCGATTGGGGTTGGGTTCATAACCTTTCTGATATCACCATCGATTTGAAGACCGTTAAAGTCAACAAAGATGGTTAAATTATCAAGCTTATAGTGAGAAGCAAACATTGCCTGCTCCCAAACTTGACCTTCTTCAAGCTCGCCATCGCCCAAAACAGCATAAACTCTATAGTCTTTTTTATCAATCTTTGCAGCCAATGCCATACCGCCCGCAGCAGATATACCCTGACCTAAAGAACCTGTTGACATATCGACACCGGGTATATTTTTCATATCAGGGTGACCTTGTAGATAACTATCTATCTTACGGAAGGTTTTTACATCATCTGCCGGAATAAACCCTCTTTCAGCTAAAACTCCGTATAGAGCCGGTGATGTGTGACCTTTTGATAATACAAATCTGTCACGGTCCGCCATCTTTGGGTTTTTAGGGTCTATGTTCATCTTTTCAAAATATAGAAGTGTTAAAACTTCCGCAATTGATAATGAACCACCGGGGTGGCCGGATGCTGCATTATAAACAGCAGTTAGTGTGTGTTTTCGAACCTTATTTGCGATTATTGAAAGTTCGCGAATCTTTTCTTTGTTCATTTAATTTTCCTCCGTAAATTATAGTGTATCATTTGAATTTTCGTATGCAATTTTCATCAGCTCCGAAAGCCTTTTTATGTCCCCTTTTATATGGAGATATCCGAATAATGCTTCAAGACCGGTGGAACGTCTGTAATCAGATACATCAGCATTTTTAGGAACGGTTGCAGATTTTGAGTTGCGGCCTCTTTTATATACCGCCAGTTCCTCTTCGTTTAAAAGTGGCTCTATAACCTTTATACTGTTACTTTGAGCATGTGCTTTTACATGCTTTGTCGATTCGATATGGAGTTTATGTGGTGGCATTGTGCTATGCTCACAGACAATTCTGCTTCTGACATATACCTCATACACTGCATCTCCAATATACGCTAATACCAGTGGCGGATATAAGTTTGGTTTTTCAAAATTCATATCAAACATCTGCCTTACTCCATTTAACACCCATAGGTGTATCCTTTAAAATGATATTCATGGCTTTTAGCTTATCTCTGATTTCGTCTGCAGTTTTAAAGTCTTTTGCTTTTCTTGCCTCTTCCCTTTTTTTAATCAATTCTTCAACTTCGCTATCTAAAGAATTCTCACTATCTTTATTAAATAGTCCTAAAACGTTTCCTAGTTCTTTTATCATATTATAGAACTTTTCTGCAATCTGAACCGAATTTTTGCCGTCACCTGACAGTCCGGTATTTGCAAGATATACAATGTCAAAGATTGCTGCAATGGCATCGGCTGTATTTAAGTCATCATCCATTGCGTCGATGAATTTTTGTTTATATTCTTCTATTTTCTTGGACAGTTCAGCTTCCGAATCATTTAACCCCCTGTCTTCACCCTTGTCGATTAGGAACTTAAGGTTTTCAAGACAAGTGTAAACTCTCTCCATTGCCGATTTTGATTGTTCCATCAAAACATCGCTAAAGTTTACAGGATTTCTATAATGAGCAGAAAGCATAAAAAAACGAATTACTTCATAGTCATATTTTTCGGCAATATCTCTTACTGTAAAGAAATTACCCAAAGACTTACTCATTTTTTGGTTGTTAATGTTAATGTAGCCGTTATGCATCCAATAGTTTGCAAAAGGCTCACCGTTTGCACATTCACTTTGTGCAATTTCATTTTCATGGTGAGGGAAAATCAAGTCCTGACCGCCTGAGTGGATGTCGATAGTTTTACCTAAGTATCTGTTTGCCATAGCAGAACACTCGATATGCCAACCAGGTCTTCCCATTCCCCATGGGCTTTCCCACGCAGGCTCGCCTTCTTTTTGCGCCTTCCAGAGGGCAAAGTCCATAGCATCTTTTTTGGTTTCATTTACATCAATTCTAGCCCCTGCCTCCAAATCTTCAAGAGGCTGTTTTGAAAGCTTGCCGTATTCTCTGAACTTCTTTGTGGAAAAATAAACATTTCCGTCTATATTATAGGCATAGCCTTTTTCTTCAAGGTTTTTGATGATTTCGATTATTGCATCAATATTTTCTGTAGCCTTTGGGTGAACTGTTGCTTTTTTAATTCCCAAAGCCGATGCATCTTTAAAATATTCCTCGATAAATCTTTCGCCAAGCTCTTTTACAGTTATTCCTTCACGGTTTGCGCGATTTATCATTTTATCATCGATATCGGTGAAATTTTGAACAAATTTAACATTATACCCTCTATATTCAAGATATCTTCTCATAGTATCAAAGATTATAAATGGTCTTGCATTTCCGATATGGAAATAATCATAAACAGTCGGTCCGCAAGAATACATTTTAACTTCGTTTTTATCGATTGGTATAAATTCTTCTTTTTTTCTGGTTAATGTATTATAAATCTTCATATTATACCTCTATACCGCTGAATTATCAGCACTTTTATTTTTTATTTCTGCC
>JAZULN010000080.1:0-8296 GCA_045603125.1 Clostridia bacterium | reverse complement strand
AGCATTGCTGGTGGTTGTCATTACGCAATACAAAAATTATGAGGAAGCTCATGATTTTTGGGAGATTTGCTATGTCAAAAAAGGAAAAATTACCCTTCATATCGACCAGAAATCTCTAACTCTTTCGGAAAATCAACTTTTACTTATACCGCCAAATTATACTCATCAGTATGAATCACTTGAAGATGACAATAATGTTTTTGTTATGTGTTTTGAAAGCGTATCTAATATTTTAAACCCGCTTTCTATGGTGAGATTTAATTTAAAAGACGAGCAAATATATTGTCTTGAAAAGATTATTTATGAATCTGAAAACACCTTTAAAATGAATGATAACGATCTTTTAGAAGTTTTGGCATCTCCGAACTTTGGCGGGAAACAAGCGATTTTATTGCAGCTTGAGTATCTTTTGATCTGTCTTGCAAGACAGCTTTCTGCCGATGAAAACTGCGAACTTGTTTTTTTGAGCGACAAAAACTTCTATTCGGATTTTGTTGGTGTTGTAATTTCATTTCTTGCCGAGAATGTACGCGAGCGAGTATCTTTAAATGACATATGTGACCGAATGAAGTGCTCAAGGTCATTCTTGTGTAAGGTTTTTAAAGAGCAGACAGGAAAGACGATATTTTCATATTTTAATCAGATGAAGATAGACGAAGCAAAGAATATGTTATTGGAAACCGATATGTCCATATCTGATATTTCATATTCTCTCGGATTTAATGAAACGAAATATTTTGATTTCTTTTTTAAAAAACATGTTGGTGTGACCCCAAAATCTTTTAAAAAGAAGGAGCGAGAATTATGATTACAACTGTAAGAGGCGAAATTAAAGAATCGGAAGTTGGTGTTGCATCTTCTCATGAGCATATTTTTATCGATATGAGAAAGTGCGTGACACCGCCGGATAATGCTCCAAGCATTTTTTATGATAAAGTGACTTGTGAAAATCGAGCTGAGGTTTTTATCGACCCATACGGAATTTTGGATAACGCACTTTTAGACGAAAAAGATAAAGCAATCGAGGAAATGGAGTATTTCAAAAAATGGGGAGGAAACACAATTATTGACTGTACCCTTGATGAAATCGGACGAGATCCAATTGCAATGAAGGAAATTTCCGAAAAAACCGGTGTAAATATCATTTTAGGGTGTGGACATTATTATCATAAAGCTCACCCTGAATATTTAAAAAATGCAACTCCTGAAGAGCTAGCAGAAGAGATGGTTAAGGATATTACTGTCGGCATTGGCGATACCGGAATAAGAGCTGGAATCATTGGTGAAATCGGCACAAGTGCAGTTATTTCTAATGATGAGAGAAAGGTTTTGATTGCCGCTGGAATGGCAGGTGCAAAGACTAAAAAAGCAATCCATATCCATACAGACCTATACACCGAAAACGGATATGACATTATAAATGTCCTTACAAATGAGGGAGTAAGCCCAGATAAGATTTGTATTGACCACGTTGATGTATGGCTAAGACCCGATTACATAAAAGGTCTATTAAAAAAGGGCGTGTATATTGAGTTTGATAACTTCGGGAAAGAATTTTATGTTTCGGACAAGCTGAGATTTGCCTATGATTTAGAAAGAATTAAGCTTTTAAAAACTCTGATTGACGAAGGATTTAAGGATCAGATTTTGGTATGTAATGATATATGCTTAAAAACCATGTGGAAAACCTATGGCGGACTCGGATATAGCCATATCCTTCGTGGTGTACGCTATATGGCACAGGAAAACGGTATTGACGACGATGTTTATATGTCACTGCTAACCAAAAATGTTGTCAATTTTATTAGGTAGAAGAAAAATGAATAATAATTTAAAAAATTATGTAGATAAATTTAATTCAGATGACCATGAATATACAAAGACATCAATAGAAAATAGTGAAAGCTATAATTGGCTTTTAGAAAATATTCCCCTGATAGACATTCCTGATAAGGATATTGAGGAAATCTATTATTTTCGTTACTGGGTTTTTAGAAAGCACATAAAAGATACCGAGGACGGAAAGGTTATTACCGAATTTCTGGTTCCGGTTTCATGGGCAAATAAGCATAACACCATAGTTGCAGCAATTGATTTTCATATATCCGAAGGCAGATGGTTAAAATCGTCTTCGGAAATTTTAGAAAATCACATTGAACTATTTCTTAGCGAGAAATCCGACCCATACAGATATTCAACTCCGATAATTGATACTGTATACAGATATTGCCAACATATCGGGGATTTTAGTTTTGGAATTAAAAACTTTGACTTAATGTTAAATTATTATAACAAGGTAGAAAAAAATCGTTTAATGTCCTGTGGGTTATTCTGTGGAAAAGACGATGATGATGCTATGGAATTTACCATAAGCGGTTCTTCTATTGAATTAAATCTGCAAAAAGGATATCGAACCACTCTGAATAGTTATATGGCCGCCAACGCATTGGCCATAAGCAAATTCGCCGAAATGGCCAATCGAGGAGACATTAAAGAACTGTTTTTTTAAAAATATTCTGGCTTAAGAGATAAAATAAACGAAATCCTATGGGATGGTACATTTTATAAATCAATCCATGGAGAGGAAAACCTTGAAAACCCATCTATTCAAGCGTTACCAAAGGAGCAGAATGTACGAGAACTTATGGGGTACGTCCCGTGGATATATGGTTTAGCGCCTGAGGGTTATGATAAAGTTTTTGAGGAACTAAGAAATCCCGACGGATTTTATACAGAATTCGGACTATCAACCGCAGAGGCAAGACATCCAAGATATTTATTCAAACACCCTCACGAATGTCTTTGGAATGGATATATTTGGCCGTTTGCAACCTCGCTTGTATTAAAGGCAATACTCAGTCTTTTAGATAAATATAAACAAGATACCGTTACAAAAGATGATTTTTATAATATTCTTCGAACTTATGCTAAATGTCAGCATTGTGTCACGGAGGAAGGGGAAAAGGTATGTTGGATCGATGAGGTTTTAAGTCCTATTGACGGTAGTTGGCATAGCAGAAATGTGCTTAAAAATCAGGATTGGCCCGAAATATATGGAGGATTTGAAAGAGGAAAGGACTATAACCATTCTGCCTATTGTGATTTCGTTCTCTCAGGTCTTTTAGGTATTAAAATTTCAGGTGATAAAATATCAGTGGAACCCAAAATTCCCGATAATTGGGAGTATTTCAAAGTAACTAACCTTACCGTCAAAGATTGTACTTATACTATCATTTATGATAAAAATGGTACACATTATGGCGAGGGTGAGGGAATTATAATAAAAAAGGAGAGATAATCTATGAATTACCCAACAATTGAAGCAAAAGAGTATCAGGAAAGAGTCGACGGACTAAGAAAAATCATGTCGGAAAAGAACATTGACCTTGTTGTCGGTTTTTCAAACCTACTTGAAATCGGCATTGTTCGTTACTACTGCGGTTTTGCCCCGGTAAACGAAAGTTCTGCTATCATCATCCCTCAAAATGGTGATGTTACAGTATGTACCGGTCAGGCATCATACGACTACTGCTTAGGTGAAAACAAATTGGAAAAGAGCAAAATTGCAATCTTACCGGAAATCGGTGAAGTTAGTGGTTTTGAATATGACACAGAAGGTCAGCTTGACTTTGAAGAATTATTCCAACAGGTTAAGGCTCAGAACCCAAATGTAAAGAGAATCGGTTATATCGGAAGACTTATTTTCCCATCAATCATTATGAAGAAGATGGAAAAAGTATTTGCAGGTGCAGAGCTTGTTGACTTTGACGATGAACACTACTCACAAAGAATCATCAAGAGTGCTGCTGAAATCGAAATCATGAAGACTAACTGGGATATGACAACCCAGATGTTTGAGAACGTAGTACCACAAATCGAAGTTGGCATGACAGAACGTCACATCGGCGGCCTTTTTGAAGGCGAAATGATGAGACTTGGTGCTGAAAGCTATGTTCAGTCATTTGCTCCAATGGTAGCAACAGGTCCTGTTAATTCACACATCAGTATGTCAAGAAATACACTAAGAAAGATAAGCGAAAGCGAAATGATTAACCTTGCTGCCGGCGTATCATACGAAGGCTACAACGGTATCATCTGCAGCCCATTGGTACTTGGTAAGATTCCTCAGGAAATCAAGGACGCTGTTAACTGTGCATACGATGCTCTAAACTATGCATCAGCTAAGATGGAGCCGGGCGTTCCATGTGATGTAGTATTAAATGCATACACAGATTACTTAACAAAGTATAACTACATCGATTACTGCCCATACGGAAGCTTACATAGTACAGGTATGCTTGAGTGTGAAGCTCCTACCTTTACAGTAGCAAATAAAAGAGTGATTGAAGAAAACATGACAATTTGTATCGACGCATACTTTAAGGGCTTAGAATGGGGATCATTCCGTATTGAAGACTGTTATTTAATTACAGCTGAAGGTGCTAAGAGAATGACAAAGTATAACGATAAGGCAATTCCGAAGTTATTTAAATAAGAGGTGAAAGATTATGAATAAAGGTAAGAAGAACTGGGTATTTTGCGACGGATATTTGCCACCACACGGTGACAATCCGGATTTTGAAGGTCACGAAGCTTTGATGATGACAAACTTAGGCGATGAAAAAGCAAAAGTTGAGCTTGTATTTGTATTTGAAGATAAGGACCCAATCGACGGAATTTTCTATGAACTTGATTCAATGAGAACCAAATGTGTAAGACTTGATATGCCTCTTGGTGATAAAAAGGTTATGCTTGGTGAGTCTGTTCAATATACAGTATGGGTAAAGAGCAGTGCGCCGATTTGTGCATGCTTCGGAAGACTTGACGTAAGACAAACCAATATGGCTTACTATAGCGTTGAAGGCTATTCATTTGACTAATCAATAACTTTTCGAAAAGAACACCCAGCTTGAGTGTTCTTTTCGTAATTTCGATAAAATAAAGGGGGTAATTTTATGAACAAAAAGTGGTATTGGACAGAACTCATCGGTTTTGACCGCACACAGGAAGACTTGGGTGTTGGTGAGTTTTTATCAAGAATTTCCAATGACATCGAGGGAGTGTCACTCCTTATATATAGTATCGATTTTGTAAATTACTATAAAGGGCTCGCACAAGAAGAAAATCTTTTAAGAAGTGTTTGTTCTTATGGCGGGCACCCATATAATGAAGACAGAGCCATCCAACAATGGACAAACTATGAACTAAAAAAGCTAATAGACATCTTTCATCAAAAGGGTTTGCCGGTTTATATGTGCGTTTTCGACATTTATTGGTATAGAGATGAAAATGGAAACCTAATTGTTGACGATTCATTTGTAGCAGAGCATCCGGAGCTTTTATTTAAGTGTTCATATTCGGGAGCAACCGACAATGTTTTACACGTTATGAAAAGATTTTCAGACGGTAGCTACTATCGTGATTTCTTCATAGATAAATTAAAGGAAGTTCTTGTTGACTATGGATTTGACGGATATCACTTCGCCGATGGCTTATCATCCATAAGATTTAGTTTACAAAGTGGTGACTATTGCGATGATCTGGTTTCACAATTTTGTGAGGCAAGGGGAGTGAAATTGCCCGAGAAGTTCCAGGGTAAGTGTGATGGTGACGATAAAAAACTAAATGCAAGATATAAGTATATTATGGAAAACCTACGGTATGAGTACATATGCTTTGTATCCGATTGGTTTGCAGATTTCTATACTCGTCTTGCAAACACCCTAAAACCTTTGAAGAAAAAGATCATATTTAATAATGCATGGACACGTGACCCCTTTGAGGCTTTGTTCCGATATGGCCTTGACTATGAGAAGGCATGCCGTGTGGGAATTGATGCAATGATGACCGAAGACGCAGGCTGTTATATGCCACTTTTAACCCAATGGGGGTTGGGAATAGGAGCTTGCGGAATAAGTGGGCCTAGAGTTGAAATAGAAGATCGTCGCCACTCAAATCTAAGCATGTATATTACTCAATTATCTATCGCCTGCCATGTTCCGGAGGTTGAGCAATATACAATGACCACAATGAAAGACACTCAAGAAGATTATAATATGATTATAAACTCGCCTACAGATTTAAGAAGAATGATAATCCGTAGAAATAATGCGTGGGTAAGCGGGAAAGATGGATTAAGGAAAGCTTCCCACGGACCTATGTATTGCCTGGCAGACGGCCATAAAAAAGAGCATTGGGATATGATTTCTTCTTGGGAAGCGGCAGCTCAGATTGAGGCAAAAGGCGTTATGGGCTTTACTGCTATCTGGGATTCGGAGTCTTTATATAGACAGGTTAAACGCTTTATTGATGAGCGAAAACCGTCGCCATTGCATCTTTATTATTCCTTTATGGTCGAGGGTGTATCAATCGCATCTATGGCAAAGAGCGAGGAAATCGACGCTTTAACAGGGCCGATAATTGTGACCGGTGCAGAACTTTATTCTAAAGATAGCCTGGATAGGTTAGAAAAATACAAAAACGCCCCAATGATTGTTACATCTTATAAAAATCCACTAAAGAGAAAGGCGGATGCCGTAATTACAGAATGTGCGAACGGGCTTTCTGCATATTTTTATAACTGTAAGGCATTGGCGGGTAAGAAGGTATTGTGTTCCGATAAACCGAAAAAGGCACAAAAACCGGTTGTATATGATGATAACGGCGGAGCTTGGGCACAACCTTTAAAATATGAAAGACCATCTAAAAAGTTTTTAAAAGAGCTAAGAAAGACAGTAGAGTCTTTAGGATTATATCCGATTATTAAAAACGGTGTGGATTGCCGTATTATGACCTACTATACAGGTCCAAACAGTGCAGTATTATTTCTTGGAAACGAAAGCTTTTCATCAGAGGATGCACAAATTGTGTTCCCGCATGATATTAAGAGTATTAAATCCAGAATTAAGCCCTTCTGGTATAATATAGGATTTGAAAAAGACACTTTTTACTGCCGAGTTAACAATAGAGATATGGAAGTATTGGATATTACATGGTAAAATAGAAATTTAAAAATCAGCCATAATTATATGGCTGATTTTTGTTGTATAAAGTTAAAAAAATATTGAAAATTTAGGGAAGATGTGGTATGTCAAATATAAGCAGTGAAAGTTGCATGTTGATTCTTTGGTAGTATCCGTTTTCGGATGTTCCGGCAAGATTTAAAATATACATTATGCTGTTTAGTAAATACGGAGAATTTTTAAATTCAAAAAAATCTTTGTCTGTGTTTATGCCAAAAGATAGAGCTTCGGGCGAAAGAAAATTGAAACCGAATGTGAAGGCCGAAAAATCAGCTGAAGGATTTAAAACTAAATGAGATTATCAATGCGCCTGTCTCGCTCGGCAACGGGGGAATAATATACGATTATGAAACTGATAATATAGTATATGAAAAAAGACTGAATTACACAGTTGGCGAGTTTGTAAAAATAATAACCGAAAAACTTTATTTGAATGCGGATATGTATGTATTTAACAGTTGCAGGGAAAATATGCATGAACCGACAAAATTCTGCGATTTGGGGCATTGCCGACACAGATTTGTGATATAAAACCGATAAAAATAGTATGCGCATTTTCTTCGGTTGACGATGCGGAAGATTTTAAAGCTTTTGCTATGGCTAATCCTTTCTTTTCGGATAGTTATGTATCAAAATCCTGGAGTACATATGAAAATGATATATCGTTAATTACCCATGCCGATATCGGAGTTGCGGTCGGAAATGCAATAGATGAAGTAAAAAATGCAGCAGATATGGTTGTGAAGTCGGCATTTGAATATGCAATTAAGGATTTGATAGAAATAATTGAAAAAAAGCTCTAAAGTTTGTATATAGTCTTGGGTTATAGAGAAAATACCACACTAAGAGTGTGGTATTGTTTAAATTCCTCTAAATATTCATATAATTTATTCAACATTGACAAAATTTCAAAGATGAAGTATAATTTATATATAGTATTTAAAGGAGGAATGTGTATGGATAATACAATTAAATCCGGAATTAGTGTTCAGAAAATTAAAGACAAAGCAGATTTAAAATCTGATAACCATTCCCACTCATACTATGAAATGGTGTATGTCCGTTCGGGAGATTTTACATACTTCATAGAGGATACAATGGTTCCGGCACAAAATAAAAGCATTATTCTAGTTGACAAAAATACTATTCATAAGGCGATTTTATCAACTCACAATTACACGTATTTTATTGTCAAATTTACCGAAAAATTTATTGAAGAAAACTTCTTGCCGGAACTTAAGTTGCTTTTTTTAAAAAAACAGATTGTCCTTTCT
>JAZULN010000079.1:0-13735 GCA_045603125.1 Clostridia bacterium | reverse complement strand
AAAAAAAACCACTGGGATACTCTCATCGGGTATTATATATCCGAAATCATCACCATGCTTGGCCGGTTGCCGATTGAAGAAAACACTGAACATAACAAAGAAGTAACTGTCGTTGAAAAGGCGTGCCAATATATAAATTCCTGTATAACTGACGGAAATTACGAAAGTCTTAACCTTTTAGATATTTCAAAAGTCTGTTTTTTAAGCCCCTGTCATCTTTCGAGAAAATTTAAGAAGGAAGTGGGCATGGGATTAAAAGAATATATAAATATCTCCCGTATTGCTTATGCGAAAAGACTTATGGAAAAGTGCGATTGCATAACCGAAGTTGCATTTACAAGCGGATTTCCTGACAGTAATTATTTTGCCACTATTTTTAAAAGAGTGGAGGATATGACGCCGAGTCAGTATCTCGATTTGATACGTTTTGCAAAAAAATAAAAGGGCTTTTTTAAAAAGCCCTTTTTTAAATTTATAGTCTTTCAAACAAAGCTTTAAGCTCTCTGATTTCGTTTTCCAGAAGCTTAACTTCTGGTTTTCTCGCAGTGGCATTTTTGATTATACCCATTTCCTTAAGTAGGTATTTTTCACAAGCAATGTAGAATTCCAAAGACTGGTCTTCAAACCATGTGAATGGAAGAATTTTTTCAAACATTCTTCTTGCTTCATCCACCTTACCCTCGTCTAAAAGCTTATACATTTTGTTAAAGTGACCACACATAACAACGCCGGGCATGATTCCGTAAGCGCCATTTAAGAAGGCGTCCACAGCGAAGATTCCGCCATTTCCGCTATAACACTTCATTTTACCGTCGGTTGCATCAATTATCTTACGCATTTTTCTCATAGGTATTGGACATTCCACCTTTATGTATTCAAAAGCCGGAATTTTTTCGTAAGCATCAAGGAGAAATTCAAGACTCATATTTACACCTGTAGAACGGGGGTTGTCCTGAATCATAACAGGAAGTCCTACCTTGTCTGCAATGGTTTTAAAATATCCGATGAGCTCGTCTCCACTTGGAGTGGAAAGGGCAGGGGGATAAAGAATTATACCGTCTGCACCGTTGTTTTTTGCAGTGAGACCAAGTTCCACACAGTCACCGATAGAAATTTCAACAATTCCTATAAGGGTTTTGATTCTACCCGATACTGCTTTTATGAATTCCTCGATAGTTTTATTCTTTTCTGAAAAAGACAGTTTGTGGGGTTCGCTGTTAAACGCAAATAGACATATACTCTCGCAACCCTCTTCTATTACATAATCTACAATATTTTTTAGACCGTCAAAGTCTATGGAATAATCCTCGTTAAATGGTACATTTACAACGGGACATACACCTTTAAACATAAATATCAACTCCTTAAAATACGGTTTTTGCACCGTCAATTACAATTTCTGCACCGCTTATGTAGGATGCTTCCTCCGACGCAAGCATAACCACAGCACCGGCTATATCTTGTGCTTTTCCTATTCTGCCAAGGGGTATCCCGGCAACGCAAGTTTCGTAGTATTCCTTATTACTTAACACATCGTTATTAAAGTCTGTGTGTATACTTCCCGGCAAAACTGCGTTTGCGGTAATTCCGTAGGGGGCAAGTTCTAATGCAAGCCCTTTGGTAAGCATACCTATGGCAGCTTTAGAAGCACAGTAGTGGATTCTGCCTGGAGCAGTTTCAAACTGGGAAATGGAAGAAATATTTATAATTCTACCCCAGTTTTTTTGGAGCATTAACTTTGCAGCGTGCTGACTGCAAAGGAAATATCCGCGGGCATTGGTTTCCATTATTCTGTCCCATTCCTCATAGGGAAGCTCAAGAAAAGAGGTTCTGGATAAAACTGCTGCATTATTTACCAAGATATCGGGCTTGCCGATGTTTTTTTCTATCCTTTTAAACATCTCTTCAATTTCTTTGGGGTTGGAGGTGTCGGCATGTTCTGCATACACATTCTGGCTTATCTTTTTTAATTCAGAAAGCGTATCATCGAGAGTCTTGCCGGCAGTCCTTCCATGAATGATTAAAGAGGCACCTGCCTCAAGAAGTTTTGTTGCGATGGCTTTGCCTATGCCACGGCTGGAACCTGTAACTAAAGCTAGTTTTCCTTGTAAATCAAACATATGGCATATCCTTTCTTAAGAATTTTTTACCTGATATTTATAATGAATCAATACAGTTAAAATCGTGACCTGTTAGAATAATTCCCTTGTGTTTTTGACAGAGTTCAAGTGCCCGTAAAGAATTTTCCTCTTCGTTACTAAAGCCGATAGGGAGGTTATTCTCTATGCTGTCTAAAAGAAAAATGCTATCTCCGGTAAAGAGGAGGTCCTCAATAACTACCAACATACTTCCAACTGTGTGACCTCCAACAACTTTGCAGGTAATGTTATCATCGGAATATTCCTGATCTATGAGATTGAGGTTACCCAGATTATTTTTGTGATTCAAAAATTCAATTACATCGCCAAGGAATTTGTTGTGAGGGTTACTTTTTAACTGTAAATAATCGTATTCAGCCTTGGAAATGTGAATCACTGCATTTTTAAAGTTACAAACCCCCGATATATGGTCATAATGGGAGTGGGTGAGAAAGACTTCGTCTATTTCCTCAGGACTAACTCCGATTGTTTTTAAATTATCAGTTATACACATTCCCGTATCACCACGCAGCCAGTCGTCGCTGCTGGATTTGGTGAGATTCACTGTCGAAATATCTTCTATACCGGTGTCAATTACTATTTTTTTGCCATCCTTTTCCAAAAAATACCCAAAGCACCCAATTTTGATGGTTTCTGTTTCGGGGCGGCCTTTTACCAGTATTGATGCTTTGCAGTTGATTTCTGCAGAATTTAATCTTTTAAGACACTTTACCATTATTTTGTCTCCACTTTAAATCTCTGTTCACTTCCTGGGATATATGCATATTTTTCGATTATTTCATCTGTTATATGTATTCCAAGACCGGGTTCGTCGGGAACCATGATTTCGCCATTTACCATTTTAATCGGTTGATTTAAAAGTTCCTCACGAAGTGGATTTGCAATCTGTTGGAATTCGCATATGAGGGCATTAGGAATTGCACTCAAAAGATGCAAGTGTGCTGCAAAAGATGCACCTGAACGGAAAACGTGAGGAGCGACTGTAATACCGTTTAGTGCGGCATATTCTGCGGCTCTCTTTACTTCTGTTATACCACCTGCATGAGTTACATCGGGTTGGATTATATCTACACATTTATTGTCTATGAGGGCCTTATATTCAAAAATTGAACATCCGTTTTCACCGCCGGCAATAGGGGTAGCACCGCTTTCCTTTTTAACCTGAGCGTAAACATCCAACTCGTCTGTTCTGCAAGGTTCTTCGATGAACATGAGCTTATATTCTTCAAGACCTTTTACTACGCCGATTGCTTCTTTTGCAGACCACGCAAAAGGAACATAACCCTGACCGCAGTCGATTGCTAAGTCAAAATCGTAGCCTAAGGCATCTCTTAGAGCTTTTACTTTTTCGATATCTCTTTTTGCGTTGTAACCGCCTCTTATTTTTACTGCGGTAAATCCTCTCTCAAGGTAGCCGTTTACTTCTTTTATGAGAGATTCATTAGGTTGTTCCATTCCGCCGCTGGCATATGCACGGATTGAATTTCTGAATTTTCCGCCAAGCAGTGAATGAACAGGAACGCCGAGTGCTTTACCTTTTAAGTCCCAAAGAGCATTTTCAATACCGCTGATTACGCCCATCGCAATACCACGTCGGCCCCAGTTAGCACCAAGCTTATACATTCTGTCATAAAGAACGCTTATTTCAAATGGATCTGAACCAACAATAGTCTTTTCCAAAAATTCGCATATAGCTTTTGCCGCCTCAGGAATGTAGTGACCGGTTCCCATTTCGCCAAGCCCATATATTCCCTCGTCTGTCCATACTCTCACAAGGGAAGTGTGCCATACCTTAACCTCGCCTCCTGACCAACCCCATTGTTCGTCGGGGGTATAGCGGTAGGACAATAAAATAGGTTCTACTTTTGTGATTTTCATAATAATACATCCTTTCTTGAATTAAAAAAGTATTCTTGGATTTACATAACTGGTATATAATTTTTCATATATGCCACGCATATCTCTTTTTGCCATGTATGCCATGTTTTTCATAAGCATAGGCACCCCTTCACGACCTGTACCAAGGCTTTGGTGTAGGGCGTCACTAAGAACTCTATAACCGTAGGGGAATGTGAATTGGTTAATAACATCTATTAGTTCAATAAGGTCACACTGACACTTAAATGACTTTTCGCTTTTGCCGAACTCAGAATAAATAACATTCATAATCTCGGGCATTAAGTATGTAATGGCAGAAAATACACCGTCGCCGCCAAGGGAAAGAGTGCCATATAGACAAGCATCAAGTCCTGTGAACATTGCTACATCTTTTCTCTTTTTATCCCTTATGGCAATTTCTGTGGTTATTTCCTGCATATCGTTCCATGAGTTTTTAAATCCCTTTACACAGTCAAATTCCAAAAGCTTTTCAAATACTGGAACGGAAATTTTGTTTGTGCATTGTGGAATGTTATATCCCACTATAGGTAGCTTCGCCTTGTTGTTTTTTATTACATCTTTGTAATACTCAAAAATTTCGTCATCATTTAATTTAAAGTAGTAGGGGGGAGCTAAAAGGATTCCGTCGGCACCCAGGTTGGTAATTGCCTCTACATACTTATTGGCGGTGTAGTTATCTCCTGCAGTAGCACCGCATATAAAATGCTTTTTGCTGCCGTTTACCTTGCTTACAATTTTCATAACGTCAAGATTTTCTTCATAACTGAGCCTTGAAAATTCACCGGTTGAGCCACATACCACAAGGCCTGTCAAATCCTTGGATTCTACTGCGCGGGCAACATGTTTTTCAAGGGCGTCAAGGTCGAGCCTTCCGTCTTCCTTAAAAGGAGTAAGCACAATGCTGTATATCCCTTTAAAAATTCTTTCGTTCATTTTGTACCTCCTTCTATGTTCGTTTAGTCCATTTTAACACAAATGTAAATTCCTTGCATTTGTAACATTATCAATATAATGTGTATCTTTGAAAAATTGTCATATAAGAATGAGCAGTTAATGTTGGGTTTTGTCTTTATAGTTTGTGAATTCTTTGGGATTTTCTAATCTGACAAACAAGTTTTAATATTATTTTTCGTAAAATATACGCAAATTATCAAACATCCACTATTACAATGACAAAAAAATATATTGATTATATCTATTCCTGATGTTAAAATATATATAAATGTTTTATCCTAAGGAGGGGTATTTGTGTCAGAATTAAAAATAGGCGTAATAAACTGGGACGGATGTCTTGAAAGTGACACCACATATTTCGGGGGTTATTGTGCAAAGACTTTAAGTGGTGAAAAATATAAAAACCGCGTACCTTTTTATGCTGATGTTGCAAAAGATGATCAGGTATCATTTCATAAGAGAACACAGGAAGAATTCGACCGTGAATTGGAGTATGCTATCGATGCTGGAATAGACTATTTTGCCTATGTATGGTACACAAAAAGGGACAAATTCGCTCAGGATGAAAATGTAAGCGAAACCGCAAGACATGTTCACGAACTTACATATATAAGAGAACTTCATATGGAAAGTTCCTTAAATGACAAAATTAAAATGTGTGCAATTTTGAGTGCTCACCCAATAACCGATGAGGAACTCCGTGACCTTGCAAAGACAATGCAAAAACCCTATTATCAATATGTGGACAAAAAACCCTTGGTGTATATATATTCAGGCTATAATAAGGAACTTATTTTGCGACTCAGGGAGGCGTGCCGCCAGGTGGGCGTGCCAGACCCTTATGTTGCAATATTTACAAATAATAACCCTGCAACAGAGGGAGAAACCTATTCGGAAGCGGATGCAGTTTCTGCTTATTGCGTACCAAACGAGGACAAAGATTGTTACACTAAAGAAGATTTTGTGTCGTATATGTTGGATATGAATGATTTAATGCTTTCATACTCCTTGCCTGTGATCCCTATGTACTCGGTGGGTTGGAATCCGTCTCCAAGAATCGACACTCCCGTTCCGTGGTATGCATATGCAAATAAGAAATATACATCCGCATCAAGTCCTGAACAGATTAAAGCGGGGGCAGAAGGCCTTTCAAAACATCTTATTGAAACAGGGGCGGAGGTTAAGAGTATTCTTTCTTATGCATGGAACGAATTTGAAGAAGGAGGATTTATCTGTCCTACCTTTGATTTTGAAGGGGATATTGACGATTCCCGACTAAAAGCCTTTAAAGAAGCGGTAGAGTTTATTCGTAACACATTAAAATAGATAAAATTGGTGTATGAAGGATTTAAAAAATAATATATTGTAATGAGTAAAAATACCACGCAAAATGCGTGGTATTTTTGTGTGATAAAACCTTCAATTTTTATTCATCTGGATGTTTTGATGTTAAATTTTCACGGAATTTTCCGGGGGTTATATTCATAGTAGAACGAAAACACCTGACAAAACTATTTAAATCGGAAAAACCGCACTTTTCTGCTACAACGTTTAAGGTTAAGGAAGTATCTGAAAGGAGTCTCCTAGCACGTACCATTCGACATAGGTTATAGTATTTTTGAGGAGTGTAGCCTGTGTAATTTTTAAATCGAACTATAAAGTGGGATGGGGTATAGTAGTACTTTTCAGCCAATTCCTGCACCGACATAAAGTTCTCAATATTATTTTCTATATATTTTTTTGCATCCTCTATGAGTTCGTCGGAAGCACTTGGTAAAAATCGTTCCGGAAAAAGACGGTAAAGCTTTAGGAGTAACTTATGAAAAAGTATACTTTGCATGTCTTCTTTCTCGGGAAGATTATTTTTACTTTCAAAAATTATTTCATCAATAAGTTCTATCAATTTTGGTTCAGTGTTCAAGTCAAATACATGGTTCCAGTCAGGTGTATGTCGCTCTAAAATAGAAGTCATAACAGGAGAAATTCCTTTAAGCTTTAAATGGTCGATTTTAACGTTCATACCCTGTCTTTTGTATGGAAACTCAATAGGCGAAATGCTGTGTCCTTCCATAGGGCTTATAATTGCAAGCTGACCGGGTTTTAAGATATACTGTTTTTCGACGATTTTAGCATCTACCGTGCCTTGACATATGTATAAAAGCTCACATGTGTCGTGAACGTGAAAGGTTATAGGTGTGTCGGGTGTTTTAGGGGCCGTAAGGTCCCAGGCTTTAAGCCAATCCATTTAAATCCCCTCCTTTATAAAAGAATATCACACCAGTGAAGATTTTGCAAGAAAATCTTGATTTTTGAATATAAAACATATATTTTATCAAATGCTTTTTTTAAAAATTAGGTTTATAATTACTATATCGATGTCTAAGGAGATGACTTTTTAATGAAAACGGTAGTAATAACAGGTGCGGCAGGAATGCTTTGCAGAGGATTTGCCAAAGCTCTTGCAGCAGATGGAAACAGAGTGGCCCTTATAGGCAGAAATGAAAAAAATCTCGCAGATCTGAAAAAAGAATTAGTAAACGACGGTTTTATTGCTAATTATTATGTTGCAGATGTTACCGATGAGTGCAGTATGCAGCGGACACATGACGAGATTTTTGAAGATTTTGGCGGATGTGATATTTTAATAAACGGCGCCGGCGGGAATCATCCTTCTGCCTCAACCGGAGAAGAATACGTAAATCTGAACTCAAAAGAAATAAAAAATGATTTCTTCGGCTTAAAAAGAGACGGTTTTTCTTTTGTATTTGATTTAAATCTATGGGGAACAGTTCTGCCGTGTCAGATTTTTGCTGAAGATATGGTAAAAAAGGGTAATGGTTGTATTTTGAATATTTCGTCTATGGCGGCATATGCACCATTAACCAAAACCCCTGCTTACTGTGCTGCAAAGGCAGGAATATCTAATTTTACTCAATGGCTTGCGGTTCATCTTGCACCATCGGGTGTACGTGTAAATGCGATTGCACCGGGATTTTTTATGGCGACACAAAATAAGGAACTGCTAACTGATGAAAATGGGAATTTAACTGAAAGGGCAGATAGAATTATAAAAAATACACCGATGAGAAGATTTGGGAATCCCGAAGAACTAATTGGTGCTATGAAATTTTTAATAGATGATGAAAACGCAGGATTTATTACAGGTTGTATTTTACCGGTAGATGGCGGATTTTCAGCATATAGCGGAGTATAAAAAAGGAGAAGCATTATGAAGATAGAATTTAATTCAACATTTAACTTAATTAAGGAAATTTTTAAAGGTTACGGGTTTTCGGAAGAAGATAGTAAAATCATAACTAACTCGCTTTTGGCAGCAGACCTTTCAGGTATAGAATCTCATGGAATTCAGCGTATGGTTCGTTATGACGATGCGATAAAAAGAAATTTGGTTGATGTAAAAGCAATGCCCGAAACTGTATGGGAAACCCCAATTTCGGCTGTAATTGATGCCAAAAAGGCTATGGGACAAATAGTAAGCGAACAGGCAATGAATATTGCAATCGAAAAGGCAAAAAACAGAGGAATTGGTATGGTTGCAGTTAGAAATTCAAACCATTTTGGTATCGCCGGTTACTATGCTAAAATGGCGGCGAAAGAAAACTTTATAGGGGTTGCCATGACAAATTCGGAGGCAATAATGGTTCCCACAAATGGCAGAAAAGCCATGCTTGGAAGTAATCCAATCGCCCTTGCATTTCCGGCAGACCCTGTTGATTTTTGCTTTGATGCAGCAACTACCGTTGTGCCAAGAGGAAAACTTGAAGTTTACCGAAAAGCCGAGAAAGACACTCCATCGGGCTGGATGGTAGATGCAACGGGTGAGGTATGTAATAATCCCGATAAGGTTATAAAAAACATTTCCGATAGAGCAGGGGGCGGAATTTTACCGCTTGGCGGATTTGATGAACAAAACGGAAGACATAAAGGCTATGGATTTGGTATGATTTGTGAGTTGTTTACATCTGTACTTTCGGGCGGACCAAAATCCTATCAAAGTTATGCTGTCCCTGATGTTGCAGATACAGCCCACTATTTTATGGCAATAAACTGTAACCTTTTCGGTGACTCTGATGCTATAAAGAAAAGTTGCTCGGGACTTTTAGATGATTTGCGTTCTTGTCCGTCATATGATGGCAGAAGAATTTATGTCCACGGTGAAAAGGAAGTTGAATTTGCAGAAATTGTACGTAGCCAGGGAATAAATGTTAACATTAAAACTGTGGAAGAAATTAAGGAAATTGCAAAGAGTATGAATGTTCCTTGCAAGATAAATGTTACTGAGGAATAAAATAAAAATACCACGCAGAAATGCGTGGTATTTTTATTTAATCCTTTTTACATCCCATATAGAATTTATCCTTACACTGCAAATTTTGCTGAAGGGTATCTAATGCCT
This sequence comes from Clostridia bacterium, assembly GCA_045603125.1. GTDB lineage: Bacteria > Bacillota > Clostridia > UBA1381 > UBA1381 > CAKSFT01. The sequence continues at coordinate 4,306 of JAZULN010000079.1, read as the reverse complement.
CACCGAATCTCTGGAAGTGAACAACTTCTCTTTGACGTAAAAACTTAATAACCTCATTTACATCGGGATCATCGGAAAGTCTTAAAATATTATCATATACAGCTCTTGCTTTTTGCTCTGCTGCCAAATCCTCATATAGATTTGTAAGCGGGTCGCCGGTTACAGCAATAGATGCTGCATTAAAGGGGGTTCCCTGAGCGTTTTGTGGATATACGCTAACACCGTTATCTGCATAATATTCGGCACTCTTCATATCAAGCCAATCCTTCGGGCAAGTTCCATCAGAGAGCTGAGTTACGAGTGTTCCGACCATCTCGAGGTGCCCGAGTTCCTCGGTGCCGATATCGGTAAGTAGAGCCTTTGTCATATCATTTGGCATTGTAAACCTTTGGGAAAGGTATCTTAGCGATGCTCCTAATTCACCGTTAGGACCGCCATATTGCGTAATTATAATATTTGCAAGCTGTGGGTTTTTATTTTTGATATTTATAGGTCTTTGAAGAAATTTATCATAACTAAACATTATTTATTTACCTCCTTTTCCCAAGGCCATGGGGAGTTATCCCAGCAGAATGTATCAAATTTTGCCGCCGACATTATAGATAGAGGGCCAAATTTTGATTCATATTCGCTGATGCATTTTTTAAGATTTGCCACAAGCTCACGATACATTTTAAATGCCGCTTCATCTTTTGGGTGAGTATCTAAAAATAATAACATATCATATGCAGCAAATTTATAACTCTGAATTTTTTTCAATAATGTCGATTTAGTCATTTACTGCACCTCCAGTTTCCTTGCATACCTTACCATATTCACATATTGTAAGAACAAGTTCAGGAAAAAGTGATCCGTTTTGTAAACTATCTTCAGGAGTATAAACTTTGTTTAATTGTTGATAGGGGACATAGGCATAGCCTACACACCCGCAACCGTCTAACGGACAGAAATTACAAGGTTTTTCCATATAAATAACTCCTCTTTAAAAGATTTACAGATAATATCTGCATTAACATAATATGTTTTTTTATGTAAAGTGTTACATTTAGCCAAAAATTTTACAAAAACATTTACATTTTTATCAAATAAAAGACTTGCAAAGTGAAATAAAACTTGGTATAATAGTAAAAATAAACTTTTTTAGAAGTAAAATAAAATTTGGGAGGCTTTTGATATGGCAGATAAGTTTGAAAAATTAGGTTTGACATTTGATGATGTGTTATTGATGCCCCAAGCATCTGATTTTACTCCAAATGAAGTAGAATTAGGAACACAACTTACCGCAAAAATTCATTTAAATATTCCCCTCATGAGTGCTGCGATGGATACAGTTACCGAGGCACCAATGGCTATTGCTATGGCAAGAGAAGGCGGTATTGGTATCATTCATAAGAATATGACGATTGAAGAACAAGCGGGCGAAGTTGACAAGGTTAAACGTTCCGAAAATGGGGTTATAACAAATCCGTTTAGCTTATCTCCTGAACATACTCTAAAAGATGCTGATGACCTTATGGGTAAATATAAAATCTCAGGTGTGCCGATTTGTGACAAGGATGGAAAACTCCTTGGCATAATCACAAACCGAGATTTAAGATTTGAAGTTGATTTTTCTAAAAAAATCAAGGAATCAATGACCTGTGAAAATCTTATTACCGCACCTGTTGGAACAACTTTAGATGAAGCACAAGAAATCTTAAGAAAAGCAAAAATCGAAAAACTGCCGTTGGTTGATAAAAATTATCACCTAAAAGGTCTTATTACAATAAAGGACATCGAAAAAGCTGTTAGATATCCAAACGCTGCGAAGGATTCTATGGGAAGACTTCTTTGTGGTGCGGCAATCGGTGTTACAACCGATGCATTGGATCGTGTTAAAGCACTTGTTGATGCAGGGGTTGACGTACTTGTATTAGACTCAGCTCACGGTCACTCATCAAACATTTTAAATAAGGTTAAGGAAATTAAATCAGTATATCCTGATATGCAGTTGATTGTTGGAAATATTGCAACAGCAGAAGCGGCAGAAGATTTAATCAAAGCCGGTGCTGACTGTATTAAGGTAGGTATTGGTCCTGGTTCTATTTGTACAACAAGAGTTATTGCTGGTATCGGTGTTCCTCAGGTTACTGCGATTTATGATGTAAGCCAAGTTGCTAAAAAGTATAATATCCCCGTTATTGCCGACGGTGGCATTAAGTATTCAGGCGACCTTGTAAAAGCCGTTGCTGCCGGTGCTGACGTTATTATGATGGGAAGTCTTTTAGCAGGTTGTGAAGAAAGCCCGGGCGAATTCGAAATTTATCAGGGAAGAAGATTTAAAGTTTACCGTGGTATGGGTTCCTTAGCCGCTATGGAAAAAGGCTCAAAGGATAGATACTTCCAGACCGGTTCTAAAAAGCTTGTTCCTGAAGGAGTTGAGGGTAGAGTTCCGTATAAGGGATCGCTTGCCGACACAATCTTCCAACTTTTAGGAGGTCTTCGCTCAGGTATGGGTTACTGTGGAACTAAGAGCATTCCGCTATTAAAAGAAAACGGTAAATTTATCAGAATTACCGGTGCGGGCTTAAAAGAAAGTCACCCACACGATATTTATATCACAAAGGAAGCACCAAACTATAGCTATAATACTCAAGCATAACAAAAAAGGACTGTTTTTACAGTCCTTTTTATATTTCTAATTTATTAAAAAACTCCGGGATAAAGCTTTTGTCCTGTGTATCCTTGTCCTGGATATATGTATTTTTTATGCCAAGCTCCCGAGCATAATCAATAAGACAGTTATAATAATCCCACGAGATTTTCTTATTAAGCTCCGGGAATTCTATAAATTCTTTCATTGGCGTATATTGGTTCATAATGCTTATATAAATATCATCTTTATATGTATTATAAAGATAATCTATGACCTTTTTTGAGTCAAATAAAAGTCCGGGAAGCATTAAGTGTCTGACAATTGTTCCTGATTTTACTGTCCCTTCATTATCAAATTTTACTGTCCCTGTTTGACTAACCATTTCCGCTAGGCTTTCTGATGCATACTCAAAATAGTTGGGAGCATTTGAATATTTTATAGCAAATTTATTGTTAAAATACTTAAAATCCGGAAGGTAAACGTCAATAAGTCTGTTCAAAAGCTTGATTGTTGAGGCTTTTTCATAGCCACTTGTGTTATAAATGATAGGAAGGGAAAGCCCCTTTGTTTTTGCAAGTTCCAGTGATTTAATTATGGGGACAATAAAGTGGGTAGGCGTAACTAAATTTATATTATTAGCACCCATTTCCTGCAGTTTCAGATAAATTTCTGCTAACTTTTCAGGGGTGATTTCCTCGCCAATACCGTTACTGCTAATTGCACTATTTTGACAAAACACACATTTTAGCGTGCAATTTGAAAAAAATACAGTTCCGGATCCTGCGTTCCCGGAAATGCACGGTTCTTCCCAAAAGTGAAGGGAGTATCTTGCCACTTTTGGATTTTTCCCGGACATACAAAAACCCAAATTTCCGGCGAGTCTATCTACACCGCAATTTCTCGGACAAAGAGTGCAGTTTGAAAGCAATTTTTCCAAGAATTTACCCCCTTTTTATAGTATTTTCTATAAATTATTTTAAACACTCATAATTATAACATATTTTTTTATATTTTACAATGCAAAACCTTGCAAAATTTACCGAAATATAGTATAATAAAGAGTAACGCGAAATAGTACAATTTAAAGAAACAAGCAGTTTGTTTGAGGAAAATATATTATGAATGTGTATCAACGTCTTAAAACGACAATCTCTCCTTCATTATCTGAATTATTAATTAGAGTAGAAAAGAATAAAAACGAAATTTCATCTATTATTTTTGATAAAGAAAAAATTGCGAAATTCAACAATGAATACTCGATTTTTAGTGAAAAAAACTTTGAATATATATTGAAAGCTATTGACGAAATATTATGCGACGAAGGATATATTTTAATTTGTTGTGCCATGTATCTTTTTATAAAAAAAGATATTTCTTTATCTGGGCTTACCCCTCCGAAGGATGGAACAATTAAATCAGAATTTGCACTCATGCCGCCTCTTATAGCTAATATTATTGATTTTTGTAATGATGCAAAAATAAGAGGTGTTAAAAAAGAAATTTTATCTAAAACTCTTTCGGCTTTGGATATGTATCTTAATTCAAATAAAAATCGTACCGGAAGAATTGGAACAAGCGAATATCACTTATGGCTTCCACGTTATGGACAAGGAAAAATTTTCAGACTGGGTGCTTTTCAATTTGAGCTTTTTACATTTAATGGCGAAAAAA
>JAZULN010000078.1:0-4125 GCA_045603125.1 Clostridia bacterium | reverse complement strand
CTTCGGTAAATGCCTCGTCGCTGTTTTGAGTAACAATGCCGTATTCATTTTCACCCAGAAGCTCGTCCATACCGCCGCAGTCCGTGGTGATAACGGCATTCCCTATAATCAGGCTTTCTGTAACAAAAGTGCTTAAACCTTCATAATCGGATGAACAAACTGACAGATCGGCAGTTCTGATGAACGGGTAGGGATTATCGTAGAAGCCAAGCAGCTTCACATGGTCCTGAACTGCGAGCTCTTTGATAAGCTTTTCAATTTCGGGGCGTAAACTTCCTTCGCCTAAAATCCACAACTCAAAATCAAAGCCTTCATCCAAAAGTATTTTCAATGTCTTTAAAAGTCTGGGATAGTTTTTTGGTGCAGACAGTCTGCCGACTGCTATAAGTGTGAGTTTTTCTTTTTTTATGTCACAAGGCATTTTGCAGACGGATTTTATTGCTATTTCGGTATCATCAACTGTGTTATAAACGATTTCTGACGGTGGGGTGTTTCCGAAAAGTTCCGTATAACCCTCACGTACACTTTTTGAAACACAGATTACTTTATCGAATTTTTTGTACCATTCTTTAGTTTTTTCTACATAAGCCTCAGGATTGTCGGTGGCCTTTCTTAAATCACAGTGTACCCACGCAAGCTTTTTGGCTTTCATGTTGGTAGAGCCGGCGATTATTTTGGTTGAAGCTGCTTCAAGATAAGCAACCTCGATATCGTAATCATCCTTTATGTGCAAGGGGTAAATAAGTCCCGCTTCGGTTTCGGCTCTGAAAATTAGTCGGGATATAGAATTTTGGGTTTTGTAACAATATCTATAGTTAATTTCCTTGTTAAGATACTCGGAAACATCCTCTTTGAAAGTGGTTTGTACGGTGATTTCGAATTTATTGTAATCCATTGAGTTTACAAGATTTCTCAAAACCTTTTCGGCACCGCCGCCTATTAAAGTGTCTATGTAAAATAAAATTTTAATTTTCATAAATACTGTACACCTTTTCCATTGCGGTTTCCAAATCAAAGCCCGATGCTTTTAATTCGTTTGAATAATCCTTACCGGGTTGGCGGTTAACGGATAAAATCTTATTGATCCAATCGCTTCCCGGGTCTTTAAGCGACAGGGGATGGATGAGGTCCGTTAAGAAAACGTCTGGAGGAACTGTATCGGAAATAATACACGGAAGCCCGTTAGCCTGTACTTCGAGAATTGACAATGGAAGACCCTCGTAAAGAGACGGGAACACAAAAACATCCATTGCACTCAGATAATCCTGAACATTGGTTACGTTACCGACAAAGATTACTTTGTCATAAACACCAAGTTCCTTTGCGGTGCTTTCGAGCATCTGACGATCGTCCCCGTCGCCTATAAGCATAAGAACCGCATTATCTCTTTGCTTTAAAATCTCGGGCATAAGTTTTAATATAAATACTTGGTTTTTAACCTCAGCCAATCTACCTGTATGCCCTAAAACAAATTTATCGGAAATGTTAAATTTGTTACGGATTTCATCACGTTTCACTTGTGAAAATGAAAAGACTTTTGTATCTATGCCATTGAGTATAAGATTACCGCGTTTTCTATATGCTTTCTCACCATAAAGTCTTATACCCGCCTTTTCACCACATGCAACAAGGTCCGTAGAGCAGGAGAGAATAAGTTTTCTCATAACGTTTTCGTAAACAGTTTTAACTAAACCGTTGCCGTCAATAAGAGCTGAGTGTGCGTGAGAAACTCTTACGGGTATTTTCATTTGTTTAGCCGCAAGCATAACCCAACCAATACTGAACATAGTGTGAGCGTGTACTGCGGTATAGGGATATTTTGACATAAGTTCCTTGAGAGCTTTGAAGTATTCTCTGTAATTCTCGGAGGGTTCACGGAATTTGAATATTTTGCAACCCTTTGCTTCAACCTCTTGACCGAAATCACCTATATCATCATCAAAAATAACATAATGTGTTTCGTATTCTTCGGGATTTCCGTAAAGACCGATATCCCTGCAAACTTTTTCTGCACCGCCGATAGTAAGGTGGGCAGCAATCTGAAGAATGTATTTCATAAAAAATCCTATCTTGTCAACACCCATGCCATAGCATCAAGGACGGGAGTCAATTTTAATCTGACCGGTAAACTTATAAGTGTACAGAATTTACCGGGGGGATATTTGAATTTCTGTTTATTAACTTGTTTACAATATGTGTTAAGCTCTTTTAATCTCTTGAAAAATACTACATCGTTTCTACGTAGATACTTAGCTTTGGTGTAAACTGCACGCATATTATCAAAATGAATTGCTTTTATAAGCATATCCTTTTCTTTTTCAGTTGCGTTTGATTTTTCAATAATGTCAAAAAGATATTCTACGGCTATACGAACCTGGTCGTCGAGATTATCTCTTTTTTGTCTGGAAAGGGATTCGCCGTTTTCTAAACTTACCCAATAAATCAAGTCTGAAATAGTGCACCATTTTTTTACATGGAGGGAAAAAACAATGTTGAATGTGCGGTCTTCACCAACGCATAAATCGGGATGGAATCTTATGTGATTCTCCTCGATTATGCTACGCTTATAGACTTTATCTATAGGTCCGTTTATGTGTTTGTGGCACATATTCTCGATAATTTTATTGAAAATCACTTGATGGTCGATGGATTTGAAATCAGCTTGAATACGGGGCTTCTCAGTTTTGCCGTCAGTGTAGTTCTGAGAATACTGGAATAAATCCCAGTCGTCTTCATTAAGCGATTTTTCGATTGTGGAGAAAAAGTTGTCGTAGACCCAATCATCACTATCGACAAAAACCACATATTCGCCACGGGCAATATCGAGACCCATATTACGAGCCGTTGAAACACCGCCATTTTCTTTTTCCACATATCTGATTTCACTGTATTTTTCTGCATATTCTTTGCAGATTGCACCCGAAGAGTCGGGAGAGCCGTCATTTATAACGATTATTTCAATATCACCGTGGGGTTGATTAAGTAATCTGTCGAGGCATCGCCGAATAGTTTTCTCTGCCTTGTAAACAGGAATAATAACTGAAAGTTTCATGTTTGATTAAACCTTTGCAATTTCTTTATGATCTGATAAGCAATCATCAAGTAATTCTTTTAATGCGGATCTTATAACTTCAATTTTGTATTGCTGAACTTTGAGTAGATTGTTTTGAGAGATCTTTTCTCTCAAAGCTTCATCTGAAGATAACATGTCAAGGTTTTTGGCGAAGGACTCTACATCATCCGGTTTGCTCATGAATCCGTTTACGCCCTGTTCTATATAATCTGCAATTCCTCTTGTATTTGATGCAACAAGAGGTAAGCCGGAAGCCATTGCTTCAAGCGAAGCAATACCTAAACCCTCTCGTATTGATGGGTGGGCATAAATGTCCGAGGCAATCATTATTTCAGGTATGTCTTGTCTGTAACCCAAAAAAATAACACGATTTTCCAAACCTAAAGACGAAACGAGGCCTTTTAAGCTTTTTTCAAGGGAGCCTTTGCCGCATATTATACATTTTACGTTTGGATTTTTGGCTTTAGAAAGAGCCTTTATAATTAATTTTTGATTTTTCCTTTTTTCTAGTTCTCCAACAGATAAGAGTAAAACATCATCTTTAGAAATGCCTAACTGAGAACGTTTTTCATCCCGTGAACATGAACAAACATATCTTGATAAATCAACACCTATACCATCCAAGTGTATAACTTCAGGTGTCTTGAAGTGCTTTTTTGCCCAGTTGTAATCTTCCCAGTTAATTGTGACAAGAAAATCGTTAAAATGTGACATAATGTATTCTGTGGGTGACCACAGAAGCCAATCTATAAGCGGTGCGCCTTTGCAAAAATGAAAACCATGAGCCATATAGAGAACTTTGGTTCCTTTTTTACGAACTTCGCGTGCTGCCAAACGTGTCATAACACCCATTACCGGTTCATTTGTCCAAATGAGGTCATAGGTGTTTTCTGACAATATTTTTTTCATGTCTTTGTAGCCTTTTAAGTTATTGAGAGAAAATGGATTGCGTTCCAATCGGACTGTGTGTATCTTTGCTACATTGTCTACGGCTTTTTTAAGGTCGTTGTATCGATTGCCTACAATAGAACAGGCAAGTTCAATGTAAAAAC
>JAZULN010000077.1:0-4861 GCA_045603125.1 Clostridia bacterium | reverse complement strand
TACTATTGTAAGTTTTCCAAGGTTAATATCTCCAGCCCATACATTTGACGCTATTTTGTCTTTTGGAATCGTCAGGGGAAGACACAAAAATCCAACCAACAACACCAATATCACGCCGGAGGTTATAAACATCCAGGGTTTTAATTTTTTAGGGGATGTTGGTGCATCGGGACTTTCATATGTATCAGATGTACTTTTGTTAGTTTTTAAAACTTCTTCATCTGATATGTTGTTGTCTAAAATGTCCTTATTTTCGTTCATCTATTTAGAAACTCCTTTTTAAATGAATTTTTGAAAATCTTTTAAATAGTCAGTGTATTCCTTTAAAAAACACATAAATTCCTTGTTTTTAGATAGCATAATAAATGCTTTTTTAACATTCTTTATAAACTGTGGTTCAAAATCCTCTAATAAAAACGCTTTAGCTAAAGGACAGAGGGATTTTGCTCTCGGGTCTATAATAATTTCAATTTTACCTTCATCTGATAAAATTGGGGTAAGAGGAAAAATTCTGCAGGCAAGAGGTCGCTGATATCGGTCACAAGTGCCTTTACAAAATGCAATGTTTAAAGCTTTTTCTTTTCCCTCGAAGGTGTATTTAAAATCAGACTTTTCGACTTTTACCCAATCGGGCTCTAAAAGGTCATATACCCTTTTTTCGCCGGGGAACAGATACATCCCTGTATCGTCACCCTCACAACAGGCCCCTGAGCAAAGCTCTCCGCAGTCTATTTTTAAAGGGGTCACATTGTCGAATAATCTGTAAATTTGCAAATAAATATACGCTGAATTCATATATATCACCTAACTTTTATCTATATAGTATTAGTATACCACAAACAATATAGAAAAACAATAGAAATTTATGCTTAAATTAAAGAAAAAATATCTTTTTTTGCAAAAAAGAAAATTATATCAAAAAATTTGACAAAAATGTATATATATAGTATAATATGATAAGAAAATTATGATTTAATGCCATTATGTGGTAATTTCATAGAATTTAAAAGAGGTAGAGAATATGGCGAAGAAAAAAGAAGAATACGGTCAAGACAGTATCTCCATGCTAAAAGGTGCCGACAGAGTCAGAAAACGCCCTGCGGTTATTTTTGGTTCGGACGGACTTGAAGGTTGCTGTCATTCCTTTTTTGAAATTTTATCAAACTCAATCGACGAGGCAAGAGAAGGCCACGGAGACACAATTGAGGTCACAAGATTTCTTGACGGCTCTATTGAGGTTATAGACCATGGTCGAGGCATACCCCTAGACTATAACGAAACAGAAAAACGTTATAACTGGGAGCTTGTTTTTTGTGAACTTTATGCCGGCGGAAAATATAATAATAACGACGGCGGTGCATATGAATATAGTCTTGGTTTAAACGGACTTGGTGCCTGTGCAACACAATATAGCTCGGAATACATGGACGTAACTGTTGTTTCTGATAAAACCAAATATACCCTACACTTTGAAAAGGGTGAAAATGTAGGTGGACTCACCAAAGAGCCGACCAGAAGTGTCCAGACCGGAACATCGATTAAGTGGAAGCCGGACCGGGATGTATTTACCGACATTGCAATTCCGGTTGAATTTTATAAAGATACCTTAGAAAAGCAGGCAATGACCAATGCCGGTTTAAAATTTATATTCTATAACGAAACCGAGCAAGGTTTAGAAATGTACGAGTATTTCTATGCCGATGGTATTGTTGACTACTTAAAAGATAAGGTGGAAGATAAGGGTTTCACCGCCGTTGAGGTGTGGAATGCGGAGAAAAAGGGTCGTGACCGTGAGGATAAGCCTGTTTATAAAGTGAAGATGCAGATTGCATTTTGTTTTTCACAGACTGTAAATGTTTTGGAATATTACCATAACTCAAGTTGGTTAGAGCATGGCGGTTCTCCCGATAAGGCGGTTAAAAATGCCTATGTTTATGCTATAGACCAATACCTAAAAAATAATGGAAAATATAATAAAAATGAATCGAAAATCACCTTTAATGACGTAGCCGATTGTCTATGTCTGGTCATAAACTCATTCTCTACCCAGACAAGCTATGAAAACCAGACCAAAAAGGCGATAAACAATAAGTTTATTCAGGAAGCAATGACCGACTTTTTGCGTCATCAGTTGGAGGTATATTTTATTGAGAATAAGATTGATGCTGAAAAGATTGCAAATCAGGTTCTTGTAAATAAGCGGTCCCGTGAGAATGCCGAAAAGGTAAGGGTTGATATTAAAAAGAAGCTAACAGGCAATATGGATATCACAAACAGAGTAGAAAAGTTTGTTGATTGCCGTAGTAAAGACGTTGAAAAGCGTGAGATTTATATAGTTGAGGGTGACTCGGCTTTAGGTTCATGTAAACTTGCACGTGACCCATCTTTTCAGGCTATTATGCCGATAAGAGGTAAAATCCTAAACTGTTTAAAAGCGGACTATGCAAAGATTTTTAAAAGCGATATAATCCTTGACCTTGTTAAGGTTTTGGGATGCGGAATTGAGATTAAGTCAAAGCATAATAAGGGCGTTGAGATGTTTAACCTTGACAATCTAAGATGGGATAAGGTTATAATCTGTACCGATGCCGACGTCGACGGATTCCAGATAAGAACTCTTGTTCTGACTATGATTTATAGACTAATGCCAACCCTTATTGATGTTGGTAAGGTCTACATTGCAGAATCGCCTTTATATGAAATCTCAATCACAAAGGGCAAGAGAAAAGGTGAAAAGCTTTTTGCTTATTCTGACGGTGAAAAGGATAAGTTGGTAACAGAACTGGAAAGCTCGGGCTTATCTAAGGAAAAAGACGATTTTGAGATAAAAAGAAGTAAGGGCCTTGGTGAAAACCAACCCGATATGATGAGCTTAACAACTATGCACCCAGCAACAAGAAAGCTGATTCGTGTAACCCCTGAAAATATCGAAAGAACTGCCGAAATGTTTGATATCCTGTTGGGTGACAGTCTTCAGGAAAGAAAAGATTACATTGCTCAAAACGGCGGACTTTATATGGAAATGCTTGATTTGAGCTAATTTTAAGAGGTAAAACTAAGGAGTATAGAAAATGGCAAGAAAGAAGAAACAGGAAGAAGAAATAATAATTCCGGCACCGGTGAGGGAGCAGCCAATAACCGAAACTCTTGAGAAAAACTATATGCCGTATGCAATGAGTGTTATAGTGTCCCGTGCTATCCCTGAAATCGACGGACTAAAGCCTGCTCACAGAAAACTTTTATATACAATGTATAAAATGGGACTCTTGGGCGGAAAGCTCACAAAATCCGCCAACGTTGTGGGTCAGACAATGAAACTAAACCCCCATGGTGATATGGCAATTTACGAGACATTGGTGCGTTTAACCGAAGGTAACGAGGCACTTTTGCATCCATTTGTGGAGTCGCAAGGTAACTTTGGTAAGCAGTATTCAAGAGATATGGCATTTGCCGCATCACGTTATACCGAGGTTCGCTTAGCTCCAATCTGCCAGGAAATGTTTTTGGACATCAATAAAAATACAGTTCCATTTGTGGATAACTATGACGGCGAGCTAAAAGAACCGACCCTTTTGCCGTCGGCGTTTCCGAATGTTTTGGTAAACCCGAATCAGGGTATTGCCGTTGGTATGGCAAGTAATATCTGCTCATTTAACCTAAAAGAGGTGTGTGATGCAACGGTTGCATACCTAAAAGACGAAAATGTTGATATAATGGAATGTATGCCGGCTCCGGACTTTTCAATGGGTGCAAGTATCATCTATAAAAAAGAGGCTATGCGTGAAATCTATGAAACGGGCAGAGGCAGTTTCAAGATGAGAGCAAAGTACCAATATGATGCAAAATCCAACTGCATAGAAATTACAGAAATTCCATATACAACAAGCTGTGAAGCCATAATTTCAAAGATTATGGAGCTTGTTAAAGCCAATAAGTTAAAGGAAATCTCCGATGCCCGTGACGAAACAGGTCTAAAGGGCTTTAAGCTGACTATTGATTTAAAGAGAGGAACTGACCCCGAGGCGTTGATGTTAAAACTCTTTAAATTTACGCCACTTGAGGATAGCTTTAGCTGTAACTTTAATATTTTAATTAAGAACTCACCGAAGGTTATGGGTATTAAAGAGATATTATATAACTGGGTGGAATTCAGAAAAGAGTGTATTAAGAATAGTCTTAAGTTTGACCTTGATAAAAAGAGTGAAAAACTTCATTTATTAACAGGTCTTAAGAAGATACTTATGGACATCGATAAGGCTATTGCAATTATCCGCCACACCGAAAAGGAAGACGATGTTGTGCCAAACTTAATGTCGGGCTTTGAAATCGATAAAGTTCAGGCAGAATACGTGGCGGAAATCAAGCTTCGTTATCTAAACCGTGAATATATCTTAAATAGAACCGCAGAAATTGAGAAGCTTATTGAAGAAATTGACCATATTCAAAAGGTTTTAGCAAGCGATAGAGAAGTTAAAAAGATTATCATAAAGCAGCTTGAGGCGGTTTCTAAAAAATATCAAAAGGAAAGAAAAACCGAGCTTATATATGATGAAGAGGTGGAAGAGTATTCAGAAAACCAGACAATAGAAGATTATCCGCTGACTATATTTGTTACCAAAGACGGATATTTAAAGAAGGTTTCTGCTGCGTCTTTAAGATTTACCCAGAATGACCATAAGCTAAAGGAAGACGATAAGATTGTCCAGACCATTGAAACCACCAATAAGAGTGAGGTTATGTTCTTCACAAATAAGAGTGTGGTTTATAAAATCAGAACCTATGAAATTAACGACTCAAAGGTAAGTGCAATGGGCGAGTATATGCCGGGACTACTTGGACTTGAGAGCGATGAGAAAATTCT
>JAZULN010000076.1:0-52252 GCA_045603125.1 Clostridia bacterium | reverse complement strand
ATTTCTGTCATAAAAAACTCATTTGTTTTGAAGTAAGTTAATTCTTACTCTGACAAGAACTCTGCACTGTTTATTTTTCAATGTACAAATGCATCGCAGATGCTTTTGTGTATTGAAAACGACAAAACCTACTTTTTAAGTCGTTCAAAGGTTTTGTCCATTTTTCAATGTACAACCTACATCTAAAATGCCGTTCCGCAGACGGAACTTATTTAGTATATCATACCGTCAGCCCTTTGTCAAGCACTTTTTTTAATTTTTTTAAAATTTATTTAAAGTACCCGCCTCTCGGCTGACAGCTTGATTATCTTACCACAGATTTCCGCCTGAGTCAACACTTTTTCTTCATTATTTTACCCACTTTGTCACTTTTTATTAACCTAATTCCCCCTTTTTTTACCTTCATTGTAAAGGTTATACAAAATGAACATTCCCAACGCAAAAAAAGATGCTAAAAAGCACCTTTTAAAGCCCACCATCGATGTACCCCCCGATACATCTTGTCCTCCATGTCCAAAAAACGTTCCCGCCTATGGCAAACATTATATTATTTACACCAGACAGGCGGCAATACTTACGAAAAATTTTCTACATACGCCTTATTATATATGGGAAGGAAAATTTTTAAACACATTATTTTCCAACATTTTCCAGTAGGGCTATTCTATAAATTCCCGACTTTTTGTCATATTTCTTTATATTTTTAAAGTAAGAAAACATTTTTGTGAAAGTTAATCAAAAAAGATTGAACGTGGCACTCCTGAGCTTCCCGTTTTCGATTTCTATAACCCCGTATGTTCCCTCATACTTTATACTCCCCGGGTTCATTACCACGATATCACCCCAGTTCATATTATAGGGAATATGGGTGTGGCCGAATACCACCGCATCCGCCCCCATAGCTCTTCCCTTATCACGAATTGTCTGATACTCACATTCTATCTCGGATTTGACGCTATATAAATGCCCATGGGTTACAAAAATTTTCTTCCCCTCAAAGTCTAACATCATCTCGCCCTTTGCCGGGGTACTGTCGCAATTCCCCCTTACCCCGAAAAACCGGATATTGGGGTAGTTCATTGCTACCTCGTTGAGGTCCAAAAGTCCGTCACCTGCATGGATTACCGCATCAACACCGATAATTCCTGATAAAACCTTCTCCATTCGGCTTATATTATTATGGCTATCTGAAAAGACAATGATTCTCATTTCTTTTCCTCCCGAAATCTCCAAATTCTTATTTATTCTATCATAATTCCCCCCAAAACTCCAGCATATACCCTAATTTGTAAAATACTTGTCATAATATGGCTAAGACTTGCCATTTTTCGACAAGTAGTTATGACAAGTTTTTTCGGCTCTTGGTGATATAATATTTTTTACAATTTGTATAGGATAAATTTAGGAGGTCAAAAAAATGGAAACACTAAAGACAAGAAGAAAAACTACCAAAAGCCTGATAAGGCCGCCACGCCTTAGAGATTTACCAATATCTTTAATGCTCTTTTTACTATCCCGGGCTAACATTCTGGGGGGATTTCCCTTTATTATCCCCTTTTTTGCCGCACTCACCGACAAATCCGCTGCATACATATATCTTCCTGTGATACTTCTGGGAAACATTTCGGCGGGGGGCGACATACTAAAATATTTTCTTGGGACATTTATATTCTGGATTATTTCGGAATTTACCCTTCGGGAGCCACACCCCTTCACTTCCGCCATATACTGCGGACTTTTAACCCTAGTCTGCGGGTTTTTGGGTGCAATTTTTTCGGATAGCCCAATGCTGTCTTTTGCCCTTCTTTTATCGGAGGCGGTATTTTCAGGGATAATGTATACTGTATTTTTAAAAACCCGACCATTTTTTAAAAACCGTTATGACTCAAATATATCAAAAGAGGAAATCATATCATTTGTTATTCTTATCTCTGCCTTGATTTCAGGATTATCGGGAATTATATTACCTCTTGATTTAAGTATTGCACAGATTGTGGGAGTATACCTTATATTATGTACCATTTGCTATGAAAGTCTGCCGGGTTCGGTTGTATTTTCAGTAATAATTGGCTTTGCATCGACTCCCTTTTCAGCATCGTCTATACTTTTAATGGGTTATATGGCTTCGGGCAGTATCTTTGCATCACTTTTAAAACAATACGGAAAGTATGGAATCCTAACCGGCTTTTTCTCAGGGATTTTGGTTTCGATGCTCTATACCGCTCAAGATTACCCCTTGCCAATATCGATTATATCCCTTTTTGCATCAGCACTTTTATTTTTGGTAACTCCACAATTTATACACTCAAAGCTAAACAGGTTTTTCTTAAAAACCTTCTACCCCCAAAACCAGGAAAATGATACACGGATTAAAAGATACCTTTCTGAAGAGCTTAAAAATATTTCCCGTGCCTTTAAAAAGCTGTCCGAAAAGCTACACTCAGAAATTCCCGGCTTCTCAATCTCAACCCCGTCATCATCGCTTTTTGAAAATGTTGCATCGAGGGTATGTACCGACTGTGACAATGCCCATCTTTGCTGGCGGGATAACCTTACCGACACTTGTAAGCATATGTTTTCCATTATTGATGTTATGGAAAAAGACGGCATTTGTACCGCCAAAAATATGCCGATGGTCTTTAAAAGTAAATGCAAAAAGCCTGAAAATTTCATTCTGGAATTTAACCATGTATATGAGATGTATAAAGAAGATTCTTTGCGTCATAACGAGGAGATGCTCGGCATCAACATGATTTCACGCCAATATTCCGATATATCATCGATTATAAGGGGGCTTTCCCGATCGGTGGAATACGGATTCTACTTTATATCTGAACTGGAAGATAGGGTTAAAAAAGAGTTTTTGTCGGAGAAGCTTCCTATATATAGTGTAACTGTTATGGAAAACTCATCTTCTGCTTATGATGTATACCTGACTCCTGAAAAAAGTATAGGCCCTGAGCACATCAAAAAAATCGTATCCCGTGCAATCGGGATGCCGATGAAGATAAAAAACGAAGAAGGCAACACTGTCCATCTTGTTTCGGACAACGTATTCTATCCCGACATTGCGGTGAAAAAAAGCACCAAAGACGGAGAGACGGTTTCGGGTGATACCGACCTGTATTTTGAATCGGAGGACAATAAATTTTATGTAATCTTAGCCGACGGCATGGGAAGTGGTAAGGAGGCACAAAAGGAAAGCCTTATGACTGCAAGTCTTTTAAAGGACTTTATCTTAGCGGGAGTGGATATTAAAATCGCAATTGATATGATAAACTCTTCACTCTCATTAAAAACCCGACCCGAGCTTTTCTCTACCATTGATATTTTAGAATTAAACCTTTTAAATGGTGACGCAAACCTCTACAAGGTTGGAGGAGCACAAAGCTATATAAAATGCGGAAAAAATCTTGAAACGGTATTATCTAAAACTCTCCCCATAGGTATCATTGACGACATAAAGATTAACCACATACGCCGTGAGCTTCGCCCTGAGGATATGGTGATTTTAGTGTCCGACGGGGTGAGTGAAGCGGACTTTGGAGCAATCAGGGGTGAATGGATTAAAAAGATTATGGCATATGAAAACCGCTCATCGGACGAAATCTCCACCCTTATAATTGAAAACGCCAAAAAACGAATTTTTCCGAATAATATCGACGATATGACGGTGATTTCGGTAAGGCTTCAAAAATACTAAACCAAAAAAGTCACGAATTTTAAAAAGAATTGCTAATTTCACAAAAAATTAACAAAAAACAGTGGTAATTTACTTTACTTTGTGATATAATATATGAAATAGTGACTTATTATGCCTAAAATTATGATTTTTAAAAAGCATATATCACTATATGCTTTTTATTTTTTAATTTAAAGAGAAAATATTTATATTATTAGGAGTGAAAAATATGGGATTATTCGATAAGCTTTTCGGCTCATATTCAGAACGTGAATTAAAAAGGGTAAAACCCATTGCCGATAAGGTGCTTTCGTTGGAGAGTGAAATGGAAAAGCTATCCGACAAGGAGTTAAGAGCAAAAACCCAGGAATTTAAAAGTCGTTTAGCAAATGGCGAAACATTAGATGATTTACTTCCCGAAAGCTTTGCCGTAATGAGAGAGGCGAGCTGGAGAGTTTTGGGAATGAAGCACTTCCCGGTTCAGGTTATCGGTGGTATAATCTTACATCAGGGACGAATCGCCGAAATGAAGACGGGTGAAGGTAAAACTTTGGTATCTACTCTTCCGGCATACCTAAACGCATTAACTGGCAAAGGGGTACATATCGTTACCGTTAACGATTACCTCGCAAAGCGTGACAGTGAATGGATGGGTAAAGTTTACCGTTTCTTAGGTTTAACAGTTGGTCTTATTATCCATGACCTTGACAATGACCAAAGAAGAGAAGCATATCAAGCCGACATCACCTACGGCACTAACAACGAGCTTGGTTTTGACTATCTTCGTGATAACATGGTTACCTATAAAGAAGAGATGGTTCAACGTCCTCACAACTACGCCATTGTCGACGAAGTTGACTCAATCTTAATCGACGAGGCAAGAACCCCGCTTATCATTTCGGGTATGGGTGGCGAGGCAACCGACCTATATAAAGTAGCGGACCTTTTTGCAAAGGGTCTTAAAAAATTAGTTGTAACCGAGCACGATGACAAGCAATTAGACGAAAACGTAGACGCAGACTACATTGTAGTCGAAAAGGCAAAAACTGCAACTCTAACCGACAGAGGTATAAGTAAGGCAGAAAGATCATTTAAGATTGAAAACCTATCCGACCCTGAGAATATGAAAATTCAGCACCACATAAACCAGGCACTTCATGCAAACGGCGTTATGCACCGTGACCAGCAATATGTGGTAAAAGACGGTCAGGTTATGATTGTCGACGAGTTCACAGGCCGTATTATGCCGGGAAGACGCTATTCTGACGGACTTCATCAGGCAATCGAGGCAAAGGAAGGGGTATCGGTTGAAAGAGAAAGTAAAACCCTTGCGACAATCACCTTCCAAAACTATTTCCGTTTATATAAAAAGCTTTCTGGTATGACCGGTACTGCTCTTACCGAAGAAACAGAATTCCAGCAAATCTATAACCTAGACGTTGTCGAGGTTCCGACAAATAAGCCGGTTATAAGAGTAGACGAGCACGATTCTGTCTATAAAACCGAAATGGGCAAATACATGGCGGTAATAAAGCAGATTAAGGAATGTCACGAAAAGGGACAGCCTGTATTGGTTGGTACCGTAAACATTGATAAATCGGAAATTCTATCATCACTTCTTAAAAAACAGGGCATAAAGCACGAAGTCCTAAACGCAAAATTCCATGCCCGTGAAGCAGAGATTGTAGCACAGGCAGGTAAAAAGGGTGCTGTTACAATTGCCACCAACATGGCGGGCCGTGGTACCGACATTATCCTTGGCGGTAATGCCGAGTATATGGCAAAGCATGAGCTTATAAAGATGGGAATGAGCGACGAACTAATCGTTGAGGCAACAGGTTATGCCGACACCGACGATGAGGAAATCATAAATGCAAGAAAGACCTTCCAGGAGCTTTTGGCAAAATATAAAGCTGAACTAAAAGACGAGCAGGAAGAAGTATTAAAAGCCGGCGGACTATATATTATCGGTACAGAGCGTCATGAATCACGTCGTATTGATAACCAGCTAAGAGGCCGTGCCGGACGTCAAGGCGACCCGGGTACATCAAGATTCTTCTTATCATTAGAAGACGATTTGATGAGAATATTCGGTTCGGACAGAGTTA
Organism: Clostridia bacterium; assembly: GCA_045603125.1. Lineage (GTDB taxonomy): Bacteria > Bacillota > Clostridia > UBA1381 > UBA1381 > CAKSFT01. The sequence continues at coordinate 46,462 of JAZULN010000076.1, read as the reverse complement.
AGAAGATGGTTGAGGCATTAGGCCTTGAAGAAGATCAGCCAATCGAGGCGAGCATCTTAAATAAGTCTATCGAAAACGCACAAAAGAACTTAGAAGGCAGACACTTTGATTCAAGAAAGCACGTTTTACAATACGACGAGGTCCTAAACGAGCAGAGGAAGATTATCTATTCTCAACGTTACGACGTTTTAGACGGCAAGGACTTAAAGGAAACCCTGACCCACTGGTTAGAGTCGGTAATCGATTCCGCAATCGACGACTTTATCGGAATTTCCGACATACCTGAGGACTGGAACTTATCAGCCCTTACCGAGTTTGCCAACAGAACTATTGATGCAAGAGGCGAATTTATAGTTGAGCAAAAGGAACTTGAAACTATTGAAAAACCGGAAATCAGGGAACGTTTATTAAAAATTGCCCTTGACCGCTATTCTGAACAAGAGGAGCTATTCGGCGAAAATATCAGAGAACTTGAGCGTGTTATAATGCTAAGAGTTGTTGATACTCTCTGGATGGACCACTTAGACGAAATGGAGCACGTAAAACGTGAAATCGGGCTTCGTGCCTACGGTCAGCATGACCCGGTTGTTGAGTATAGAAACGTTGCAAGTGAGCTTTTTGAAGGTATGATTGAAACAATTAAGAAGGACACTGTGAGATATCTTTTATTTGCAAGACCGAGAGCAACCGAAATAAAGCGTGAACAGGTGGCAAAGCCTGTGGATACCGGAAGTGACGGATCCCTTGGAAAGCAACCGGTAAAAGCAAAGAAGGAGCCGGGCAGAAACGACCCGTGTCCATGCGGAAGTGGTAAGAAATACAAGCACTGCTGCGGCAGGTGATTTGGTGTTAAAATACTATAGATCGCAAGAAAGAATACTATAATAAATTAGTTTTATCAAATTAAAAATCAATGTTTCGGGGAGGAATCTCCCCGAAATTTCAAATTAAAGGATGTGAAAAAATGTTAGAATATGATCAATTCAGGCTTCAGCTTGAAGGTATGGAAAAGGGCATTTTAGAATTGAGTGATTCACTTTGACATTGCCGGCACTTTAAAGGAAATCGAAAAATTAGAAGAAATGAGTGCAGCTCAGGATTTTTGGGAGGATATGGAAAACTCTCAGAAGGTTTTGCAAAAAACAAAGCAGTTAAAGGATAAAGTTCAAAGATACGAAGGTTTAAAATCTTCATGGGAGGATACCCTGACTCTAATTGAGCTTGCAAACGAGGAAAACGACGAATCGATGTTATCAGAAATCACCGAAGCGGTAGGGGCTGTTGAAAAGGAACTGGAAACCATTACCTTGGAAACACTTTTGTCGGGTCCATATGATAAAAATAACGTTATCATGACATTTCATGCAGGAGCCGGTGGTACAGAGGCACAGGACTGGTGTGAAATGCTAATGAGAATGTATCAGATGTATGCACAAAAAAACGGATACTCAGTATCTACCCTAGACCTTTTGCCGGGCGACGATGCCGGGGTTAAGAGTGCAACAATTATGATTTCGGGCATGAACGCCTATGGTTACTTAAAGGCAGAAAAAGGGGTTCACCGATTGGTTAGAATCTCGCCTTTTGATGCATCGGGAAGACGTCATACTTCATTTGCATCAATTGAGGTTATGCCGGAAATTGATGACGATGTTGAAATAAACATACGCCAGGAGGATTTAAGGGTTGACACATACCGTGCAAGCGGTGCAGGAGGTCAGCACATCAATAAAACCGACTCGGCAATCAGAATCACACATATCCCGACAGGTGTTGTAGTATCGTGTCAAACCCAAAGATCACAGCATCAGAACAGGGAATATGCAATGCGAATGTTAAAATCAAAGCTTGCGGAGATTGCCGAACAGCAACAAAAAGAGAAAATCGAAGATATTAAGGGTGTTCAAAAGGAAATTGCCTGGGGAAGCCAGATAAGGTCTTATGTTTTCCACCCATATAATCTGGTTAAGGACCACAGAACCAACTTTGAAATGGGAAATATCGGAGCGGTTATGGACGGTGACTTAAACGGATTTATCAACGAATACTTGAAAAAAGCAAGTCTTGGACAGTTAAATTAAAAATATTGTACAAAAAAAAGCTTGATAATATATGTAATTTTACTGTTGACAGAAATTTTTTATTGTATTATAATATTAAATAGGATAATATTTTGAAAGGGTGGACATTTTAATGGGACAAATTAATGTTAACGAACAAAGAAAATCAAAGCTTGCTGCTGAAGTTATATTCGGTGTATGTTTGGTTGGTGCTATTCTTACACTTTTAGTTGGTATTATAATCGTTACAAGTGTAAATTCAGTAAATCCATTTTACTCAGAAATCAGCACAATCATTATGGGTTTGGTTCTAATTATTGCCGGTGTAGTTTTAGGAATTATAAGTGCATCAATTAAAGGTGCTCAATCACTTTCTCAAACTAAAAGAGCAAAGGAAGAATTTGCAGAACAACAAGCAGCAAAGTTACAAAAATAAAAAGAATTTTAAAAACGCAAGTGGTTTCACTTGCGTTTTTTTTATTTTATTCCTAAAGCTTCTTTTGCTAACTTATCGGCACGGTCGTTTAGTTTATCTCCCGAATGACCTTTTACCTTTATAAAATTAACATTCAGCTTATCTTTAATACTAATATAATAGTCACGATATTTTATAGTGCCTTCCTTATTTGCCTTCCACTCTCCGGTGCACCATTTTTCGATACCTGAATAGTCATAATATATATCAATACTTTTTAAATTATTTAAAAGTGCATATTTCATAACAAATTCAGCACCTTTAATCTCGCCTGCAACATTTCGCATCTGGGATAATTCCGAATCGGAAAATTTTTCAGAAAATTCCTTTATCTCGCCATTTATAAAAATCACTGCACCATAAGAAAATTCTTTAGTATCTATTGAAAAACTACCGTCAACATATGCGTAGTTTTCGGATTTTTCTTTAATTTCCTCACCTTTTATGAAGTTTTCGGCATCCTTTTTTTCTTTAAAACTTTTATATACGGCTCCGGAATATCCGTCTACCTGGGCTTTGCATTCTTCCCAGCTACTAAATATTCCGATTTTTCTTCCGTTTTTTACAGCGTAATACTTTTCCAAAAAATCAAACCCTTCGCATTTTTCTAAAATTGTATAATATTTACAATTAAATGTCAATAATATTTATGCCGAAATTCCCTATTTAAAAAAATATTTTATAACATTTCTTACATAAATTCTTAAAAAAATTATTAGAATAGTAGAAAATTTTTAATTTTTGATATTTTGGATTGAAAAATACTAAAATTTGTAGTATTATATATATTGGATATGTATCGAAAGATTAGGATAAATTAGGAGGAAAAGGAATGAATGTAGAAGAAATCTGGGATTACTCGCTTTCTTACATACGCAGTGATTCCAGTTCTATAGTAGGCTACAACACCTATATAAAAGACGCAAAACCACTAGACTTCACAGACGGTGTTTTAACAATTTCTGTTTCTACAACTTTAGTCAGAAACATGATAAATTTAAGATATAAAGATACTATAGAAAAATCAATTACAAAAATTACCGGAAAACCGGCGCGACTTGAAATAATAGTTGGCGAAATTGAAAAGGTTGAAGAAAAAAAGGAAGAAAACGTTGAAATTATCTCAGGAAAATCAGGGTTAAACCCACGTTATACCTTTGAAAATTTCGTCGTTGGTTCATCTAATCAGCACGCAACTGCAGTTGCAATGAGTGTTGCAAAGTATCCGGGTGAGGAAAATAACCCTCTATTTTTATATGGAAACTCAGGTCTTGGAAAGACTCATCTTATGCACGCAATCGGTAACGAAATTTTAAAGAATTCACCAACAAAATCGGTTTTATATGTTACAAGTGAACACTTCACAAATGATATGATAACATCTCTTCGTGATAAAAAGATGGACGAGTTTAAGAAACGTTACAGAGAAATTGATGTATTATTAGTCGATGACGTTCAGTTTTTGGAAGGAAAAGAAGGTTCTCAGGAAGAATTTTTCCACACATTTAATGAGCTTTACCTAAATAATAAGCAGATAGTTTTAACAAGTGATAGAAAACCAAAAGACCTTGTAGTCTTGGAAGAAAGACTAAGAAACCGCTTTGAATGGGGTTTAAATATTGATATCACTTATCCTAACTATGAAACAAGAATTGCAATCTTAAAGCAAAAGGCAGAGTCAAGGGGAATTGTAATTGACGAAGATATTTTAGCATATATCGCCGAGAGAATAGACACAAATATCAGAGAACTAGAAGGTGCACTATCAAAGCTTATATCTTATGCCGGAATCAGTCATAAGGAAATTGACCTTGACATGGCAGACTATATATTACACACAATCCTTCCTGATGAGTTTATAAAAATAACACCGGAAAAGATAATTGACAATGTTGCTTCCTATTATAATATAGGCGTTGGCGATATAATAGGACCATCAAAGCAAAAGGTTTTCGCACTACCAAGGCAGATTGCAATGTATCTTTGTAAAAAAATGACAGAACTAAACTTTAAGATGCTTGCAACTGTTTTTGGTAACCGTGACAGAACCACAGTAATGTATGCTGTGGACAAGATTGCGGTAAGCATCAAGGAAGAACCAAACTTAAAAAGAGATATTGAAAATATTACAAAAAATATAAACAGTATAGTGTAAATTTGATGGAATTTATATGGAATTTTAGTGGAATTCTAAAATCTTAAAATTTTAAAATTTTTCATAAGTGTTAATAGTTTTTAGTTATAAACAAACTGTAAACAATTTAGTGTTTATTAAGTTTTAAGATTATATCTTATATTTTCAGACTTTTCCACTTATTCCACATATCTACTACTATTACTACTATATTAATTATATTAGTATGTATATATAAGAAAATTTAAATTTTAATTTTAAGGGTGAGGATAAATATGAAACTAATTTGCAGTAAAAATTCTTTATTGGAAGTTATAAATACAGTTCAAAAGGCAGTATCTTCAAAATCAACTATGCCAATCTTAGAATGTATAAAGTTAGATGCTGATTTATCTGGTGACATGACAATCACAGGTAATAACTTAGATATTGCAATAGAATATAAAACAGTATGTAGTGTACAGGAGCCGGGTAGTATTGCACTAAACTCAAAAATGTTTGGTGAGATTATAAGAAGAATCCCTGACGGTGATGTTTTAATAAATGTAAACGAAAAAAATAATGTTACAACTATTAAATGCGGTAACAGTGAATTTAATATCCAAGGATTAGATTCATCAGAATACCCGAAGGTTCCTGAAATTGAAGAAACCTACCGTTTTTCAATGGCTCAAGTTACTTTGAAAAAAATGATTAGAAAAACAATCTTTGCAGTATCGCAAAACGAATCAAGACGTCCGATTTTAACAGGTTCTTTATTTGATATAAATACCGGAGTTTTGAATGTTGTATCTACCGATACATATCGTTTGGCGATTATTTCTGAGACTGTAAATTCAAGTTTAGAAAATAAAAAGTTCGTAATTCCGGGCTTTGCTTTAAGAGAACTTTTAAAAATCCTAAAAGATGATGAGGATAATTTAGAAATCATAGTATCAAAAAGACATGCTATGTTTGATTTTGGTGGATTTAAGGTTACAACAAGACTTTTAGAAGGTGAATTTATAAAATATGAGCCTATTTTAAAGACTCCAAACAGCATCTATGTAAATGTAAATATCAAAAACTTTATTGAAAGTCTAGAGAGAGCATCGCTTTTAATTAACGATGACTTAACTGCAAAAGCAGAAAAAGTGCCGGTAAGACTAAATATAAATCTTGATAAGATTGAAATTAATTGTATTACAGGAAAAGGTCAGGTTCATGATGTCGTTGAGGCAAGCGTTAACGGAAACGACATAGAAATAGGATTTAACCACAGATATATTTTAGAGGCTCTAAGGGCATGCGAAGATGAAACTATAAAGCTTGAATTTTCAAATCCGAGAAGCTCATGCTTTATCCGTTCCCCTGAAGACAATAGCTTTACCTACATGGTATTGCCGGTAAGACTTTATAACGACTAATATGGAAATTATAAAAATAAAAAACCCCATGACCGACCAGAACTGCTATCTTTTAAAAGATGGTGAGTTTGGCGTTTTAATAGACCCGGGTGCAAAACCGGAAGATATTTTTAAAAAAATTTCGGGTTTAAAAGTTGAATATATTTTGCTTACCCACTGTCATTTTGACCATATTGAGTATTTGGAAGAAATAAAAAAGGTAACGGGTGCTAAGGTTTGCGGGTCAAAAAATTTAAATAAAAATTTAAAAGACTCATTTATAAATGTTTCGGCTATGTTTGGCTCGGAAAAGGTATTTAATGACGCAGAAATCACATTAGATGACGGTGAAATTTTAAATACAAATGTTGGAATTTTTAAGTGTATATACACTCCAGGCCACACAGATTGTTCGGTTTCATATATGATAGAAAATAATTTATTTACAGGTGACACGCTTTTTTCAGGTAGCGTCGGAAGATGGGATTTAGCTACGGCAAATGTGAATGATTTGGTTCATTCAATTAAGAAGGTTTTATATAAATTAGACGATAATTTAAAGGTTTTTCCCGGCCACGGTCCTGACACCACAATCGGGTATGAAAAAAAATTCAACCCATGCATTAAGGCGGATAAATAATATGGAATTAATTCAAAAAGGGTATTCATGTGAATTTGAAATGAATATCTTTATAAATATATTCTTTGAAAAGAGCGAAGAAGGAAGGATTTTTACAGATTTTTCCCATAAAGACGATAAAATTTCAGTTTTTGTTAAAATCCAGTTTGAAGGAAAGGAATATAACTCAGAATATTCCTGTTCTTTTTCGTCTTTGGAAACCGATAAAAGAATTATTAAAAAGATATATAGCTGTGCCTGCACAAAAGCGTTCATTCGTGCTGCGAAAAAAATCAGAAATATAACCCTTCCCTGGGGGGTAATGTCGGGGATTCGCCCTGCAAAATCGGTAAGACAGTTTAGGGAATTGGGGTATTCGGATGAAAAAATTCGGGAACTGTTAAAAGAAATTTATGAGGTAACCGACGAAAAGATAGATTTAGCTATTGAGGTTTCAAAAAACGAGGAAAAAATCTTAGAAAAAATAGAGAAAAATTCGGTTAGCATCTATATCGGGATTCCATTTTGCCCAACAAGATGTCTTTACTGCTCCTTTGTTTCAACCGATATCCGCCATAGCGGAAAGTATATTGATGAATTTTTCTCCTGTCTTTTAGAGGAGATAAAAAAGACGAGGGAAGTTTTAGACAGACTCGGTCTTTATGTTGAAAATATATATATCGGCGGCGGAACTCCAACAACCTTATCTGCAGAACAAATTAAGGTTTTATTGGAAACTATAAATAAATATCTTGTAACAAAAAAGCTTAATGAATTTACTTTGGAAGCCGGAAGACCCGACACTATTGATTATGATAAGTTATATAACGCATACCATAGCGGTATTTCAAGAATCAGCATAAATCCACAGACTATGAACGATGAAACCTTAGTAAAAATCGGAAGACGGCACAGTGTTTCGGAAATTTATAAAAGTTTTGAAATTGCAAGAAAAGTTGGGTTTTTAAATATAAATATGGATTTAATTGCAGGACTTCCCGATGAAACGCCTGAGATGTTTTATAAAAGCATTGACGATGTAATAAAGCTTGACCCTGAGAATATAACCGTTCATTCTATGTGTATAAAAAGAGCGGCAAGGCTTAGATTTTCAGATTTTAAACTGTCGGAAGAAGGTTACATACATAAGATGTTATCCTACGCACAATTAAGGATGAAGGAAGAAAAATATGAGCCTTATTATATGTACCGTCAAAAAAATATTTCGGGAAATTCTGAGAATGTCGGGTATGCAAAGAAGGAAAATTTCTCATTTTATAATATAAATATTATGGAGGAAGCTCAGACCATTATTGCCTTAGGCGGCGGTGGTGCATCAAAGCTTGTGATGGGGGATAGAATTGAGAGGGTATTTAATTTTAAAGACCCTTATGAATATATTAAAAGATTTGACGAGATTTTATTAAAAAAAGACGAGATTGCGACCATTTTAGAGGGTGGTGAAGGATAAATTGGATATTAAACTAAAGATTATTGATGAGTTGGAAGAAAAAAGAAATCGTGCGTTTTCTGAAAAAGAGGAGAGAAAGAAAAAGATTTTTTCAGAGTTTCCCGAGCTTTTTGAGATCACAAAAAAGATAAATTTATTAGGTCTTGAAAATACAAAAAATATTATGAGGGACCCGGAAAATGCTAAAAAATATAATAAAGAATTTGAAAGTGCAGTAAAAAAGCTTGAAAATCAAAGAATTGAATTTTTAAAAGAAAACAATATCGACCCGGAATTTGATAAGATAAAATACAGTTGTAAAAACTGTTCTGATACCGGATATTTAGAAAATGGTGAAAAATGCAAATGCTTTAAAGAAAAGCTCATTGAAAAGTCGTATGTTTCATCAAATCTTAGCGAAACTATGCTTGATATGACCTTTAAAAACTTTAAGCTTTCCTATTATAGCGGCGATGACCGTGAAAATATGGAATTTATCTTAAATGCATCGAAAAAATTTGCATCAAAGTTTGATTCTCAAAAAAGAAATATCCTGTTTTACGGAGACCCCGGCCTTGGAAAGACCTTTATCTCGGCTTCCATTGCAAGAGAGGTGTTAAATAAGGGAAAAAGTGTTATTTATATCTCGGCAATAAGGCTGTTTTCTTATTACGAGGACTATAAATTCGGGAAAAAAGAGGATTCAGACGACTTTTTAGATGCACTCTATGATACCGATTTATTGATTATAGACGACCTTGGAACAGAGTGTGTGTCAAGGGTTTCGGTATCATTCTTATTTGATTTGGTAAATGACAGAATATTAAAGGGAAAAAAGATTATTATAAACACAAACCTTTTACCTGATGAGCTTGAAAAGGCTTATCAAAAGCGGTTTATGTCGAGAATGTATGAGTATTTTGATGTGTTCAGGTTTAAGGGTAGTGATATAAGACGACAAAAGCAATATTTATGAAAGTAAAAATAGTCCAGACCATAAAATAATAACCACCATTTTTGGTGGTTATTATTTTACTACGAAAAAACTTCGCCCATCGACGTACAAATGTACGCCTTTGGGTTACCAAAAGCAAGTAAATTCCTTGCTTTTGCTCAGTTTTTTAGTTCTGGTTCAATTTTTCCTTTTCATAAAGAAATTATTCTTTATCTTTTGTTATAAATTGACAACTCGCCATATTAAGAGTATAATTATAATAAAATAATGAGAGGTAATTTTTTACTATGAAAAAAGTTTTAATAACCGGTGCATCGGGTGCAATAGGGCGTGCAATTTCTGAATATTTCGTAAAAATGGGCTACACCGTTTTTGCCGGATACTGTAAGAATAAGCCGGAAATTTTCGGTGCAAAAAGTGTGTATATAGATGTCACCGATATTTCATCAGTTGAGAATGCAATAAAAGAGATTGGCGGAGTTGATGTTTTAGTAAATAACGCAGGCATCTCTCAGCAAAAGCTATTTTTAGATATTGATGAAGACGATTGGGACAGAATGTTTTCGGTAAATATCAAGGGAATGTATAGAGTCACAAAGGCGGTACTGCCCCAAATGATTAACAATAAATCGGGCAGGATTATAAATATATCCTCTATCTGGGGTGAGATTGGCGGCAGTTTAGAGGTTCACTATTCTGCCACAAAGGCTGCTGTTATCGGCTTTACCAAGGCATTGGCAAAGGAGCTGAGTTTATCCGGAATTACTGTAAACTGCGTATCTCCCGGTATGATTATATCTCCCATGAACGGCCATTTAGAGCCGGAGGATATTAAAGAAATCGAAGCAGAAATCCCACTAAAACGGCAGGGTACGCCTGAGGAAGTGGCAAAGGGTGTATATTTTTTTGCATCAAATATGTCAGACTATATAACAGGTCAGGTTTTGAGTATTTCGGGAGGTTGGAATATATCATGAAAAAGAGAAAAATTATATTTTTAGTGTTATTTATATTGTTTACCTTCTATATTTTTTCAAATTCCATGATGCCGGCGGAAGAATCCGGAAAACAGGGCGGAAGGATTATCGGATTTTTATCACAGTTTTTTGGACACAATACTGCGACCATAATTGTCAGAAAATCTGCGCACTTTTTAGAATTTTTCATACAGGGAGCTTTATTTTCAGGGATAATTTTTGAAAGTTTTAAGAAAAATTATATATATCTTTTATTTTTTGGGTTATTAACAGCTGTAACAGACGAATTTATCCAGAATTTTTCTGAAGGACGTGGCAGTATGGTATCCGATTGTTTAATTGATTTTTCTGGGACTTTGGCTATCACCGTGATAGTCTTTATAATTTGGTATTTTAAAAAGAAAAGAGTTAATTAGTATGGAATTTTTAAGGCTTTATGCCATAAATATTATCCTTATAATTGTGGTTGTATTTTTCAAAAGAAAAGATCCGGCAGTTGCAATGGCGTGGCTTTTGTGTTTTATTTTTATGCCGGTAATTGGACCTATTATATATATCATCTTCGGCTGGGGTTTAAGGGAGAGGACAAAGAAAAAGTATATAGAAAAAACGAGGCAGAGCTTTGCCTTTTCCACCAAAACCAAGCATAGCGAGGCAAAAGAAGAATATAAGTTTTTAACAGATTATTTTAAAAACACGTCAAAGAGCATACTGACCGGGAAAAATTCCGTTAAAACCTATGTAAATGCAAGGGATAAATATGACGATTTAATTCGTGATATAAAAAATGCAAAAGAAACCATTAACCTTTTATATTTTATAATCCATAACGACGAAATCGGCAAGGAAATTCTGACCCTTTTGACATTAAAGGCAAAAGAAGGGGTAGAGGTAAGGTTTTTATATGACGGCTTCGGCTCGATACTTACCCCAAATAAGGCGTTTCGAGCTTTAAAGAAAACAAAAAATGCCAAGGTTTCTGCATTTTTACCGGTAAATATCTTTTCGTATTCTTTAATAAACCACCGAAACCACAGAAAAATTGCCATAATTGACGGGAAAATTGCCTATCTTGGCGGAATGAATATAGGGGATGAGTATATGGGTCAAAAAAAGCCGACGCCATGGCGTGATACTCATCTTAGGATTATTGGAGAAGCGGTATCTGAGGTACAGCGTATCTTTTGCCTTGACTGGGAGTTTACAACGGGTGAAAATATTAAGAAAAATTCCGAGCTTTTCTTTAAAGAGCCGATAGAGTGCGAAAAAGCTTTGCCAATGCAGATTGTGGCAAGCGGCCCCGACTCGTCCTGTGATGAGGTAAAAAGCGGATTCATAAAGATGCTTTATATGGCAAAGGAGTATGTTTATATTCAAACGCCTTATTTTGCACCCGACCAGTCATTTTTAGATGCCATAAAGACTGCTGCAGAAACTGGCGTAGATGTCAGGCTTATGATTCCGAAAATCCCTGATAAAAAGTATGTATACTATACGACTCTTTCCTATGTGGACGAGCTGCTAAAATCAGGGGTCAAGGTATATTTATACCCAGGGTTTATCCATTCAAAGACTATAGTTTCAGACGACTCTTTGGTATCGGTTGGAACAACCAATATTGATATCAGGAGCTTTACCCTTCACTTTGAAGTAAATGCCTTTATTTATGACAGCATTGAGGCAAAAAAGCACAAAAATATATTTTTAAAGGATTTGGAAAAAAGCAATGAAATAACTAAGGAATCCCAGAAAAAACGTGGAGTTTTAAATGTTATGAAGGAAGGATTTTTCAGGCTTTTTGCACCTATTATGTAAGGAGTTAGATATGGAATTATCAATTGAGTTTAAGGATAGAATGAGGGAAATGTTGGGCGATGAATACCCGGAATTTGAAAAAGCCTTTGAAGAGGGTGAAAATTTTCAGGCAATCAGGGTAAATAGTCTGAAAAAAATTCCCGAAAACCTTAAAAATATAATATCCGATTTAGAAAAAGTGCCATGGTGTCACGGTGGGTACTATATCACCAAAGATATCTTAGACGGCAAAAGCCCCGAGCATATGTCGGGTTTAATTTATTTTCAGGAGCCGTCGGCTATGAGTGTTGTGCCGGTACTTGGCATTGAAAAAGGGGATATTGTCCTTGATTTATGTGCTGCCCCCGGCGGAAAATCTACCCATGCTGCGGAATTTTTATGCGGCGAGGGTTTGTTGGTTTCAAACGAGATTGTGAAAAAAAGAAGCACAATTCTTTCTGATAACTTGGAGCGAATGGGAGTAAAAAATGCAATAGTCACCAACGAAAACCCAAAAGATTTAGAAGATAAATTTCCGGAATTTTTTAATAAAATCATAGTTGATGCACCCTGCTCAGGCGAGGGGATGTTCAGAAAAGAGGAGAAAGCGATCGAGGAGTGGAGCCTTGAGCACACAAAATCATGTGCGGTGAGGCAAAAGCTCATAATGGATTCGGCAATTAAGATGCTGTCCCCCGGCGGAAAGCTGGTTTATTCCACCTGCACCTTCTCACCTCTTGAGAATGAAGGAGTTGCGGATTATGTACTCTCAAACTACCCTGAAATGGAGCTTTTACCAATAGATGCACCCTATTTTTCCGACGGGTTTAACCTGGATTATTCCCATGATTTAACCAAAACAAAGCGGATTTTTCCCCATAAAAACAAGGGTGAGGGGCATTTTATAGCACTTTTTAGGAAAAAGGGAGGGTTTTCAAAGCCTCAATTAAAATGCGGGAAAAACCCCGACATATCATTATATCGTGAGTTTGAGAAAAAGTATTTAGATTGTAACCTGTCAGGTCAGTTTTTAACATTTGGTGAGGACCTTTATTTTTCAGAAATCAATGTGGATGTAGCGAATATTAAGGTTATAAGATACGGTCTACACCTTGGGAAATTAAAAAAAGGACGGTTTGAGCCGTCCCATGCTCTTGCTCTTTCTTCAGACTGCCAGAAATTTAAGTTTGAATGTCCTGATATTAATAAATATTTTCGTGGCGAAACATTTTTATCGGACATCGACGGTTGGTGTGTTGTCACCCATAACGGCATGAATATGGGCTGGGCAAAGGGTTCGGGCGGAGTTTTAAAAAATCACTTTCCAAAATATATGAGATTTTAAAGGAGATATAAATGAAGATAAGTATTTTAAAGGATTGTTTTTCAGTTTTACAATATGAAAAATTGCCTCAAAATTTAGCTGGGACATACTTTAGTGCGGTAACCGATGATGAGGCATCGGTTCTGTGTAAAAGTGATTTAGCGCCTGAAAATTACATAAATAAAGAGGACGGGTTTCGGGGTCTTAAAATTGAAGGCACATTGGACTTTAGTCTAATCGGTGTAATTTCCAGAATCACATCGATTTTAGCCGATAATGACATCAGTGTTTTTGTGGTTTCCACATTTAACACAGATTATATTTTTGTAAAGGAAGAAAATCTTACTGTTTCCTGCCAGCTGCTTTTTGATAGTGGTTATGACATCATTTGAAGGAGGAAAATATGAAAGTTATGGTTGCAGGCTCAAGGGGAGTATCAAAGCCGATAGATAAATATATGCCCCCCGAAACAACATTAATTATCTCGGGCGGAGCGTTTGGAATAGACCGCTGTGCCGAGGTTTATGCAAAAGAAAACAATATCCCCATTATCATTGTCCGCCCCGACTATAAAAAGTACGGAAGGACTGCACCTCTTGTTCGGAATAAAGAGATGGTGGATATGGCGGACCTTGTTATTGCTATCTGGGACGGGCGGTCCCGTGGCACCAAGGATACCATTGATTATGCCATAAAAACCAATAAGCGGTTAAGGATATATAACGGGTGAAGGATATAAAAAAAGTCCAGACCACAAAATGAAAGAAATACATAAAAAATATAGTCACTCGGGCGTTTTCGTACGCTGTTGGATAACCAAAAGCAAGGCGAATGCCTTGCTTTTGCTATATTTTGAAAAATTTTTTCCTATCCCATAAAAGGGACTGTTTTAAAGTTTTTACTTTTTAAACAGTCCCTTTTATTATCCGTTGTTGTCCTCTGAACTTTTACATGGGTTATTCTCGCAATTTATAATTTTTTCTTCTGCTTCCATTTGTAGCTTCTTTAAATTTTCAATAGTATCTGTTATTCCGTTAAAAAGTTCAAAATACATTTTCTTATAATCGGGCATAATATTTCCTCCTTTCATAATTTCTCTTACAATTAAAAAATGCGCCTATCGAAGATAGACGCACAAAAAACGCAAACTCCGATAGTCGCTAAACTAATTCAATATGGGTTGGATTGTACAATGATACTAATCTAATAACCGCCGATGGAATTTGCATTTTTATGTAAATTCATGACGATTATTTAATTTTGGTATCAAAAATAAAAGTGTACAATCCCTCACACTTTAAAATATATTGAAATAGTTTAGCATAATCATTTTATCACAAGTTTTACGATTTTTCAATAGTTTTATTAAAATCTGTTTTGTCAAAAAAAGACTCATCAATTTTTTGATGAGTCATTTTTTTTATTTGTTTTGGTTATTGTTGTTCTGGTTATTATTATTTCCGTTTTTATCGTTTCCTGTGACCTCGTCAAGTCCGTCTTTTACGCCTTCTCCCATATCTTCGGCACCGTCCATAATTCCGTCGCCAACATCCTGGATGGCATCCCCTGCATCGTCTATGACGCTGTCACCTTTTTGGTTTTGGTCAACCACATTCCCGTCTTCGCCGCAAGCGGTGAAGTTTAATATAGCGGTCAAGGTCAACACTAAAATTAAAAATTTCATATTAAATGCCTCTCTTTTTTAAAAGTTTATACATCTAATATTTCCAAAATTCTAAAAAATATTTATTAAATTTTAAATATATGAAAAAATATCCCGACTTTTTGATTTAAAAAGCTCGAGGCCTGTGTCTTTTAAAATATCTAAAAACATATCCATTGCGATTATTTCTGTGGGATAGTGGCCGGCGTCAATTATAGAAATCCCATCGAAGTGTGCGTCCTGAGCGACGTGGTATTTTAAATCTGCCGTAACTAAAACATCGGCACCCTTTGAAATTGCCAAAGGATAAAGGTCTGAGCACGCACCCGAGCCTACTGCGACCTTTAAAACTTCGGAATCAGAATCTCCCGATACCCTGACCATGGGGGTATTTAACTTGGCTTTTAGCAATTTTGCAAATTCAAAAAGAGAGGTTTTTTTAATTTCACCAATTCTCCCAAGCCCGGTTTCTTCCTCTAAAATTTCGATGTTTTCTAATCCCAAAACCTCTGCTAAGCGTTGGTTTATGCCCTTTTCGGCTGTGTCCATATTGGTATGGGCAGAATACACCGCTAAGTTATTTCTTATGATTTTTACATACATATTAACCTTCGCCGAGCTTTCCTCGAAGCTTTTTACTCCCTCAAAAATAAGGGGGTGGTGGGATAAAATAAGGTCAACCCCTAAATCTATCGCCTCATCTACTACGTCAGGCGTGACGTCAAGGGTTAAGAGAATCTTTTTTATTTCTTTTTCCATATTTCCTGCCAAAAGCCCTACATTGTCCCAGGAATAGGCTAGGGTTTTGGGGTAATTTTCTTCGATTAATTTTAAAATTTCCTTTAAAATCATAGATTTTTCATCTCCTCCAAAAGGTTTTCATAAAAAGTGATTAGCCCAGTATCCGTGTTTTTTGCCTTCTTTAAGCCGGTTAAAATTTTTGAAAATTCACGCTTCTTTTTATCATAAAGCATTGGAAAAAGCGGATGACCTCGAAGACTTTTTGGAAGGTGAAGATCAATTTCGGTGAATTTTTCATAGGATTTTACGGGTATCGCCTTAATTAAATTATAGACCTTAAACCCTTCCTTTGATAAATCCTCCGATAAAATCGAAAACCCATTTTCAAAAAGCCAAAGCCGTAGCTCTGCCTGATAGTTCATGGGCTGAAGGATTAACTCAGGAAAACTTCGGGATTTTTCGTCACTTAAAATGTTTATAATCATCTCGCCGCCCATACCGGCAATAACAACGGTTTCAACTTCCGCCTCAGTAATGGGTTCTAACCCTGAGCCGAGCCGAAGTTCAATTTTATCTTCAAATCCGTATTTTTTTATATTTTTTTCGGCAATCTCCAAAGGCCCCGGTTTTATGTCGCAGGCGATTGCCATATCCACCCGCCCGTCTTTTATAAGGCTAATTGGAATATATGCGTGGTCGGTGCCTATATCTGCCATGGTTTTTCCCGAAATATGGGTTAAAATGTTATCTAATCTTGGAGTTATCATATAATATATCCTTTTTTTGGTAATTAACATATCTATTAACAGGTGTGGATAACTTTTTAACTGCCGAAAACTAAGATTTTATGCGAGGTTTCGGCATTTTATTTTTATATTCCACATAAAATGTTTGTAGTTTTACCCTCTTTTTACAAAATTCTACAAGATAATATGTAAACCGCACAAAATAAGGCAATTTATGGGTTTTGAATGTGAGGGAAAACTATGTTCGTGAGGGGATAACCCTGTGGATAATGTGGATAAACCCCATAAAACAAGGATTTTTATGGAAAAAGTAGGGTGAATAACTCTATCGCACCCCTGTGGATAACTTTTTATTGGTTTACATAATATATAAAGTTATTTGTTTTAAAATATTATTTTTCTACATTAAAGGCGGATAAAAATCCGCCTTTTAAATTATCTTTTTGTAATCTTGTCGGTGCCCATATATGGAACTAAAACTTCCGGAATTGTAACAGTGCCGTCTTCGTTTTGGAAGTTTTCGAGGATTGCCGCAACTGTTCTTCCAACGGCAAGACCTGAGCCGTTTAGTGTGTGTACAAACTGTGCCTTGTCCTTTGGATTTCTCTTGAATTTAATGTTTGCACGTCTTGCCTGATAGTCTTCAAAGTTTGAGCAAGACGATATTTCAACGTATCTTCCATAGCTTGGCATCCAAACCTCTATATCGTAGGTCTTGGCAGATGAGAATCCTAAGTCACCTGATGATAAGCATACAACTCTATATGGGATTCCAAGCTTTTGTAATAATTTTTCAGCGTCTTGTGTAAGACTTTCTAGTTCTTCATAGCTCTTTTCAGGGTCTGCAAACTTAACAAGCTCTACCTTATTAAACTGGTGCTGACGAATCAAGCCTCTTGTGTCACGGCCGGCAGATCCGGCTTCAGCTCTGAAGCATGCAGAATATGCACAGTATTTAATAGGAAGTAAATCTCCCTCTAAAATTTCATCTCTATGTAGGTTTGTAACCGGAACTTCGGCGGTCGGAATCAGGAAGTAGCCGTTATTTACAACCTTAAAAGCATCTTCTTCAAACTTTGGAAGTTGACCTGTGCCGGTCATTGATGCTCTGTTTACCATATATGGTGGGAAAATTTCGGTGTAGCCCGATTCTTCGGTGTGGGTATTTAAGAAAAACTGGATTACTGCACGCTCAAGTCTTGCACCAAGACCCTTATATACGGTAAATCTTGAGCCGGCAATCTTTGCACCGCGGTCAAAATCAAGAATATCAAGGTTTGTGCCGATATCCCAGTGTGCTTTTGGCTCAAAATCAAACTCTCTTGGAGTTGAAAAACGTCTTAGTTCAACATTTTCGCTGTCGTCTGCACCGATTGGCACGCTTTCGTTTGGAATGTTTGGGATTTTCAGCATAAAATCTCTTAATTTTTCATCGATTTCAGAAATTTTAGCGTCGTCTTCCTTGATTTCATCTGATAATTCACGCATTTCGGCAAAAATAGCGTCGGTATTTTCGCCAGCCTTTTTCATAGCCGGGATTTTCTTTGTAATTTCGTTTTGTTTTGCCTTCTTTTGTTCAGCATCTAAGAGAAGTGCTCTTCGTTCCTTATCTAATTCGATTGCGGGTTCAATATCCAAATCATTGCATCTTGCCTTTAGGGCGGCTTTGATTTTTTCAGGTTCTTGTCTTAAAATTTTTATGTCTAACATGGTTTTTCCTCCTTAGAATTTTATGTTATTATAGTACTTTAATTGTGATTCGTCAAGCTCTAGTGGGTTAATCTCAGAATATAACGCCTTTGCGTCATCAATTTCTTTTTCGTTTATAAGATTCTGGATTTCAATTAATTTTGCTAAAGTGTTTTTCTTTTCTGCGATTTGTTCCATTTCACGTTCCTTGTCGCTAAGCTCGTCCTCTAATTTTGTGATTCTGTCGCTGCTTGCCTTCACTGCCTCGCTCAAAGATGTATTCTGATTTAAAAGTCTGCCGTTTGCATCACTCAGTTCATGAACACGGTTAGTAAGAGAGCTTCCCGAGTTCTGGAGTTTGTCAATATTATTCTGCCCGACAAAGGCAATTAAAATCATAGCGATAGATACAATGAAGATAAGTGATGTATATATAAATAATGAAAGATTTTCTTTCTTCAAAAAAATTCACCTCTTTTTAAAATACGCCCAAAATTAAGCTGTAATAAAAAAATCCATTTTTCCATATTACTACTCCAAAAAGTCTTTTTATTGTGTTTAAAACTCAATTTTGGGGGTCGATTTCTTGTCGAAAAATGTAAAATTGGAAAAATATGGTAATTATTTTAATAAATTCAGAATTCTGTCTAAATCATCATTACCATAATATTCAATTTCAATTTTACCTTTTTTATTACCGTGGGAGATCTTTACCTTAGTTCCGAAATGGGATTCCAGGTCGGATTGTATACGGGTTAGTTCGATATCATATGCCGAAAGCTTTTTCTGGCGGGGTGCTTTTGGTTCTTTTTGAAGTTCCTTCACCAGATTTTCAGTCTGACGTACATTCAACTCGTCTTCAATAACTCTGTTTATAAGGAATTCCCGTAATGGATACCCTTCTAATGCAAGGCAAGCCCTTGCGTGACCTTCAGAAATCTCACCGGATATCAGTTTTTTCTGGAATTCCGGCTCAAGGGATAGAAGACGCATGGAGTTTGCAATAGCGCTTCGGCTTTTGCCTACCTTTTTACTGATTTCCTCCTGGGTCAGTTTGTAGGATTCGGATAAATCCTTGTATCCAAGTGCTTCTTCAATAGGATTTAAGTCCTCTCTTTGAAGGTTTTCTATTAGTGCAACCTCGGTAACCGTTTGGTCGGAATAGTCCTTAATTACCGCAGAAATTGTGGTAAGACCGGCTTTTTTTGCCGCACGCCAACGTCTTTCGCCTGCAACGATTGTGTAGGTTTCGTTGTCATTTTTAGTAACGATTATAGGTTGAATTAAACCATGTTGGCGAATTGAATCTGCTAGGATTTCCAGCTTTTCTGTGTCAAATGTCTTACGAGGTTGGTTTTTGTTTGGCTCTACCTGAGAAATTTTCAGCTCAAGCACGCCATTTTCGGGGGTTAATAAGGATTCTTCAGGAAAAAGTGAGCCAATTCCCTTTCCAAGCCCCATTTTTTTAGCCATAAAATCACCTCATTCTTATTTATTTGCCTCAATTACTTCCTTTGCAAGCAAGAAATATGCTTGAGCCCCCAAGGATGTAATGTCGTATTTTATAATAGGAAGCCCAAAGCTCGGTGCTTCTGATAAACGCACATTTCTTGGGATATAGGTTCTGTAAACCTTGTCGGGAAAGTGTTTTTTAACTTCATCAAGCACCTGTGCCGAAAGATTTGTGCGTTTATCATACATTGTGGCAACAATTCCTTCGATTTGGAGCTCGGAGTTAAAGGCTTTTTTGATACGTTTTATCGAGTCAATCAGTTGTGTAAGACCCTCTAATGCGTAATATTCGCATTGTATTGGTATAATTACCGAATCGGCAGCAGTCATAATGTTGATTGTGAGCATACCGAGGGCGGGCGGTGAGTCTATTATGATAAAATCATAGTCGTTTTTTATTGATTTTAAAGCATTTTTAAGAAAAACTTCACGATTTTCCTCGTATGCAAGCTCAATCTCGGCTGCCGAAAGGTCAGGACTTGATGGTAAAACCGACAGATTTTTGTATTTGGTTTTAATAATAGCCTCGTTAATTTTCGACGAATCCACAAGACAATCGTAGATAGAAAGGCTTACTTCCCTAGGATTTATTCCAAGTCCACTGGTTGCATTGCCTTGGGCGTCACAATCTATCATAAGTACTTTTTTGTTCTTATGAGCAAGGCAAGCTGCGAGATTTACCGAAGTGGTAGTCTTCCCGACGCCGCCTTTTTGATTTGTTATAGCAATTATCTTGCCCATACAAATATTCCTTTCTTTAATTTTCACATTAAATTACAGTAGAATATCTACCTATATACCTATTATACCACAAATTTTTAAAATGTAAATGTTTCACATGAAACATTTTTATATTTTTTAATAAATTTTTTCGACAAATTGTGTGTTTCACGTGAAACAATGTATATTTTAGCAAAAACAGGAAAGAATAATCGATAAACTACACAAAAAGAGGAATATTTAATGAAGAATTTTATAAAAAAGTTATTTACATTTGAGGTTCCATCCCAAAGAGAAAACTTTATAATAGAAGACAAAGACGAGCACATTGGATATGATGTGCGATATGAAGACTATGATAAAAAGGAGGAAAAGGTATCAAAAAACTATGATGAAAACCTTCAATATATTAAAAAAAGATTTTCGTATCCTCAAAATAATGATGTTGTAATCAGAAATATTAAGTTAAAAGGGGATATACGGGCGTTTTTGGTGTTTTATGATGGTATGGTAGATACCCAAGCAGTGGATTTGGCAGTTGTAGAAACACTTCAGAAACTTCCCCTATTATCAAAGGAAAAAATTCCATTAACCTCCGATTATATTATGGAACATTTAGTGTCCCACAGTCAAATTTCGACAAAATCGGAGTTTGAAACGATTATAGACGAGGTTAATTTCGGAAGTTGTGGACTATTTGTGGAAGGTGTTGACAAAGGATTTGCAATTGACGTAAGAAAATGGGGTACAAGAAGCATAGATAAGCCGGAAAATGAGCAGTCAATTTATGGTCCTCAAGAGGCCTTTGGCGAGATGATCAGGACTAATTCAGCACTTGTCAGAAAGATTATAAAGAATGAAAAGCTCATTTGTAAGGGGGTTCAGGTGGGAAAGGTAAGCAAAACCCGAGGGGTTTTGATGTATATTTCCGATATTGCCAACGATGAGCTGGTTTCTGAAGTGGAAAGGCGGATAAGCGGCATAGATATTGACTATGTTGTGGCGGTTGAGGAAGTTTCTCTTTTAATTGAGGAAGAAAGCCTAATGATAACCAACCATATTTTAGGTACAGAACGGCCGGATAGAGTTGCAAGAGCCTTGTCGGAGGGTCGAGTTGCCTTGATTTTAAATGGAAGTCCACGTGCTTTAATATTTCCTACAAACGCTTTTGAGCTTATGCATACAGCAGCAGATGCCTATATGCGGTCACCTTATGCTAATATGACAAGAATAATTCGAATGCTTGCCATGTTTGTGTCCCTGTTGTTGCCTTCAATTTATCTTGCTATAACGCTTTTTCATCAGGAAATGGTGCCAACATTCCTGATTTTTGCAATAAGTGCCGCAAGAGAAAATGTTCCATTTCCCAGTATTATTGAGCTTTTGCTAATGGATTTTTCCTTTGAAATGATAAGAGAGGCAGGAATCAGAATGCCGGGACCAATCGGCTCAACCTTAGGTATAGTGGGCGGTTTGATACTTGGTCAATCGGCGGTTAGTGCAAAGATTGTAAGTCCTATTATGATAATTATAATTGCCTTAACAGGAATAGGATCTTTTGCCATCACCGATTATTCCCTGGGCTGGAGCTACAGAATTTTACGAATATTTTTTATAGTTTTAGCTGCACTTTGCGGTTTTTACGGTGTTGCGTTAGGATTGTTTATATACGCAGTAATTTTAGGGGGACAGACGAGCTTTGGAGTGCCATTCTTAGCACCGCTAACCAAAGGGAAAACAGGTAGTGTAACCAATTCGGTTTTTGTGTCCCCGATATGGAAGCGGGAAAAACGGCCTGACTTTTTAAATACAAAAAATAGTGAAAACGAGCCAAAAGTAAGCGAAAAATGGAAATTAAACAAGAAAAAGTAGGTGGGTGTATGAATAAAAATTTTCAATTGGAACGTAAGGAGTTGACTGCCACCTTTATAAACCTGATTGTGGTAAAAATGCTCTTTACCTACCCAAGATTTATGGTAATGAATTCGGGAAATGCAGCATGGATTGAAATGATTTATGTGTCCCTTGTTGCTATTTTGTTATATCTTTTGATAGACCTGTTAAATAGAAAAACCCAGTCGGAAAATATTTTTGAACTCTCTGAAAAAGTCGGCGGGAAAGCACTGCGGATAGCGGTCGGTATTGTTTTAATTTCTATCTTAATTATAAACTTATCGGTAAATATCCGGATTTTTTCTGAATGTATACGAACGGTCCTACTTCCCAATACACCCACAACGATGGTAATGCTTCTTTTTGTGGTTGCAATCTCTATTGCGGCATTTATGGGGATTTACTCAATTTGCAGGGTTCACGCACTCTTTGTTCCTGTTGCCGCATTTGTAATGCTCGGATTTTTAATTATGCTAATTCCAGACATAAATCTAAATAATCTTTTCCCTTTGATTGGAACTGGAACAAAGCGGGTTTTTGTTTCGGGACTAAAGAGTATCTCGATTTATGCTGATGTTATGACTATATATATTATTGCTCCCTTTTGTAAAAACAAAAGGGACACAAAAAGAAGCGTATTTAATGGAATTTTAATAGGCGGACTTGTTGCGGCTGTGATGCTTTTACTATACGCTCTTGTCTACCCATACCCCATTTCGCAGGAGTTTGTAATACCGATTTATCAGCTGGCGAGGATTGTAAATGTAGGGCAGTATTTCCAGAGATTCGAGGCGTTTTTTGAATTCACATGGTCAATAGCCATGATGCTTTACGCATCCTTCTCCCTATTTTTAATATGCTATTCGTTTTCAGAAACCTTCAGGACAGACTACTATAGAGAAACAATTCTGCCTATGGTACTGCTTGCGGCATCCATTGGATTTGTGCCTACCAACTTTGTGAACCTTCTTAGTGACGGATACGAAATTTATAATATAATTTTCCCGCTGATGTTTATAATACCGGCAGGAGTTGGTGGGATTTATTACTATAAAAAGAGAGAAAGAAGGAAGAGTAAGTGAAAATATTAAGCATATTAGGGACACTAATTCTCCTTCTTGCCCTATCCGGTTGTTATGACGCCACCGAACCCAACGACTATGCATATGTGGTAGCAATTGGGATTGACAAATCTGAGAAGGAGAATGAATATGAGATTTCTGTGCAGTTTGCAAAACCTTCACAGATTAGTGGAGGCAGCAGTGAACAAGGAGGGTCGGGCGGTGAGACTCTCGGGCTAATTACTGTGGAGGCACCCACCATCTATTCAGGGATAAATATTGCAAATAATCTTTTAAGCAAAAGGTTTCAGCTATCTCACACAAAGATAATTGTAGTTTCTGAAGAAATAGCAAAGGAAGGGATAAATGATATTATCTATACCGTTGTGAGAAGTACCGACTTAAGACCTAATATGTATGTAGCGGTGGCAAAGGATAGTGCAAAGGAATACCTTGCGTCGGTGGAGCCTGAGATGGAAATAAACCCGGTAAAATACTATCAGCTCATCTTTGAAAATACAGCGGCGGAGTATGTGCCGAAAAGCTTTTCACAGCATATTTATTTTTATATAAATTCTGATGAGCGTGACGTTTGTCTGCCAATTGTGGCGAAGAGCAAAGAACCGGAAAAGGAATCAAAAGAGTCGACGTCGGGCAGTGGGCAAGGTGGCAAAAAGGGACAGAAAAGTGGAAGTAATGAATCACAGGAAGAAAACACAAAGCTTCCTCAAATTGACCCCAAAACTAACTATGACGGTTTTGAATATCTGGAAGAAGAATACGTTGCGGGAGAGGTTTTAGCAAACAAGAAAAACAAGAGCGAAGCAATGGGTACGGCGGTATTTTCGGGGGATAAAATGGTGGGAGAATTAAGTAATGTTGAAACGGAGATTTATAACATCCTAGACGGAAGTTTTATCTATAACTATAACACATTCTATAGCGAGGAGTACCCTAAAGAGCCTATGGTTATGACGGTCAGACAATATAAACCGCCCACCATTTCCTTAAAAATTAAGGACAAAAAACCAGAAATTTATGTTAAAATCAATATGGAAGGAAGCCTTGTTTCGGTGGCGGGGAACTATCTTTTAGAAGAGGATATTTATAAGAATGAGAAAAGGATTGAAGGTTATATTAAAAAAGACGTTGAAAAGTTTTTATATAAGACATCGAAAGATTTGGGGACAGATATTTTGGGCTTTGGCACACGGGCAAAAAAGGAATTTATAAATTACAGTGAATTTGAAAAATTCGATTGGCCCAAGGCTTATAAAGATGCCGAGTTTCAGGTAGATGTGGATTTTTCAATAAGACGGACAGGTCTTATTATAAAGAAATGAGGGACACAAAATGATTTATATTGTGCTTGCGGTTTTGGTTCTTTTGGCTTTTTTAAGATCAATTAGCTTTGGGGCATATCAGGTAAGAGAAAAAAATCATACGGGAGCTATTGCATTATTTATATTAACGGTTCTTTCGGTTTCGTCGTCAATCCTTAATCTTTTAACTTGACAAACTAAGGCTTTGGTGATATTATACTTCTTGAGTAAGCGAGACGGTTTGCGGGCAAATGAAATATTTTTGCGTGAGGAAAGTCCGGGCTCCATAGAGCAAGGGTGCCGGCTAACGGCCGGTGGAGGCGACTCCAAGGATAGTGCAACAGAAAATAAACGCTTCCCTCGGGAAGTAAGTGTGGAAATGTGCGGTAAGAGCGTACACGGGGACAGGTAACGACTCCCCGGTGTAAACCCCACCCGGAGCAACATCGACTTGAGAATTAAGCCTGCTCGGCGTTTTCAGAATGATGGCTTGAGCGAAGTGGTAACACTTCGCCACAGATAGATGACCGTCTACTACAGAACCCGGCTTATTGCTTGCTCATTTTATGAAAATCAAGGCAGAAACTTTTGGTTTCTGCCTTTAGACTGTCGAAAAAGTCGGTCTACCTCAAGCAATGATTAACAAAAACAAAATATAAATCTGATTTGAGATTATTAAAAAACCGCAAGGGAGCTATTGAAAATCCCTTGCGGTTGCTTGCTTTTTTAGAATTTCAACTCTACCGTACAATCGTACGCTGACGAATTGAAGTTCTAAAAATATACCTTCCTTTTTCGAAGCCTGCCAGCGTGTCGATAGGTTTATCGACACGCTGAAGGCAGAAACTTTTGGTTTCTGCCTTTTTTTTATTTAAAACTATTGAAAAATCATAAAAAATATGATATTATAGATGTGCTAAACCAATTTAAAATTCAGAATCGGGGTATTTTTATACTCTTTTTTGGCATACTAAATTTTTAGAGTGTTTTTGTAAAAAATGCAAACTCCTCTAAAGGTTCAGTATGCTATTGCCCTGTTCTTTTAAATTGGTTTAGCGACTATCAGAGTTTGCGTTTTTATGCGTCTATCTTTGATAGGCGCATTTTTTAATTGGAGGGAGAATTTTATGAGGAATTTATTGAAAAAATTATATGAGATGGGCATAGAAAAGGATAAGGTAAAAAAGATGATACCAAACACTGTGCAGATAATAAAAGAAAAAGGGTGTATGATTATTTCAAAAGGTATGGGGGATAATTACACTATAGTATCTGTAATCGAGAATAAAAATCAGGAAGAAGTACTAAATTTTGTTGAGGAATATAAATAATGTATTAAAAAGGGCAGAAACCAAAGGTTTTTGCTTTTTTTATTTCTCCATATAAATATGAAAGAAATCTTATATTTAGTTTGACATTTACACCAGTTAGTGATAAAATATATGTAATTTATAATGAGGAGGAATATACTCTATGAAAAAACTAATTTCGCTTTTAACAATAGTGGCAACACTTTCAGCATCGGCTTCTGCCTTTGCAAATGTTACCGTTGACGTGGACAACACCCCTGTTTTATTTGACGCAGCACCAAGAATTTTATATAACAGAACCATGGTGCCGGTAAGGGCAATTTTTGAAAAGTTAGGAGCTACTGTAAATTGGGATCCGGTTTTAAGAACTGCCACCGCTCAAAAGGACGGTAAGGAAATTGCACTTACAATCGGATCTAATACACTCAGAGTCAATGACCGCTATATCGTTATGGATACATCGGCTATGATTCTGGAAAACCGCACCTTTGTGCCTGCACGTTTTTGTGCTGAGGCGATGGACAGTACAGTTGGTTGGGATGCGGCAACAAGAAAGGTAAGCATAGATTCAACCAAGAAGCCTGATATTCAGTATTATAAGAGATTTTCAAATCAGAAGATGGCTATAATGTATCCTGAAGACTGGTATGTAGATACAAGCTTCGGTGATATGGTATTTATCGATAATCAGTCATCAGCATCAAGTGAAAAAGGTATGGGAATCATTATGATTTCCGATATCGACTACGGCGATATGACCTTTGAGGAGCTGGTAAAGAGTAAGCACGAATTCTTAACAGAAGACTCAAGCCTTCAGGTTTTGGAAAACTATCCGACAACTGTAAACGGCTGCCCCGCAAACTATATGAAGTATAAAGATACCCAGGGCGACAGTGTTGATTTATATATTATAGCCGGAAAGACCGGAGCATTCTTTGTGGAGTTCGTGTCGGGTAAAGACAATGCTTTCAAGAGCGTTTACACTTCAGTTTTATCAACATTAATGTTTTTATAATTTAGGAGGAATTTAAAATGAAATGTATTTTATTGGCAGCAGGCTACGCTACAAGACTTTATCCTTTAACTAAGGACAGACCAAAGGCACTTCTTAGCATGGGAAATAAGACCATCCTCGACCGCCTGATGGACAAAATTGAGGAAATCAAGAGAATTGACGAAGTATTTATTATAACAAACCACGTTTTTGCCGATATCTTCACAAAGTGGGCAGAAGGCTACAAAGGCTCAAAAAAGGTTAAGGTTCTAGACGACGGCACAACAACCAACGATAACCGCCTTGGTGCTATAGGTGATATGAACTTCGTTTTAGATCAGGAAAAGATTGACGATGAAATCTTTGTATTGGCAAGTGATGTAATCTTTGATTTTTCTTTACAGTGTCTTTTTGATACATATGATGAAAAGGACGGCGACGTGATTTCAGCAAAATATATTGAAAGCATCGAAACCTTGCGTTCGATGGGTGTGCTTTCATTAGATGAAAATAATAAGGTTACAGACTTTGAAGAAAAGCCACAGGAACCAAAGTCACACTATGGTGTTCCGCCATTTTATATTTACAGAAAGAGCACATTGGCACTAATCAAGCAATACTTAGCAGAAGGTAATAACAGCGACGCACCGGGATATTTCATTCCGTGGCTTATCAAGCACACCGACGTTTATGCTCATACATTAGACGAAAACATCATAGATATCGGTATACCGTCAGCCTATTATGAGGCTTGCGAGCTTTATAAGGACAGATAAAGTTAACAGACTGTTTATAATTTATTCTAAAAATCGTAATAACAAAATGATATAGTTATAGACGGAGTCTTTGCAAAAATCTCAGGGTTTTTGCGAAAGAAAGGAGAAATAACTATGAGCGAAAGACAAGCAAAAAAGAAAAAGACCGGTGAAGTTTTGAAGGAAGAAAAGAAGGCTTCCGGGGGTAGTGTGTTATTTAACGTAATCGCCGGAGTTGTGATTTTAGCGTTTTCAGGGCTTGCTGTCTGGGGAATTATCCAGAGTAAGGGCGATGATGCGACAATTGTTACACCAAATGTCGACACCACTTATGAAGAGTTTGATGATACATTGGGAACTATGGCAGAGCAGGAAGGCTTGACCTTTGAGGAGTTTGCCGAAAAGTATGCTTTGAGCCTTGATACTTTCGGGCCGACATCAACATATACCGACTCAATCGATATCTTTACATTGGAAACTATCTCAAAGCTTGAAGGTCATGAGGATCTTTCCAAATATATTGAGGAAAAAGGTCTTCCGGAAGATGTAAATACTAAAATTCCGAACGCTGAACTTCCAACCGGTGTTATGATGAAGGTATATGGTTTTCAAGAAACTTTCGATGAGTTAAAGCCATACGGAATCCCTGAGGATATGACCGAAGATACAAGATGGATTGATGCGAAGGATTATGTTTTAAATGCCGAGCAGGTAAAGGTAACTTCCGGGATGACATCACAAAATAACGGAGGAGCAGAATGATGAAAAAGAAAGTGTCAAAAACACCTAAATATACTCTTGGCGAGGAAATTTTTAATTCGATTTCGCACGGTGTGGGGGTAGCTTTAAGTATTGCGGCACTTGTCCTTTTAATAGTATTTGGAAGCATTAGGGGCGGCGGATACCCATTGGCGGCAGGGCTTGTCTATGGGATATCGCTAATAATCCTTTATTCTATGTCTATGGTTTATCATATAGTCCAGGGTGAAAAGGGCAAAGCCGTTATGCGGATATTCGACCATTGCTCGATATTTGTGTTAATTGCCGGAACCTACACCCCCTACCTTTTGATAACCCTTGATAAGGCTCTGGGCTGGACAATGTTCGGGATTATCTGGGGTATGGCAGTTATTGGGATAATCCTAAACTCCATAGACCTTGAGCGATTTAAAAAGTTTTCGCTCGTTTGCTATTTAGTTATGGGCTGGGCGATTATTTTTACCATAAAGCCAATAATTCAGAACATCCCGCTGATGGGGGTAATTCTTTTGGGTCTTGGCGGAATTATCTACACTGTGGGCGTGATATTTTATGTTTTAAAAAGATATAAGTACATGCACTCTGTCTGGCATTTGTTTGTCCTTGGCGGAAGTGTGTGTCATTATCTGTCGATACTTCTATATGTGGTTAAATAAACGGATTTTAGATTGATTTAAAATCCCCTTAAGGGAGGTAAGATATGGACGAATTTAAGACAGTTGGTCCGGAAGTTTCCGCCGCCGGCAAAAAGCTTGAAATAGAGTTTGAGCCGGAGAAAAAAACGTCT
The DNA here is from genome assembly GCA_045603125.1 of Clostridia bacterium. Lineage (GTDB taxonomy): Bacteria > Bacillota > Clostridia > UBA1381 > UBA1381 > CAKSFT01. Next base: position 17,337 of record JAZULN010000076.1, on the reverse strand, counting down.
AAAAAATGGATAATTCTTGGCGGATTGGTGGTTTTGGCGGCAGTTTTGGGAGTGGTTATTTCCAATATCTTCTCAAAACCCAAGGAGCCGGTCTTTTCGATGCTGGATATTTACCTTGAAAATATGGCGGAAGAAAAGCTTGGCAAGGAAATTGATAAAGATAAGTATGAGGGCATAAATAAATATAACCATATGGGTTATAAAAACGTGTCTGGCATAACCATAAAGGATCAGGCCGACAAGGAAGAAATGACCCTTGATGATTATAAAAAAACCTACGGACTCCCCAAAGATATGCCGGAGGATACCTATTTTGATGCGGCATTTAATATGATGCCGATTAAGGTTCGGCTTGTGATTGATGAGGGCGAAACCGACTTTGTGACCTTTAAAAAGAACTTCAAAGTTCCCGATTCTATCGAAATTAAAACTAATCCAAGTAATATTTTAGATAGTTTGAAGGGATGCTTTGGTAAAAAAGAGCCGGTAACACTAGAAATTACCGAGGACCTGCCTTGGGGTATAGTTTACGATGAACTTACCCTTGAAGTTTTGGTCGGGGCGGACAAGTTCGAAGAGTTCAAAAAGGAATATAACCTTGACGATAAAGTTACCTTGTCAACCAAATATAAAGAGGTAAGGCCGATTATAGAAGAGGAAAAGATAAAAAACAGGGATACTGTAGAGAATGTGCCGGAAGAGGTGCCGGCTGAGCCTGTTACACAGGATGCGGTAGCCGAAATCCCGCCGGAAGTTTCCGAAACCGGAGGTGATGTGCAATGAGAATAAAAGCTTTGGGAGCTATAATTCTTGCCTCATCTTTAATGCTTTCAGGTTGTGGGAAAAAGGATTTGATAACCCATGAAAGAGCCAGCGAGGCAATGCTGGATTTTTATCTTGAATGCCTTGAGGCCGAGAAAAGTGGCGAAACCATAGAAATTGTGATAGACGGCACGAACAGATTAAATAATTTGGGATTTTTGAATGTTTCGGGTATGACCATAGCCGACGAGGCTGAAGAAGCACGAATGACTATGGAAATTTATAGAGAAACTTTCAAAATTCCCGAATACATCCCCGACGACACCTTTATGGAGGTTGCATATAACCTGCAACCGGTAAAGGACGTTGCCGAAGACTATGAAATGAGCTATGAGGAATTTAAAAGTATGTATAGCATACCGGAATTCGTAGTCAGGGCATCGGGTGAAAAGATACCAATCACCGAGGATATGCCCTGGGGTGTGGTAAGAGATGAACTGACAATAGAGGGTTTGAAGTTAAATCTTGACGACTTAAGAAGAGCCTATGGCTTTGGCGAAGAGGTCACACATAAGACCAAGTGGAAGGAAATCAGACCCGATATTGAGAGAAAACAAATGGAAAAATCAAAAGAAAATAATACAAAATAAGAGGTAGAACAAAATGGAAAACTTAAACGAAATCAAAAATGAAGAAATTGTGGAAGAAGTAGCAGAAACTGTAGAGGCAGTTATCGAGGAGCCGGCAGAAGAAATAGTATATGACGAAGTGCCGGAAGAAAAGCCGGCTAAGAAGTCAGCAACCGGTTTGATTGTTGCCGTAATCATTATGGCAATCGCCATTTTAGGACTTTTGGCGTATGTGGTTTGTGACATAATTGCGGAAAAGAAAGCAAGCATTTTGGGTGCAGAGTCGTTAATCGAGATTTACGAGGCGAACAGCTACGCAAAAGAAAAGATGGACAAGGACGTTGAAAAGAATAAGGATAAGTATACCGAGCTTTATAATAACCTTGGCTATGCTAACGTTTCGGGAATGACTATCAAGGATTTCTGCAAAGAGCAGGGCGTTGATTTTGAAACATTAAGATATCAATATAACCTTCCTGATACTTTGACCGAGGATTGCTATTTTGACGTTGTTCAATATTTGATGCCGATTTCTGCAAATATCGACATTGAAACTCTAAAAACCCAATTCGGCGTAAGTGAAGTTGAAGTTGAAGGCAAAAAATATCCGGTAACAGCGGATATGCCTTTTGGGCTTGTTTACGATGAAATCACACTATTTAAGCTGGTTGGTGAATCGGGATTTGAATCAGTTAAGGAAGAATATGGTTTTGGCGATGAAGTGACAGAAGAAACAAAGATGAAAGAAGTAAGAGCCAAGATGGAAAAGAAGGATATTGAAACAAGAATCGAAGAAGAAAAGGCAGAAGCTGAAGCAAAAGCCCAGGAAGAGGCATTAAAAGAAGAACTGGAAGCAGCTACTGAGACGGAAGAAACACCGGCAGAATAAAATAAAAGCGGCGGTAAACTCCGCCGCTTTTTAGGAGAAATTTTATGTTAGCAATTATAGATTATGGTGCAGGGAATTTACATAGCGTAAAGAACGCACTGGACTTTTTGGGAGCAGAGTCGATAGTTACATCGGAAAAAAGCACGATTTTATCGGCGGACAAGGTGATTTTACCGGGGGTTGGTGCTTTTGGAGATGCCATGGCAGAATTAAATAAATCGGGACTTGATGAAACCATAAAAGAGGTAGTAAAAAAAGGCACACCCATTCTTGGCATCTGCCTTGGTATGCAGCTTTTCTTTGATGAGAGCGAGGAAACCCCGGGGGTTAAAGGTCTTGGAATTCTTGGTGGAAAATTTTTAAAAATTCCAAAAGACGAGGGCTTAAAAATCCCGCATATGGGATGGAATAATCTTTTAATGAATAAGGATTCAAAAATTCTAAAGGACCTTGGGAGTGAGCCTTATGTTTACTTTGTCCACTCATATTATCTTGAACCGGAAGATCCTGACGATGTCTCGGCTTTTGCCCTTTACGGCAAAAAAATCGCAGTTTCAGCTGAACGTGATAACATCTTTTTGACACAGTTTCACCCTGAAAAAAGCGGAGATACGGGTTTAAAAATCCTTAAGAATTTTTTGGAACTTTAAAGGAGGGGTCAGAATGTTTGCAAAAAGAATTATACCCTGCCTTGATGTAAATAACGGAAGGGTCGTAAAAGGTGTCAATTTCGTAAATCTTATCGATGCAGGCGACCCTGTTGAGATAGCAAAGGCATATAATAAAGCCGGTGCCGATGAGCTGGTGTTTTTGGACATCACCGCCTCGTCGGATAACCGCGGCACAGTTATAGATATGGTAAAAAAGGTTGCCAAAGAGGTATTTATCCCCTTTACTGTCGGCGGCGGAATCAGAACGGTTGAGAATTTCCGTGAGATTTTAAATGCCGGTGCAGATAAGGTGTCGGTAAATTCCTCGGCAATAAAAAATCCCGCCCTGATTTCCGAGGCGGCGAAGAAGTTCGGTAGTCAATGCGTGGTTTGTGCCATTGATGCAAAGAAAAACGGCGATAAGTGGGAAGTATTTTTAAATGGCGGCAGAGTAAATACCGGGCTTGATGCGCTGGAATGGGCAAAAGAGGCGGCACGCCTTGGTGCCGGCGAGATACTTTTGACCAGTATGGATGCCGATGGCACAAAAGCCGGCTACGATATCGCCCTCACAAAGGCAGTGTCAGAATCGGTGGATATACCGGTTATAGCATCGGGCGGTGCCGGAAAATTAGAGCATTTTTATGAAGCCTTTTCGGAAGGATATGCTGATGCTGTGTTGGCGGCAAGCCTTTTCCACTTTAACGAGATTAAAATCAGTGAATTAAAAGATTACCTTAAAACTAAGAAAATCAGCGTAAGATAAAACAAAAAGCATCGCAAGCGATGCTTTTTGAGTTTGATATGTATAGGATAAAAGGGTAGAATGTAATTTCCTTCTACATTTTTCATTATATCATAAGTTTTAATATATTGCAAGCCTTTTTTTGAATATATTGGGGTTTTTTTAGAAAAAAGTTGATTTCACCACAATATTTTGGATTTTGCCAGTTGTTGACAAACTCCCCGACGGATGTTATAATTATCAAAAAACTATAGAAAGGATTAAAAAAGATGTACCGATATAACACATTCCACGACGATTTGATGTTAGAACTAATAAATACAGTTCATCATGGCATAAGCCACCAAGCCTATATTTTTGAAGGGCCCGAGGGTTTAAATGTCTTGGAATCGGCACGCCTTTTTGCAGCAAGCTTAACCTGTAAAAATAAAGAGTCAGCCCCTTGCGGTGACTGTGAAATTTGCAAGTTATCTTATGGCGACACCAATCCTGATATAGTTTACATAACAACAGGAGATAAAAAAAGTATCGGCGTTGATGCGGTGAGAGAAATGGCAAAAGATGTATATATTAAGCCATTCTCAGCAGAAAAGAAGGTTTACATAATAGATGACGGCATGGCCCTCACCGACGAGGCACAAAACGCTATGCTAAAAATCTTGGAAGAACCGCCGGAGTATGCGGTGTTTATAATAATTACAACTTCGTCGTCGGGTCTTTTGCCAACCGTTTGCTCAAGATGTACCAAGGTTCGGTTCACACCCTTATCTGAGGAGAGTATGAGACGGTATATCGAGGAAAATTTCGAAGATTTCGGTCTTGACATCGATTTTTTGGTTAAATTTTCTCAAGGGATACCTAAAAACGCAGAAGATATAATAAATGATGCAGACTTTGAGCCATTGCGACAAGAAGCTTTCAGGATGCTTATTCCGCTTTTATCAAAGCATAAGATTTCTGCTTATCAGGTAAGCGAATTTTTAGAAAATAATAAGGAAAGAGCTGAATTGATTTTAGAACTTTGGGAAAGTTTTTTGCGGGATATTATGTTTATTTCAAACGATGCCAAGACGATGGTAGTAAATACGGATTTGAAAAATGAAATGACAAAAATTGCAGGAAGACTTCCTGACAAATATGTAATAACCGCATTAGAACGGGTAATTTACGCAAAATACATGTTGAAAAGATATGTAAATTTGCACGCTCTTGGTTTAAATTTGTCATTTTCAATAAAAAAATCCATAGAAAGATTGTAAATTTAACCATTATATCACTTGTAAGGAAGTGAAATTTATGGTATAATAAGAACATAGCATAAAATTAACCGAAAGGAAGGGATTTTTATGAATCGTTTTTCAGAGATAACAGAAGATATAAAAAACTTGACAGATATTTGTCTTTCAAATAGCCAGATAAACCCTGAATTATACACAAAATACGATGTTAAAAGAGGTCTCCGTGACCGTCATGGTAAAGGCGTTTTAACCGGTCTTACCGAAATCGGTGAGGTTAAGGCATATACAATCGACGACGGTGAAATGGTGCCATGTGAGGGAAAGCTTTATTATAGAGGCGTTGATATTGAAAAAATCGTTGACGGCTTTCTAACCGATGACCGCTTCGGATTTGAGGAAGTAACATATCTGTTGCTATTCGGAAAGCTTCCCACTGCTGATGAACTAAAAAAATTCAGAACCTTGCTTGCGGAATACCGTTCACTTCCAACGAATTTCGTAAGGGATATTATAATGAAAGCGCCGTCAAATGATATGATGAACACCCTGTCAAGAAGTGTGCTTACAATGTATGCTTACGACCAAAATCCTGACGACACATCAGTTGCCAACGTATTAAGACAGTGCTTGCAGTTAATTGCCATATTCCCTCTTTTATCGGTTTACGGCTATCAGGCGTGCAAACATTATCTCCACGGCGAGAGTTTGTTTATCCATACTCCGCCGGCAGACTTATCTACTGCCGAGACGATTTTATATACTCTTCGCCCCGACAAGAAATATACTCCACTCGAGGCAAAAATCCTGGACCTTGCAATGGTTGTTCACGCAGAGCACGGCGGTGGTAATAACTCGACTTTCACAACCCACGTTGTATCATCATCAGGAACCGATACCTACTCAACCATTGCCGCATCGCTCGGCTCACTAAAGGGCCCGCGTCACGGCGGTGCCAATAAAAAGGTGTGCCTGATGCTTGAGGATATTAAGGCAAATGTTAAGGACTGGCGTGATGAAGACGAGGTAAGAGCATATCTTCAGAAGATTTTAAATAAAGAAGCCTTCGATAAATCAGGACTTATCTATGGTATGGGTCACGCAGTTTATACCCTCTCCGACCCTCGTACTAACATCCTAAAGAGAATGGTAAAACCATTGGCGGAAGAGAAAAATCAGTTTGAAGAGTTGGCTTTATATGAGTTGATTGAAAAAATCTCACCTGAGCTTTTGTCAAAAAAGAGATCAAGAGCAATCAGTGCCAACGTGGATTTCTATAGCGGATTTATCTATCATATGCTGGGACTTCCTGTTGAGCTTTTCACACCGATTTTTGCCATTGCAAGAATTTCGGGTTGGTCTGCTCACCGTGTTGAAGATATCATAAATGCCGGTAAGATTATCCGTCCGGCATATAAAAACGTGGCAAAGCATACCGAATATACCGAGATGAATAATAGATAGTCAATGGTAAAAATGTCCAGACCGCAAAGGGAATTCTTTTGCTATATTTTTTCATTCTGAATCATTTTTTCCAATTCCCTGAAAAGCGTCTGAAAAATGTCCGGACTAAAAAAGGAATACATTTAGTTGTATTCCTTTTTATATTGCCTGAATTCAGGAAAGTCACGGCTTTTAAACCTATTGACTAATTCCGGAATTTGTGATAAAATACTCTTACCACATAAATTCTTAAAATTGAACACAAAATTGGTGTGTATTTTTATCTATGGTAAAAATGCATACTCTATTTCTGCATACCTGTTTTGTGTTTGAAAGAATTTGTGTGGTAACAAAGGGAAGTATGCATTTTTCAGTGCATCACTTTGTTGGTGCACTTTTTTTACGCCCTTATCCAAATCTTTGATTTGGTGAATAAGGGCTATGCAACAGCGTTCCAAATCTTTGATTTGGGTAACGCCACTGCAACGACTTATCCAAATCTTTGATTTGGTGAATAAGGGCCATAAATGAGTGTTCCGAATCTTTGATTTGGCTAACACCACTGCAAAATGCCATACTTCCTATCCCCGGTTGTTGCTACACTCTTTGGAAAAATCCGCCACACGGCGGATTTTTTCGTGTAGGGTTTTTATATTCCCCTTTTCGGGTTGATTTTTTTAGAGAAATGATGTATAATACCAACAGATTTTTATTAGGAGGAGCTAAAATGAGCTTAAATTCTAAAGAAACAGTTAAATGTCCAAAATGCGGAAATGTTAGCGACATAACTGTGTGGCAGTCGATAACTGTGTCGGATAGTCAGGACTTGAAAAGTGATTTATTAAAGGGAAAACTAAACATTTTCCAATGCCCCGAGTGCCAGCATAGAGCACTCATGCCCATGCCACTTTTATATCACGACGAGGAAAAGTCGCTTATGATGTCCTTTTCGCCATGCAGTAGCGAAAAAAAGAAAATGGAACTATATAACGATATAAAAAAGACCTCAAAAGAGTCGGGTGAGCTTCAGAATTTAGAAGGATATAACCTAAGATTTGTCTATGATTATAACAGCCTTTTAGAGAAGATTTTAATTTTTGAAAACGGGCTTTCTGATAAGGTAATAGAGGTTTTGAAGGTTTTGATTTTAATGCAGAAACCTGATAATATGGACAATATGACGGCAATGTTCGGAAAACTCGAAGACGATTTTTTGGAGTTTTTGATTACCGATAAGACCGACAATGCCTGCTATACATCAAAAATCCCTATGGAGAGCTATAAGACAGTAAAAATTCAGCTAAACCAAAGCGGAGTCAAGGACTATAGCTTCGACTGGGAGATTGTTGACTTGGAATATGGAATGTCGCTTCTAAGAGGAAGAAACAACAGTTTCTGAGGTAGAAAATGAAATTTTCGTATAAAACAACTAAGCTCGGCTGCTACTCAGGCTATGCAACTCAGGCGGTGATAGTGAACTTTGCACCGCTGCTCTTTGTGGTATTTTCAAATAGTTTTGGGATAACAATGTCAGAGCTGGCATCGATTATAACGGTGAACTTTGGTGCACAGATTTTGGTGGACCTCTTTGGGGCAAGGTATATATCAAAAATAGGATACCGAAAAATAATGGTGGCGTCGCAGGTGACGGCAGCGGCAGGGTTTATCCTGATGGGGATTCTTCCCTTTGTTATAGACCCCTATTGGGGTATTATAATCTCAACCGTGTGCTATGCTGTGGGAAGCGGACTCTCAGAGATAATCCTAAGCCCGATTATCGAGGCATTGCCTGGCGAGGGGAAGGTGTCGTCTATGACATTTTTGCACTCCTTTTACTGCTGGGGGCATGTTTATACCGTATTATTTGCAACACTTTATTTTAACATATTCGGTGTTGAAAACTGGCGGTATCTATGCTTTTGGTGGGCGTTACTCCCGATTATAACCGCTTTAGTTTTTACCAAAACCCCGGTTGTAAGCCTTGACGATAAGGTTGAAAAAAGAGAAGGCGGGAAAAATATTTTCACATCCCTCACTTTCTGGCTCATAATGGCACTGATGTTATCATCGGGTGCGGGTGAACAGGCAATGGCACAGTGGGCGTCTATGTTTGCACAAAATTCTCTTTTAGTATCGAAAAACGTAGGCGATATTTTAGGCCCTTGCTTTTTTGCGGTACTTATGGGGGTTTCAAGACTTTTATACGGGAAAATCGGCGGGAAATTCGGAATCGAAAAGAGCATTATGTTTTATTCCGGCCTTGGGGTTTTAAGTTATATTATCGCAACAGTATTTAAAAACCCATACGTAAACCTTTTGGGATGCGGAATTTGCGGCTTTGCAATGGCGGTTATGTGGCCGGTGGTGTTAAGCTTTGGTGCAAAAAGCTTTCCGATGGGTGGAACTGCTATGTTTGCAATCCTTGCCATGGCAGGGGATTTGGGATGTTCAATCGGTCCTGAGGTTGTGGCAAGAGTGTCGGAGGTTACAAGTTTTAAGGCGGGACTTTTGACTGCCGGACTTTTTCCGGCTTCGATTTTAATAATAACCGGAATTTTAATAATAAGAAGAAAAAACAGGCGTTAAGCCTGTCAGAGTCCGAAAAAGTCGTTCTAACGCAAGAGGGTTACTTAATAATGAAAAATAGAATATGTTAAAATTCAACTATAAAACGGCAAGAAATCTCTTAAGATTTCTTGCCGTTGCTTGCTTTTTGCCAATTTAAAACTCTATCGTACCCTTGTACGCCGACGAATTTAAATTATCAAAATATAACTTCCTTTTTCAAACTCTGATATAGCTAGTTTTTGTGATATCCTAAAAAGGATCAACCATGGATTTCCCCTTGATATCTTGCACCGAGCCCCAAATCTTCCTCGATTCTTAAGAGCCTATTATATTTTGCCACTCTCTCGCCCCTTGCCGGTGCACCGGTTTTTATCTGACCCGAATTCAGAGCCACCGATATATCTGCGATTGTTGTGTCTTCGGTTTCGCCGCTTCGATGAGAGATTACTGCGGTATATCCGGCTTTTTTTGCCATCTCAACAGCATCTAGTGCTTCGGTAAGAGTCCCAATCTGGTTTACTTTTACAAGGATTGAGTTGGCAATCTTTCGGTCTATTCCCTTTTTTAAGCGGTCGGTGTTAGTGACAAATAAATCATCTCCCACGAGCTGTACCTTATTTCCGAGCCGACGGGTAAGCTCCTGCCAGCCGTCCCAGTCCTCCTCGCCAAGCCCGTCTTCAATAGATACTATGGGGTAATCCTCAATCAGTCGCTCCCAATAATCCACAAGCTCGGAGGAGGTCTTTATAATCCCGGATTTTGGAAGCTTATATGACCCGTCGGGTTGTGCCCATTCACTGCTTGCCGCATCTATTGCAATCACGAAATCTTCTCTTTCACGATATCCTGCATTTTTTATCGCCTCAAGGATGAGGTCCAGTGCCTTTTCATCACTTGAAAGGTTAGGGGCAAAACCGCCCTCATCACCCACCGCTGTGGTCATCTCTTGTTTTCCTAAAACACTCTTTAAGTGGTGATATACCTCTGAACACCAACGAAGTCCTTCCGAGAATGACGGTGCACCAACCGGCATTATCATAAATTCCTGAATGTCTAAGTTGTTGTTTGCGTGAGCGCCGCCGTTTAGGATATTCATCATAGGCGTCGGGAGAAGATGGGCATTTGCCCCGCCAAGGTATCGGTATAGCGGCATCCCAAGATAGTTTGCGGCGGCATGAGCCACGGCTAAAGAAATGCCAAGTATTGCGTTTGCACCAAACTCGCCCTTATTGGCGGTGTTGTCCAAGCTACACATTTTAAGATCGATTGCCCTCTGGTCAAAGACGTTCATACCGATTATGGCATCCCCCAGCTCACCGTTTACGTGGCTCACCGCCCGCTTTACACCTTTTCCGCCATAACGGTTTACCTCCCCGTCACGAAGCTCGGTGGCTTCAAAAATTCCTGTCGATGCACCCGACGGTACAATGGCACGGCCAAGCCATTGATCTTCTACCGCAACCTCCACCTCAATTGTAGGATTTCCCCTTGAATCCAGCACCTCCCGTGCCAACAGGTCGGTAATTTCTACATATCTTTTCATATAATCCCTTCCTTTCTAAAAAATAGTATCTCTGAATTTATGTGATTTTATTCGGGGATATTTTTATTATGAGTATACCATATAATTTACCATATTGCAATACGTTTGTTATGCATACAATAAGAATATATTTATATATAATCGTATTGCGGAGGTGATTGCATGGAAAAATTCAAAATACCTTCTATTCCACCAACAACAAATAAATGCATAAGATTTCCCAACGATGTAATTGATAATGTGGAAAAAGCTATTGAAGGAAGAAATTGTACATTTACGGCTTTTGTTGTTGAAGCGGTTAGAGTAGCGTTAAAGAACATTGACGATGAAAAATAATTTTCCTAAATCGAAAACCAACGAGATTAAAAGGCTCTTGCAGATTTGCAAGAGCCTTATTATATCCTTTATATCTCGGGTTTAAATGATGGCATAATCTGTAGCTTAAAAAGATTTGCCTTATGCTTTCTATCTATAATTTCCCGGGTCTTTTCGTCATCAATTTTACCTTCTCTTATATACCTATCCAAAACCGCATAGGTAAAGCCCAGGTTTTCCTCATCGGTTTTGCCGCAAAGTCCGTCTATAGGCGTTTTTTCGACTAAATCTATGGGTAGCCCTAAAATTTTGCCGATTTCCTTGACTTCGGTAACGGTCAGGTGAGATAAAGGCGAAAAATCGCCTGCCGCATCTCCATAGCGTGTGGAATAGCCCACCCAGTCTTCCGAGAGGTTACAGGTGTTTACTACTCTACCGTTTAGGCTTTGTGAGATTGCATAAAGCATGGTCATTCTGATTCTTGGCGGTACATTTGTCTTAGTCTGGTCGAGGACTTCAATATCCTTTGGAAGGTTATTTAAAATCCCCAAAACCGCATCCTCAACATTCACCTCAAAGTGACGTATCCCTAAATGATTTACTAACTTATATGCACAGTCGATATCGGCCTGAACGCCTTTTGGCATTAAAACCCCGATTACACGGTCACGCCCTAAGGCTTCAACGCAAAGTGCCGCTGCAACCGAACTGTCTTTTCCGCCGGAGATTCCAATCACGGCGTTACAGTCTTTGCCGTTTTCTTCAAAAAAATTTCTTATCCACAAGACACATTGGTCTTTGACTTTTTTTGCATCAAACATAAAATTCTCCTTTTAAATTCCTAAAACCCTGACCGCGATGTTAAAGTAGATAATTAATGACATAGCATCGACTATTGTGGTAATAAAGGGGCTTGCCATAACCGCCGGGTCGAAGCCGATTTTTTTAGCCAAAAGCGGCAGTATGCAGCCGGTGAATTTTGCAAGAACCACAGTCGATAAAAGTGTTAAACTAACCACAAAGGATATTGAAAGACCCACCTGGTCGAAAATCATCAGTTTTATAAAGTTTACGATAAATAAAGCTACGCCGCAAAGAATCGATACTAAAAGCTCCTTTGACATGATTTTAAAGATATCACGAAACTCCACTTCGTTTAAGGAAAGTGCACGAATAATTGCAACCGAAGTTTGGCTTCCGGCGTTTCCGGCAGTTCCCATAAACATTGGTATAAAGCTTGTCAAAACTGTGCAGGCTGCCAGTTTTTCTTCGTATCCGCCGATAATTATGGTGGTGAAGGTGGAAGAAAGCATAAGAAGCATAAGCCATGGTATTCGCTTTGACCAGGTGGAGAATATGCCTGTTTGAAGATAGGGCTTGTCGGTCGGGGTCATAGCCGCCATCTTTTCGATATCCTCGGTGTTTTCTTCTAAGATGACATCGATAGCATCATCGACTGTGACAATCCCCACAAGTCTGCCTTCATTATCAACAACCGGGAGTGCCAAAAAGTCGTATTTTGAGAACTTTTGGGCAACCTCTTCTTTATCGTCTAATGTGTTTACATAGATTACGTTGGTTTCCATAATTTCCTCAATGGTTGAGGAATAGTCGTTTAAGAGCAGGTCTTTTACCGACACCAACCCGATTAGCTTTCGGTTTTTATCTATTACATAGCAGGTGTAGATAGTTTCTTTGTCGATGGCAATACGCCTGATTCTGGTGAAGGCGTCTTCTACCGTCATATCCATCTTAAGGTCGATAAACTCGATGGTCATAATGCTTCCGGCAGAATCTTTCGGATACCTTAAAATCTGGTTGATACTTTGCCTTGCCTCTTTATCTGAGTGGCGAAGTATTCTTTTTACCACATTTGCCGGCATTTCCTCGATAATATCAACGGTATCGTCGATATAAAGTTCTTCTAAGACCTCTTTTAACTCGTTATCACTAAAGCCGGAAATCAAAAGCTCCTGGGTGTCTGAGTCTAACTCGACAAAAACCTCTGCCGCCAGCTCTTTTGCAAGGATTCTAAAAAGTATCGGGTATGATTCTTCGGGAAGATCTTCAAATATTCCCGCCAAATCCGCCGGATTCATATCGTTTAAGATTTCTTTTAGTAGTCTATACTCTTTGTTTTTAATCATCTCTTGGATGTCTTCTATGGTAATATTATTCAATGTAAATTCCTCCTATTTAGTTTTTATAAATAGGGCGGAAACCAGAAGATTTACGAAAAAACAGGATACAGATTCCCGTAAATCCTACTTCGCCCGCCAGGTTTAATACTCGCTGTATCCATGTTCTTCACTTCCTTTTTTATTATATATTTAATCCAGGGATGTTATACCGTCGTCGGTATCATCGGGTGGTGTGGTCTCTGTTGGTTTTTCATCTTCTTTATCATCAGACGGCTTATCATCACCAGACGGTTTGTCTTCGCCGGAAGATTCACCTTCCTCTTCCTTCTTTTCATCTGATTCAATGTCTATCGGTTCATCCTCGTCTTCTTCCTCTACTTTTGGGGCGTGCTCACCGATATGTGAGTAGCTCATCTTCAAGGTAGAATCCTTTGCATAGTAGTTGTCGCCTTTTTTGATAACAGAATCAGGGATATCAAATTCTTTTTCATCTAATCCTTTATGAACCTCGTTCATTACCGCACCCCAGATTCGTGGGGCAATAGAACTTGATACTCCGTATTTGGTTACGTCGTCGGGCTGGTCAAAGCCATACCAGGTTGCGGCAACGTAATATGGGGTAAAGCCGATAAACCACTTGTCGTGGCTGTCGTTTGAAGTACCGGTCTTGCCGTAGGTGGGAATTCCTGAAACCTTGGCAGTTTTACCTGTACCCGATGATGTGTTTACTACATCATATAAAAGCGTGGTCATAAGAAAGGCAGTTGATTCCTTTATTACCTGCTTACCTTTGCCTGATTTTTCAAGTAAAACATTTCCTGAATGGTCAACAACCTTTGTGTAGCTATATGGCTTTATATATTTTCCGCCATTTGCGAAAGTTGCATAGGCTGCCGCCATCTCCTCGGGTGTAGTACCTTTTGTTAATCCGCCGAGGGCGAGTGCTCCCAAAGATATCTTATCCTCATTTGAAATACTGGATAAACCAAACTTCTTTGTCAGATAGTCGTAGCTTTTTCCAGCCGTAAGTTCCTGCAAAACCCGAACAGCGGCAGTGTTTGCAGAAATCTGCACCGCACGTTTTATAGACATTGTTCCCTTATAACCCGAATATGAGTTCTTGGGTGCCCAGTCACCGATCTTAATCGGTGCATCCAAAACAGTTGTTGTAGGATTTATCAAATCCTCCTCCAATGCCGGTGCATAAACCGAAATCGGCTTGATTGACGAGCCGGGCTGACGGAAGGACTGGGTTGCACGGTTTAAGCCGCGGCTTTCGGTTTTCTTTCCCATTCCTCCAACCAAAGCCTTAATCTCGCCGGTATACGGGTCTAAAATTATCATAGACGATTGGGCTTTTTTCTTGGTTTTAGGGAAATTCGATTCATTTTCATAGTATTTTTCAAGAGTAGCTTGAATATTATAGTCAACGGTAGAATAAATGCTAAGTCCACCGCTATAAACAAGATGGTCTGCCATCTCTTTTGAGTAACCGCATTCTTTTTGCAAATCCTCAATAACCTCGTTTAAGAGGTTGTCGGTAAAGTATGAAAATACCTTGGCTTTTCGCGCCAGTGCATTTTCGTGAAGGTCAAGATCCTGGTTTAGGGTGCGGTCTAAATCCTCTTTACTGATTTTACCAAGCTCGTACATCTTATTTAACACAAGGTCTCGCTTATATTTACAGTTTTTCGGATTCTTGATCGGGTTATAATACTCAGGCCGCTGAGTAATGCCGGCAATAACTGCCGCCTCATTTAGGGTAAGCTCGGCTGCGGGTTTACTGTAGTACATATTCGACGCCGATTCAACGCCGTAGCAGTTATTGGAAAGGTAAATGATATTTAGGTATATTGTTAGGATTTCGTCTTTTGACAGCTCCTTTTCCAAAGCTATCGCCAAAAGCATCTCCTTTACCTTTCTTGCGGCGGTTTTTTGTTTCTGGTTTGTGATATTCTTAATAACCTGCTGGGTTATGGTAGAGCCGCCATAGGACGTTGTGCCGCCGGTAAGCTTCGCCTTTACCCAACCGAAAAACGCACCGGTTGTTCTTTTCATATCAAGACCGTTATGGTCATAAAAACGCTCGTCCTCGATAGCAACGATTGCATCCTTCATAACCGTCGGGATTTCGTTGGAATTTAGCCAGATACGGTTTCCGTCGTTAAATACCTCTTCCATCGGCACGGCGTTGCCGTCCTCGTCGATATAATAGATAACCGACGAATAGTTAAGGGCAAGGTTTCGGACATTCATAGACTTAATTTCCGATACGGCGGAAGTATACATTCCGATTAAGATACCGACACCGATAACAATTACAATACATAGGATTAGTGAAAAGACCAGTAAAAATCTTTTTAATCCGTCGTGGGATTTATGGGGCTTATGGGTTTTTTGTGACCTTTTTTTCGCTCTCTTACCCGCCATACTATCACCTCTTACATTTGTCATTCAATATAAAACTATAGTAATCTTATTATATTATATTACAATTAGCATTTTTTTTCAACAACAAAATTATTACAAATTATTACAAAGAAATTTCCAAATAATGTATACCTTTTAACAATTTGGGGGAAAATCATTAAAAAGGAAGTTTCGGAGGATAAACCATGAAGGAAAAAAACAGAAATCTCTTGGTAACAGCACTAATTTGTCTTCTTGTAATAGTTTCTTTTACATTTTTAAGAATAGACACATCTCCCCAAAGAAAAACAAAGACAGAGGAAGAAAAACTCCCCACCCCCGATATAAAAAGAGTATCGGAGGAGGGTGATGTTATTGTACCCGAGAGCTATACCGTGATTTTAAAGGATGATTCGCTGAAATTTTATATGATAATTGATAATGAGCAGGTTATTTTGGAGTCGGTTAAAATTTCGGAAAAGCTTTTCCCCGAGGAAGATATAAAAGCCCTGAAAGATGGCGTTTTTGTTAAAACTTTAGAGGAGGGAATAGGCATCATCGAGGATTTCACGAGTTAAATAAAGAAATTAAGAGAAAGTGGAAGATAATGGAAGAATATGAGAGATATTTTAAAATAATAGACTCTCATAACAAAATTGTATATTTGCCTATAAATTAAAAAAGAGTATAATATAATTAGCTCTCAAAAGGTAAGAGTGCTAATAATTTTAGTTTGGAGGAGAAGTTTATGAATATTAAACCATTACAAGACAGAGTTGTAATAAAGATGCTTGAGGCTGAGGAAACAACCAAAAGCGGAATTATCTTAACAAGTGCAGCTCAGGAAAAGCCACAAATCGCAGAGATTATAGCGGTAGGCCCTGGCGGTATGATTGACGGAAATGAAGTTAAAATGGAAGTTAAGGTTGGAGATAAGGTACTTATTTCAAAGTATGCCGGCACAGAGGTTAAGGTAGACGGCGAAGAATACACAATCTTAAAACAATCAGACATTTTAGCAATAGTTTTATAATATCGAAAGGAAGTAGATTATATGGCAAAGCAAATATTATTTGGCGAAGAGGCAAGAAGAGCCTTACAAAGCGGTATCGACCAGCTTGCAGATACTGTTAAAATTACATTAGGTCCTAAAGGCAGAAATGTTGTATTGGATAAAAAATTCGGAGCACCGCTAATCACAAACGATGGTGTTACAATCGCAAAGGAAATCGAGCTTGACAACCCATTTGAAAATATGGGTGCACAGCTTGTAAAGGAAGTTGCAACAAAGACAAACGATATCGCAGGTGACGGTACTACCACCGCAACTCTTTTGGCGCAAGCGTTAGTTAGAGAAGGTGCAAAGAATGTTACAGCCGGTGCAAACCCGATGATCGTAAGAAAGGGTATCCAGAAGGCAATCGATAAGGCTGTAGAAGAGCTTCTAAAAAAAGCAAGAAAAGTATCAGGCAAGGAAGATATCGCAAGAGTTGCATCAGTTTCAGCGGCTAACGAAGAAGTTGGAGCCTTGATTGCCGATGCAATGGAAAAGGTTACAGCAGATGGCGTTATCACAGTTGAAGAATCAAAAACTGCTGAAACATATTCAGAAATCGTTGAAGGTATGCAATTTGACCGTGGTTACATCTCACCTTATATGGTAACAGATACCGATAAGATGGAAGCAGTTTTAGATGACGCATTTATCTTAATCACAGATAAAAAGATTACAAATATTCAGGAAATCCTGCCACTTTTAGAGCAAATCGTTCAAATGGGTAAAAAGCTTGTAATTATTGCAGAAGATGTTGAAGGCGAAGCATTGGCAACATTGATTGTAAATAAGCTAAGAGGTACATTTGTATGTGTTCCGGTAAAAGCCCCGGGCTTTGGCGACAGAAGAAAGGCAATGCTTGAAGATATCGCAATTTTGACCGGCGGTCAGGTGATTTCATCAGATCTCGGACTTGAATTAAAGGATACTCAGGTTAGCCAGCTTGGTCGTGCA